>JAZKSW010000030.1:0-5943 GCA_036625875.1 Minisyncoccota bacterium
TTGACAATTAGTTTTATAAATCTTAGTTTGAAAATACAATTCAATAACGGAGGTGATTAATGGCTTATTCCCAAAGGTAATTCAGAACTGTTGAAGCCCTAGGAATTGAAAGCTAGATCTAGCAGGTGAGAGACAGAGAAGGAGGTTAAACTCATAATGACTAAAAAGTTCTAGCAGTAACGTTGCTCATAAACCGCTGCAGAATTTTCCTACAGATGACATATTCATCAAATAAGGCTGGGGGGAAACTCCCAGCCTTGCTCTTTTTACTTGACAGTTCTATTCTTTAAAATTAAACTAGTTAAGTAGCTTTAAATTGAATAAAAGTTTTTGAGATGAGAGGTGATTTGCTTGTCAATTTTTACCACGATAATAGTAGCCGTAGTTTTTATAAGCGCTTTAGAGAAATCCGAAGTTGGTTCTTGCCGGGGTAGAAAAATTATCAGTACTTTGTTGTTGGCTTTCTTTCTTTCGGTAGATATTTTACAAGTGTGAGTAAAGCTGAAGGATTTTTTTAATTTTGTATCCCTTTTTATTCAATGGTGGTTGACTTCGGACCAGATTTTATTTCGCCGGTTCTTAAGTCACCAGTCAATGGTCACTGCGCTCTTTATTGCTCTCGGGGTTAATATGTGGGGAGCGATAATGCTTTATCTTCCTATTAATTATTTAATCTCAAAAAGCGGAATTGAAGAGATTAAGGAAGTAATTAGATCCAGATTTCCCAGGCTAAGTTACCATTGGGAAAAAATTAATGGGTTTAATAATTCTGATAGCAATTTTATTCTTTTTGAGTCTCCCGAAAAAAGAAACAAAACCATTTCGAAGCTGGTGGAGAATTACAAGTACGACTATATTGCTTTGTTAGTATTGTCAATTCCTCCGGTACCCTTTTTAGGTACCATCTTAACCGGTGGAGCAATTTTTGCCGTTAAAACTTTGGAAATTCGCTATGGCTTGTTTGTAATTATCTTGGGTAAGATTATAAAGGTATTCGGTGTAGCTGCATTCGCTTATTTTATTTAGGAACCGTTCTGTTCAGAAGCAGGCGGTTCTTTTTATTTGACTTTTTAAAATAATTAGGGTAAAGTTAGAAAAGAATGTGCTCTTTTTATTTATTATAATGAAGAAGAATAACCTCAATAAAATACCTATAAAGAGGAGGTTGTTATGAACACTTTCCTAATTGCTCTAGATGGTGCTAGTCCGGATTTGATTGATAAGTGGATAAAAGATGGTTACCTGGAGAACCTGAAAAAGATAAAAAAGCAAGGTCTGTCCGGAGAACTTGAAAGTACGTTTCCACCTCTTACCGGTCCCGCTTGGTCTTCTTTTCATACCGGGGTTAATCCCGGTAAGCACGGAGTGTATAATTGGCTCGATCTTTCCGATTCGTACAAAGGCAAAGTGATTAATAAAAGTTCATTGAAAACGAAAACGGTTTGGAAGGAACTCAGTGACCAAGGAGAAGGAATTGGATTACTGTCCGTTCCGGTTACTTACCCTCCGGAAGAAGTTAACGGTTTTGTTATTCCCGGATTTTTGACCCCTTCTTCGGCTGAACAAAAGTCCTATCCTAAAGATTTAATTGAAGAGCTGTATCAAGCCGTACCCGAATATGAATTTTTACCCGAACCCTTTACTAAGGGTAAGAAACCGAAGGAATGGGAAGCAGAACTAAAAAGTTCCGTTAGGAGTAGGGGAGCGGCAGCCCGCTACCTTTACGAAAACCATTTGGAAGAAAACGGAACGATGGCAATTCACTTCTTTGCTACCGATCACGTTCAGCATTATCTTTGGGATGAAGTAACAGAAGATTGGGATCCGAGAGCAGAAGTTTTCAAAGAGGCAGATAAGCAGATAGGAAAATTGATGGAGATAGCTCCAGACGATTCAAAATTTATTATTCTATCGGATCACGGTTTCGGTCCTTTAGAGAAAACTTTTAACGTGAATACTTGGCTGGAAGAAGAAGGCTATTTGAATTTGAATGACAATTTTAGGGCTAAGATAAAGGAAGGTTTAGCTAAGATCGGATTTACTCAGCAGAACAGGCGGAATATAGGTGAGTATATCTACTATTTTGTTAAAGAAGTGTTGGGTATTAACTTTATTGATAATCCCATAGTTGGGCTTCCGACCAATGATCTTATGAAGTTATTATTTCTTTCAGAGGATAGTGTAGATTGGAAACGAACTCAGGCTTACTCTAGATCGGATATCGGGCACGTAAGGGTTAATCTGAAAGAAAGGGAGAACAAAGGTGCAGTTGATGGAGATTACGAAACAATCAGAAGAGAAATTATGAAAAAGTTAGCTAATTTGAAGGTTTCGGACGCTGAAAAGAAAATGGCTGAGTGGGTTAAGACCAAAGAAGAACTTTATTCCGGACCTTATTTGGATGATGCGCCCGACATTTTATTCAATCCGCTTGAAGGAGCAAACTGTTTTGGGAAGATGGTGGGGTACGGAGCCATAATGTTCTATAATTCTAGCCTGTTTAGCGGAAAGTTGCACCCGGCTCATCATAGAAGGGATGGAATTCTCATGGCCTATGGAAATGGTATAAAAAGCCAAGAAAAAAATGCTTCTATTCTTGATTTAGCTCCTACCGTTTTAAACCTCAATTCCCGTAAGATTCCTTATCAAATGGACGGAGAGGTTATTAGAGAAATTTCTCCCAAGGAACCGAGTTACTACGAAACAAAGGATTTCTACAAAGAGCCTACCGAAGTAAAAAGGAACGAGGAAACCAGAGAAAAGATGGAAAGTCTAGGTTATTTATGAAGTAGTTTTATATTCCTCCGTGTAATTTCGCACGGAGGAATTCTTATTTGAATTGCAAAAGTAAAAATTATGTCATATTATAAAAGTGATGAGTAAAGTTTACATAGAAAAATCTTCTCATAAAGAAAAAGGGAAAGTTTATCCCGAAGAACAAGCGAAGGTTTCTGTTTTTGATGTTGGTTTTCAAAGAGGTATAGGTATTTTTGAAACTCTTCGTACCTACAACGGAAAGTTTTTCAAAATAGATGATCATTTAAGTAGATTGTTGGAATCCGCTCAGTCGCTTGGCTTGGAACATCCCTGGTCCAAATCAGAGCTGAAAGAAAGAATGATTACTACTTTGAATAAAACAGAACTGGACGAAGCCAGCTCCAGAATTATTATTACAGGCGGCGAAGACCAAGGACTGATGGAGCCGGAAGATCCGGTTTTAATTATTACTATTAAAGAACTTCACGAATATCCTGACGAATTTTATCAAGAAGGAGTAAAAGCAATAACGGTGGACGGGAAAAGAAGTTTTCCCGACGCCAAAACTTTAGATTATTTAACCGGTTTTAGGGCTGTAAAAAAGGCTAGAGATGAGGATGCTCACGAGGCGATTTATACCGATCAAGGGAAAGCTTTAGAAGGAACAACCAGTAATATTTTTGCAGTAAAAGATAACATTATAGTTACTCCCGCTGAAGGAATTTTACCGGGTATCACCAGAAGTTTCGTTATAGAAATAGCAAAAGATTACCGAGTGGAAGAAAGAAATTTGCCACTTTCTGCTCTTTATGGAAGCGATGAGGTGTTTTTAACCTCAACTCACAGAGAAATTTTACCCGTGACACAAGTTGATGAACATGAAATAAGTGAAGAACCCGGTTCTGTTACTAAAGAATTAATGAAAAAATTTGAAGAGCAGATTCAAAGCTCTTAAAAATTTTATAGGGGTGAAACTATGGCTGTAGTTTCTTTTAAATTCGATTGTGGAGGCGAGCATCAAGATGAATGCTGCATTGATGGTGAAGAAAGAATAGCTAAATGTGAAAACAGCAATGGGATTGAACCCAGATATATAACTGATAAAAAATCAATAAGAGGCATGTTGATAGGTAAGTTGTATCGTCATTTACGAACCATAAAAGGGGGTGACTAACCAATGACTACTGCTGAGTATCTTGAGAACATATTGAGCGAAGCGAGAAATTCTCACAATGACGGGTACGAAAGAGATAAAAAGAAAAAAGAAGCTATGGAATACTTTGAGATTCTCTATAGAGGGATCAACTTTGATGAATTTATTGAGGAAAAAGTAATAGAAGCTTTGCAAGAGGAGGCGCTGTTCAGCGACCCCAGGAAGCAAGTGGAATTTGCAGAAAAAGTTAAGGAAAAGATCAATGGAAATACCGAATCTGAGGAAATTTTAACAGTTACTTGATAGTTATTTACAACTTATTATCCGAGACGTGGGGATTTTTACCTGCCCCGACCTTCGCGGGAGTCGGGTTAATGCTTGACCGGAAATTTTTGTGATTAATAGCCCTACGTCTCGGATACTTTATAAGGCTGGGAGGCAAAGCCTCCCGCTTTTTCTTTTAAAGTTAGTTTAGTTTGCATTCTAAGTCTAAAAAGTGTAATATAAAGTAAGTATATAACCTTTTCATTACACTCAAAGCTTCTATTTACTCACTCGTTTTAAAAGTTTAAATAAGCAAAGCTTGAAATTATCATTCGATAAAGATAAATATGCAAGCACATTGTATCTTTACACTCATTTCTAATTATAATTAACATCATTTAACTCTCTCACTCGTTCGTAAATATGACCGATGAGAATATTGATCCAAAGAAGACAAAAATAAGAGTGGTAGGTGTTGGGGGTGGTGGAAGTTCTATCGTCTCTGAAATTGCTCCACGAATTAGCAAAAGAAGTGTTACTTTCGCTACTGCCAATACCGATCAACAAGATTTGGAAGGTGTTCCCAGAAAATGTAAGACTTTTCAATTTGGGAAAAAGGTAACACGCGGTTTGGGAACCGGAATGGATCCCGAATTGGGTAAAAGTGCCGCCGAAAATGCTAAAGAAAAAATTAAGACTTTGTTTGACGACAAAGATCTTTCTATTTTAGTAGCTACCTTAGGAGGTGGTGTTGGAAGCGGAGCTACTCCCGTCTTTGCCGAAATAGCGAAATCACTGGATAATACTACATTGGGAGTATTCACTCTGCCCTTTGATTTTGAAGGTAAAAAGAAAAACAAAATTGCCAAAGAAAGTTTAAAGGAGATAAGCCCTTATTTATCTGCATACTCCGTTATTCCCAATGAACGTATTTTCAATCTTACTGATTCTGAGTCTGAAAAGATAGATAAAGATACTCCTTTAACAGAAGCCTTTTCTGCCATGAATACCATTTTGGCTGATTTTTTGGAGGGTTTGATAGAGGTTCTTTATTTACCCGGTACCATTAACATTGATTGGGCGGACCTGGAAACGGTCTTGCATGGTCAAAGGAAATTAGCCTACTTAAACAGTGTAACCAAGGAAGGTCCACAAAAAGCCAAAAAAGTTGCTGAATCGGTACTAAATAGCCCGATTTATGATTATGAAGTAGATGGAGCTGAACGTATCTTATACAATATCGTAGGTGGAAATGACTTAAAAATTACGGAGGTAGAAAAAGTTTCAAATATTATTTCCGATGTCAACAACAGAGCGAAGATAATTTTTGGAGTTTCTCAAGACAAAGACTATCAAGGTAAAATCAAAGTTACCTTGCTGGGGGTGGGGTGCGAAAACGAGAAAAGTGAGAAATCCGGAAAGAAGGAAAAAGACAAGAAAAAAGAAGACAATAAGAAAAAGGATACAAAAAAATCAGAAAAAGATAAAGACGAGAACGACAAAAATAATGAAAAGGACGAAGAGGACGAGGGTGATGAGAAAAACTCTAAAGAGAAGAAAGATCGCCGGAATGCACTCGACTTAAAAGAAAAAGAAAAGAAAGCCGAAGAAGAAATAAAAAAGGAGGAAGAAAAATGGGATCCACCCGCATTTTTAAGAAAAGAAGACTAATTTAATAAATAATATATGAAGGCAGTGATATTAGCGGGAGGAAGGGGAACTGATCTTTTACCTCTCTCGCAAATGGTTCCTGAACATTCTCTTCCTCT
>JAZKSW010000031.1:0-5820 GCA_036625875.1 Minisyncoccota bacterium
CATGTGCCTTACACGGAGCGGAGAAAGGACCTAATATATTCCCGGAGGAGGTAATTAAAAAAATAGAAGAAGTAAATGATATTGATATTGATGAAATGGTTAAAGAGATAATAGATAATTAATTTAAAATAAAATTATGAAAGCTTTACTTCTTCATTGTAAGAATTACAAAACTAAAATAACCGAGCTTTCGAGCCGACCTGACGATATAGAGCCTGAGTCAGTGAAAGGCGAAGAGAAGGATTGTCAAAATTGCGTGGTGATCCTTTTAACTGTCGAGAAAGGAGATAAAGAATCTGAGACTGTGGAAGAGTTGGGCAAGGAAATAGAAAAAATGGCCGCGGAAGTTGAGATAGATAAGGTGGTAATTTTACCCTTTGCTCATCTTTCTAATAATTTGGCCGACTCGGACAAGTGTATAAATATCTTTGAAAGTTTGGAAGAAAGGTTGGAAATTGAATTTGAAGTTTTGAGGGCTCATTTTGGTTCCCACAAGGAGCTTCTATTACATCTTTACGGACATCCCGGCAACGCCCGCTTTAGAGAGTTTTAACTCGTAATTTTTAAAATAATAAATAATTAATTTAAAATAAGTTTTATATGATTATTGGTTTTAGTAGCGGAGATTTTCATAGAATATTCTCTAAAAAAGAAGATGCCTCTTTGTTTGAAAATATTGATTGTTGGGATTATAGCCTAGTTAACGCAATAGAGCTTAATTGTGCTCGCAAAGAAATAATTGATTATTTTTTAAACCATGAAATTAATTTGTCCTTTTTGGATTATATCTCCGTTCATGGACCAAATCTTTCTAGCTTATCATCAGACAAACTAAAGAAAACCCTTTTAAATTTAGAAGAAATAAACAAAAAATATAAAATAGACAATTTTATTTTTCATGTTAATGGAGAAGTTAATTGGCAACTAATTAAAGATTCTATTACTTCTCCGATATCGGTAGAAAATATGGATAACCACAAGATTGGTGGTAGAACAGTAGAACAAATTAGAAAGATTGTTAACAAATACGGATTTAATGTTACTTTGGATCTGCAACACTGCTACACAAATGACAAATCAATGGAATTGGCTGATCAGTTCCATAATGAGTTTGGCGATAAAATAGTAGAGTACCATCTCAGTGGTTTTCGTTCCGAATTTCCACATTACCCGCTATTTAAAACCGAACAAGACAAAATAATTGATTCACTAAGTAAAGATATCCCGATAATTATTGAAAGTACTTTTGATCAAAAAAAAGAGATTAAAAAAGAGCTCGATTATATATTAGAAAAAATTAAAAATAATTAAATTAAAATAAAATTGTGGAAAAAATTTATCCTAAAAAACTTGAAAAGGGTGATCAAATAAGAGTTGTGGCACCATCTCGCTCGATGTCTATAATTTCAAAAGAAGTTAGGGAAATTGCTAATCAGCGATTTTCAGATTTGGGTTTAAATTTGACCTTTGGAGAGCATGTTGAAGAAAGTGATAAATTTAATTCTTCCTCTATAGAATCTCGGATTTCTGATATTCACGAGGCTTTTTCGGATAATGATGTTGATGGTATTATAACCGTTATCGGTGGCTTTAATAGTAATCAACTTTTAGACTATATTGACTGGGAAATAATAAGAGAAAACCCAAAGCCATTTTGTGGATATTCCGACGCTACTATCTTGAATAACGCAATTTTGGAAAAAGCCGGGTTAGTAACTTATTATGGACCTCATTATTCGACCTTTGGTCAAAAATATCATTTGGGTTACACTCTTGATTATTTTAAAAAATGCCTGATGAATGATGAGCCATTTGAAATAAAAGAAAGTGAAAATTGGACTGATGATAAGTGGTATGAAAATCAAGAAGAAAGAAGTTTAATAAAGAATGAGGGCTGGACGGAAATAAAAAAGGGAAGAGCGGAGGGAACCGTAATCGGTGGTAACATGGGAACGTTCAGTCTGTTACAGGGGACTGATTACTTTCCAAAAATGAAGGATTTTATTTTGTTTGTTGAAGATGATGATCTAGCCGGAGAATCTTCTGCCGTAGAGTTCGATAGATACCTGCAATCGGTACTTCAACAAAACAATCTCAAAAATATTTTGGGAGTCGTTATAGGCAGGTTTCCAAAAGCAAGTAAAATGACCAATGAAAAAATTAGAAAAATAATAAATTCCAAAAAATCCTTAAAAGACTTACCGGTTATAGCCGGAGTTGATTTTGCTCACACGGACCCTCAAATAACTTTCCCTATAGGTGGAAAGGTTAAAATTACAGCCGG
The DNA here is from genome assembly GCA_036625875.1 of Minisyncoccota bacterium. GTDB lineage: Bacteria > Patescibacteriota > Minisyncoccia > Minisyncoccales > JAZKSW01 > JAZKSW01. The sequence goes on from JAZKSW010000031.1 coordinate 2,285, forward strand.
AAATTCTCCTAAAATTAAATTTTTGAAGCATTAATTTAAAATTATGAATTATAAAAAACTTATTGCTTCGTTGGCCTTGCCGCAATTGGCCGGGCTAATAGGGGCATTTTTTACTGGTAGCAGTGTTTCTGGTTGGTATACTACCATAGAGAAGCCGGTATTTACTCCGCCCGGTTGGATATTTGGGCCGGCCTGGACTTTGTTGTATTTGCTAATGGGTGTTTCCCTTTATTTGGTGTGGAGTAGAGCAAAAACCCACAAAAAAGCACTTTTTGTCTTTGCAGTGCAGTTGGTTTTAAATACTCTTTGGTCAATTATCTTCTTCGGGTTGCAAGCGCCTCTTTGGGGCTTTGTAGAAATAATACTTTTATGGGTGGCAATTTTACTTACTATTACTAGTTTTTATAAAATAAATAAAACAGCGGCTTATCTCTTATTGCCTTATCTTGCCTGGGTTAGTTTTGCGGCAGTCTTGAATTTAGCAATCGTTATTCTTAATTAAATAAAACATGAATAATAAAATTTTAATAACTTTAATTAGCCTGGTAGTAGTAATTGGATTAGTATTTTTATTTGTCGGCAACCGAGACAACGAACCCGCTAATGAACCCAGTAAAGTAGAAGAGGTGGGAGAAGAAAAAATTATTAATTACTTGAAAAACTCCGGTCTCGTTAAAGCCAACAATGAAAGTGAGATTTTCGCCGACTATCATGAATTTAACAGAACCCAAGACAGGATCTTCGTTTGGGCTTATATCGTAGAATATTCTTTTAGGAACAAACTTAAACAAGAAAGCGGTGTTTCTTTACCCTTGGTTTTAAATGTTTCGGAAGGAAAGATTACGGCCCACAATCAACCGAGAGACGGAACTCATCACGAAGAAGACATTAGAAAAATGTTTCCCGAAGAGTTACAGGAAGATGTTTTGAATTTTCACACCAAACACAAGCAAAAATTAAACAACCTCATTGATTCGGTAGAAGAAAAAGCAAAACAACAATTAAAGCAAGAAACATCTGATTATCAATTTCCCGAGCAATTGGAAGCTGATTACATTTCAGCGCGAGACTGGGAAGTTGAAGTAATAAAGAATGAAGATGAATACCCCGAGAAGTTTGAAGTAACCGAGCAAGGGATAGCCTGCGAAGAGAAAGAACTTAATACCGACTTGCCCGGTAAAATTTACCCGGAAGTAATTAATGGTAAAAGTTATTGCATTGAAACTACAAGTGAAGGAGCAGCCGGCACTACTTACACCGAATACGCATATTCAACTTTAAAAGATAACGACCTCGTTACTATTAGCTTTTTAGCTGAATATGTCAATTGCGGTGTTCTACCGGAAAGCGAAAGGATCGAATGCGAGGAGGAAAGAGAAACTTTTGAATTTGATCAAGTAATTTCAGAGATAGTAGATTCAGACTAAAAATTAAATTACAGCTCATAACAATTACATAGGAGGTGTTTTATGTCTATTGACGAAACTAAGAACCTGGAATTGTCGGATTTATCGGGAGCAAGAGACTGGGAAAAAGTTAATGAGGAAAAAGCTAAGGGTTTTTATAAAGGTGGTAAACTGGGGAGGTTCCCCGGAGTAATCAAATTGGAGTACGACCGATTGGAGTTTTACATAAAGGACTTACCCAAAGAAATTCAAAATACTTCACATGCTGGATGCTTTCAACACAAAGGAGATAATCTTTGGCATGTACATTTTGTCTGGGAACCGGACAGTTTGCTGGATGGAATATTAGGCATTGAAAACATTCTGCACGCAGCAGCTGAAACCACGGAAGATTCATAGATAAACCAATAGTGAGGCAAACCCGGTGCTTAGCACCGGGTTTTCTCTTGAAATTTAAAGTGTTAAAAGATATTATGGGGCAAACAAAGATGAAAACAAAAGTTAAGCAACAATTTTATAAACTAAAAGAGTTTTACGAGCAGTATGAGCGTTTTTTGATCCCGGCGGCATTAACTCTAGGTTTTATTACTGATGCCTTTGCCTTTCAGGCAATAGGATTGGGTAATTTAAAATACATTTTCTTAGGACACTTAGTTTTTATTGGAATCAACATTGGAGCAATCAATTACTTTAAAGAAGAACCGCCTATTAAAAGAATAGGGTACCACTGGCAGTTTTTAGCTCCGTTGTTTGTACAGTTTTCCTTTGGTAACCTTTTTAACGGATTTTTAATATTTTATTTCCAAAGTGGCTCCTTTTTTGCCAGTTGGCCCTTTTTCTTAGTGCTCGCCGGTTTAATTGTAGGTAATGAAATAGCAAGAAGAAAGGAAGTAACACCTCTGCTACAAATAGGTGTTTATTTCTTTACTATTTTTGCCTACTTGAACTTAGTTTTTCCTTACACCTTTAAACAATTGGGGCTCGGTATCTTCTTGGTTAGTGGATTTTTGGCTTTAGCCCTAATAGTTGCCTTTGTTTACGGCGTATCAAGATTTTCAGAAGCAATAAAACACAGAAAGAAAAAGTTATGGGTAGTAATAGGTGCCGTATTTATTTTTATTAACGTACTGTACTTTGCAAATTGGATCCCACCAATTCCACTCGCATTAAAAGATATTGGAGTTTACCACCACGTTGAAAAAGTAAACAATCACTACAACGTTGTCGGTGAAAAGTGCCAAAACTGGGATAATTGCCTTTTCACTCGTAAAAAGATGCATATTACCCAAGAAGGTGAACCAATTTACATGTTTAGTGCAGTACATGCTCCTTTGGGAATGACCCTAGAAATAGCTCACGAATGGAGTAAGTATGATACCCAGGAGAACAGTTGGATCACTAAGACAAGGTTGCCTTATGAGATACAGGGAGGCAGAGAAGGAGGTTACCGACTTTACACTTACAGTCACGTGACTCCGGGGCTTTATCGTGTTAATATTGAAACGAAGAGCGGTCAGGTGATAGGCCGAAAAAGTTTTCGGGTAGTTAAAAGTGAGAAGAAGCCTAAACTTTTTGAAGAGTTAAAATAACTAAAATAAAATCATGAAAACTTTAGTAATCTACGCTCACCCTCCTACAAAAGGTTTTTGTTCTTATATCTTAAAAAGAGTTAAGCAAGAACTTTCGAAAAAGGGAGAAAGTTTTGAGGTAATAGATTTATATGACATTAACTACGAACCAATATTGAAGGAGGAAGAACTTTACACCGCCGGAAATGACAAAGTAAGCGGAGAAAACAAAAAATTTCAGAAGAAGATTGAAGAAGCAGAAAAACTAATTTTCATATACCCGGTATGGTGGGCTTCCATGCCCGCAGTGCTAAAGGGCTTTTTAGATCGAGTTTTAACACCCGGTTTTGCTTACAATTTTGAGAAGCAAGGATTAATCTCCGCCCTCCCCAATAAACTGCTTGATAATAAGAAGGCTCTGGTGTTTCAAACATTGGGTGGGCCCAGATGGGCTTATTTTTTAACCGGAAATCCTCCTAAAAGAGTTATTAAATTATTTACTCTGTGGTTTTCGGGAATAAGCACCAAGGTTATACAGATATTTAATGCTAACAAATTAACT
>JAZKSW010000032.1:0-5741 GCA_036625875.1 Minisyncoccota bacterium
TACTAATCCAGAACTGGACCCAATCGCCAAGATACCCGAATTGAAGGTAGCTGCAGTTGACGTAGAAAAGGTTTATTAGGTCACAATTACCCCTTCCCGGTTTTACCGGGGAGGGATATTGATGACAAGATTCTCGAGACAAACAGAATGCAGAATAAAGATGATAAAGATACTTCCAGTATTCTATGCTCGTAGATAAGTGAACCCTGCAGACACCAGACCCTGCCTGAACAGTAAACACCCTCTAAAAGGTGTATGGCTGAAAAAGCCGACAGGCCTAAAGAAGTTATAAACAGCCTTCAAGACTAGGTGATCTATAACAATAAACATATTTTTAAGGAGGAACTGAAGGAAGAGCTAGCAGATTTGTTGACATAAAAAATTTTGTCTGGACGTCTAAAGATTTCTGAATCGTTCCTCCCGCGTCTCTGCTTTTTGTTCCTGAGTCTTCAAACTTCTTATTTCGTCATTAATCCATCTCAGTACATTTTTATCTGTGGACATTTCCTTAAGATCTTGTAGGGATTCCCTTTTGCTAGCATGATGCTTGCTCTCTTTTCCCATCCACAAACCAGTGCCAAAGTTCGCACTTAGATTGTTTCTTACGTCTTTCCTGTGGCCATATTTCACCAGCAATTTTCTTGCTAAACTACTTTTCCAGTCCTCTTCAGAAAAAAAAGTGGGAACGAAGGTAGCTAGATACCACGGTCTTTTGTCAGTATCGCCATCAACCCAGCTCCATATTTTACTCTCCGGCACTTCGGTGATAGGGGGATTTTTTCCTTCTTCAAATTTCCCTCCTTGAAGCCATGAAGTTATCATTTCTGCCTGAGCAGTAATTGGGAATCTTAATTTTGGCGTGATTAAATCCCAAATTTTAGCCGGCTTTTTAGTCATTACCTTATCCAGTAGTTCTATCGCTTTGCTGTCCCCATGCTGGGTGATAGAACCTTCCTCCCCAAACCCTGATAACAAAGCTTCAGCAATTTCTAAATCCCTTTCCGAAAATCTTTCTAGGAAGACTTCTCCTAGTTTGTTCCAGTAGTAATCGGTCGTAATATGTTGCAAAGCACATTCATTAGGATCTTCAAAGAAGAAAGAATCAGTTAAAAGCGTTAGCGTTGGCTCAGAGGGGAGAGCAGGAGTTTCATCATCTCTTAAGTAGTAAAAATCCATTAAAAATAACCCTATAGGCTTTGAACAAGGGGATGAATTTTGAACTAATAAGTCGATTATCTTAACAAAGGTCTCCTCGGAGACCCCGGTCCAGTCACCTAAATGCTGTAGCTCAGCTGGTTTCATCAAATCGTTCTTTACCAAATTAAGCGCTTTTAAAGCAGTTTTGTCGTTCAACGGTGCCCCTCGCAGCAATTCTGAAACCATGTAAGCTGTTTCATCGTCCTCTACAAACTTATCTATAATATTGTCCCATTTTTCCTCATTGTCTTCATAAATAGCTCCCAGATAACCTGAAAAGAAACTCAACCTTTCCTCTTCCCGGTCCTTTTTTAGCTGTTCTTCCTTAATATCGGGTAACAGTGAAAAATTCTCATCATGTTCTCCTAATTTTCGCCCGAACAGGCCTCCACTAGAAGCGTTCTCAGATACCAACCAGGGGAGCCCCTCTTTGAGCTTTTCCTTCTCCTCAATGCTTCTTTTTGCTACTTCTTCGATCTCCTCTCGTTGTTTTTTTCGTGCTTCCTTTATTGGTCGTCGGAAATCTTTATTTCCTACCGCCTTTCGCAACCTAAAATGATAATCATCCGTGGTTAGCTCTTGCACCAAACCTTCCCAGTTTGCTTTTACTTCTTCTGCAAGATCTTCCTCATTAAAGTGTAGCTGTTCTTTTGCCGTGGAAAGAATTTTTACAGTACTTACTTCATCTCTTTCCGATAATCGTTGAAGAGTCTTAACCACCATTTCGTTCAGCTCCGGAATCTTTCCCAATTGTCCCGAACTTTCTATAAGGATCTCTATAATCTCATCCTTCTGTTTCTCCAGCTCATCAAGCTTTTCAGTCAGTAAGTCCCAAACTGACCGATAATATTCTAAATACTCACTACGATCAGAAGGGACCCATAAATCTGGCTCTCTTTTTAACCCCTGGCGTTCTGGTCCCACCATTCTGGAGAAGTGACCGGTTCGCAATGCATTTCGACACCCTCTTAATCCCAGTTCGATCTTGTGATCTGAATTAGAACCTAGGGTCTCTTTCAAAATAGTTAGCCTCTCCCTTATTGGTTTTTCCGTTGGAGCCACAGGTGCAGGGGCAGGGGAAAATAATTTAGCAAATTCTCCACTAGCATTGTTCGCCCAGCTCTCGTTTTCGGCTTCCCCTAATTTTAACAGTAATCTAGCTCCTCGAGTGAAGTATTCGTCCCAAATGGTGATCATTTTGAGGGCTCGAATAACCTTTCTTCGGCCTGTTTTGAAATTAAGAAGTTCTTCTCTATCTTTTTCCCCTATCGTGCGCTCCAAAAAACTGAGTGCGAACCCTGGAGTGGCTTCAGCTAGGACCTGGAAGAGCTGAGAACCTACATCTGTTTCTAGCAGTTCTTCACTCTCAAAAAAACCCCTTTGAGTTAAAAGTTTTTTAGCGATATCAGATGCGGTTTCAGATTCTTCTGCATACCTAAACATATCAAAAAACCATCGTTGAAGTTTTGAGGGTAGTTGTTCGGCTATTTCATAAAAACGATCTATGTCACCATAATAATCCCACCATTCCGCCCACATCTTGATGTGTAGCGCCTTTGGGGAGATATGAAGTGTATTTTTTCCCCTAAGAATACCTCTCTTTTTGAAGTAATGGACGATATCACTGAATTCGGCCCAACCAATTCCCGGGTTATCCTCTTGGAGAAGTTCATGTATCTTCTTGGCCTCCTCCCTTACCTCACTTTTATATCCAAACTGCTTGAACAGAGCTAGGTACGATAATACTAATCTCCTTTCTTTTACTTGTTGGCTGCCATATTCTGACTCTCCTGCTATATGGCGCTTCCAAATATCCTCTGAATCGGAAGGAGCTAGAATATCCCTATCTTTGTTGACCCAGTTCTTCCCTACTATATGCGCTACTCCAGGAGACCCGTCGCAGATCTCGCTCCAATGTTCAAGGCTACTTTCCGGAATTTTATAAGACGATAGAATCTTTTTTATTTGTTCATCCTCTAGAGGTGGTACCTCAATACAGGAACTCCTATCGGTGTTCTCTTTACATTTTGTTGAGATGGTAATTACTTTTATTTCAGCACCTTGATTTTTTAGCTTTTTCCAAATTTTCTCCCTGCTCCTTTGTTCGCAGTTATCAATTACTAAAATTACGCTATAGTGGTTATCAGGTCTAGATAATATATTCAAGCTACCTTTTTGGATAAAGCGATCAGCGTTGTCTTCATACCAAACCAAGGGTTTGAGGTCTGGTTCATCAAGCGCTTCTAAAGCAAGACGGGTTTTTTCCGCTCCTGATTGGCCACAAATATGAACATGCTGTGCTGCATTCTTATTCCTTATAACTTTCCTAATCCTTTCAATTCTTTCTTGTCGAGCTTCATCCAGAAAAATTTCCCTTTTTAGGTTTCCATGGATCTTCCATTGCTCAAAAGTCATAACAGCACTATTTTGTAATCTGTTCAAAGTCAGAGACATTGTTGGATACGACTGTAAAAATCCCCGTATCTTTTCAGGTCCCCACACCTCAGTATCAGCGTCTGGATATCCAGCTTCAGCTAAGCAGCTGTTCAAGGTTTTTAGAGCTTCTTTGCGGTTGGGTGCTATATCCTTACCTAAACTAATGAGAATATATGTACCATCTCGCTCCATACAGTCTTTAATCCATCTTTTGAGATTTTCTTTTTTTGGTTCAGTATTAACAAAGAGCTCCTCCTTAACATCGTAGGATTTAGTGGGGTCAAAATTTTCGCCCGACTTCATTTGGTAACAGGTATAACCATCTCTTATCAGGCCCTCATTAGAAGCTTCGGCGCTTGATTCCACCCTAGCATCAACCCCTCCATCAGGAGCGTTTGTCTCAATAGGGATATCAATTGAGTTGATAGGAACTCCTAAGGTTCTTGCTTCCGCGTATAATAGTTTTCTAAGTACGTCTTCAGCCCTTTCAGGATCTAAATTTTGCAGTATATCTTTATTAACCTCGAAAATAGAATTTTGCTTATTCATCTTCCCACCTCTTTTACATTTTTTCTACTACCCTCCTCACCTGCTCGACCATATCGGAAGAAATCCCCTCTATATAACCATTAAGCTCCGTTACAAAATTGACCGCTTTTTCCCGCTGATTTTCAGCGGTCGTATCCGTTGTTCTGGTTATCCCATATTGCTTCTCAACCCTGCTCCTCTTTCCTTCTTTAATCGACTCCAAGAGTTTTTCATCTAGCTCTCCTTCTTCGACAAAAGCAACTTCGAATAGGGTTATCGCGCAGGCATGGTTTTCAGCCACGACCCCACATTTTCTCAATAGGGCGGTCAAAATAAAGTATCGGGCGTAATATGAGGCCGTTACTGACCAATCATAGTGCTCGTTGTTCTCCAGTAAGGCCGAAACTTCTAAAGCCTCCCTTGCCTTCGCCTGATAGTCCTCAGCTAACATCTGGTTGGGGCTGTCCAGTTCTATCTGGCCCTCCCGGAGACACCATTCCAAATGATCTGAATTAGACACTCTGAAACCTCCTCACAGTCCGGACAAAATTCTCTATTCCTAATAATATAACATGATTGTGGATTACCTCTCCAAAAGTCCCGAGCCCCTGGTGTGCTAATAGGTTTCGGAGACTGTTAGTTTTTTCCAGTTCAATCGTTCTTCCTGTAACTGTTTCCAATTTGCTACAAGTCTCCGTAACTTTTTCAGAAGTTTTTTTGGCCGCGGCCAGAAACAGGTCTATATCGCTCTTTTTATCCTCGGTTTTCTTGGCAAAAGATCCAAACAAGATCAGAGTCTCGATATCTTGTCTTCGCTCATAGGGAACTTTATCCCTGAAATTCTTCCAGAAGGATCTGATGGTGTTGTTGCCCTCTAGGAACTCAGCGGTCCGGTCAGCTTCAGCCTGGATCAAGTAATAGGGGAGAAGGTCACTTTTGTGGTTAAGGGAAAAAACTTTGTTTCTGCCCTGCTCTTTCTCCTTGATTACCCCTTTCTTCTTCAAGGAGTCCAGGTGAGGCCGCAAAGAAGCATGGTTTATCTCCAATTCCCGAGCTAATTCTCTTAGATGGTATTCTTTGGTGTAATCAAGGGTGTAGGGCTTTAACGCCTGGATCATTGTCTTTTTTCCTAAGCGGGACATGGTTGGTTATTCCTCCATATGGATAGTTTACCAACCAAAGTTTATAAAAGTTTTGGCTTAGAAGCAAGAATAGCTAGCTGAAATTGTGCTTAAATTGAAAAGGGATTTAGAAGGAAATTAAAAAAATCAGATTTATGTAGAACTTATATAGACTACTGAATTTCAAATTATTCACTAAAGTTAATGAGATAGACTTTTTTCGAGGTTGACCCCGACCTACCATTTATTAGGCAGGGAGTTTGGGGTCCTAGGACTCACAACCTTACCTTTAAAAATAAACAAGACTATATAAGTTAGAAAACTCTCTTGAGGTCATTTTACCTAGTCATCACAAATCCAGTTTTTTGAAATCTTTCCTTGTATTAACGTTGAAAAAACAACGCGAAGATATTCTCCCTTCCTCTACAAGCTGGTCAACTGCAACCCCTTTTACGTTAT
>JAZKSW010000033.1:0-5663 GCA_036625875.1 Minisyncoccota bacterium
CACCTGTTTAAAGTGATTATGACATTCTTTGCAAAGATAATCAACTATTTGCGGAGCATCTTTGATAATGGGTTGACATTGTTGATTCTTGCAATCCAGCACCCGCAAAGGATTTTCTTCTAATCTTCTTTCACAATCACCACATAAATCATCTTCGTGATCTTCTAAATAATCTACTAAATCTTCTTTATAGCGGGCGCGACAACTAGGACAGCCAATGCTGTTAATTTGAATTATCAAATCTTCTATCTTCAAATTCTTAAGAAGATGATAAAACACTTGAATTACCTGTACATCAATAGCGGGGCTTTGTTGTCCTAGAACCTCAAAACCGAATTGATGAAACTCTCGAGAACGCCCAGCTTGTGGTTTTTCGTGCCTGAAAAAGGGCTCTAAATACCAAAGTCGCACCGGCTTGGGCCAACTTTTCATGCCGTGTTCAATGTAAGCTCGGGCGATACCGGGAGTGCCTTCGGGTCGCATTGCGAATTCATCATTCTTCGTTTTTACAGTGTACATTTGTTTCTGCACTACATCAGTAGAAGTTCCAGTGCCTCTCTCAAACAATTCCTTATCTTCCAGTACGGGCGTAGTAATTCTTTGAAAACGATAAAAATCGGCCATTTCTTTTACTGCCCTCGTTATTTTTTCGTAATATTTTTGTTGATCCGGCAATATGTCGTGCATGCCGGTAGGTGAATGAAATTCTGGATCAGCCATAATTATAATTTAAATTTATTTAATACTGAGAGTGGTTGCAAGTGAAACCAAACTCTCCCCACAATGTATTTTTCTTTAAGAGGTCCCCATCTTCTCGAATCGGAGGAAGCAGTTCTATTATCTCCCAATACAAAGTATTCATTAGAATTTAGGGTAACTTCGGTACTACCGGGAGTATCAGCCGAAGCGGGTAAGTAAGTTTCTTTTAAAACTCTTTTCTTGTCTTTGGAGTAAACGGTTACTTTACCTTCATTAACCTTCACGGTTTCTCCGGGAAGCCCAACTATTCTCTTAATATACTCATACTTTGGCTCTTCGGGGTAATGAAAGACAATTACCTCTCCTCGCTTCGGATCTCTAAATCGGTAACTTACTTCATCAATTATTAAATAATCTCCATTATGAAAATTAGGTTCCATGCTAGAACCATGGACCAAAAAAGGCTGGAATAAAAAATAGCGGATAGGTGCTACTATCAGCAAAGCGATAATTACTATTTTAGATATTTCCCAAAGATAAAGTAGTGGCTGCTTCATGTTACTTTCTCTATTCTACCAAATTTTTCTAATTTTTCAAGTTTTAGCTAAAGTGTTACAATAAGGTTAATATAAGCTTAACAAACTAAAATTGTGTATTTAGTAGTGGGTTTAGGCAATCCCGGAAAAAAATTTAAAAATACTAGACACAACATAGGCTTTGAAGTAATTAATAAATTAGCCCAAGAATATAACTTTCCTCAATCTGAATCCTTGGGTAAATCTTTAGTTTCTCAGGGTAAAATCAAAGGAAAAGAAGCAACCCTAGCCAAACCACAAACCTATATGAACAAATCGGGTCAAGCAGTAAAAGAACTTTTAAATCACTTTTCACTCAAACTCAATGATTTAATCGTAATTCATGATGATCTTGATTTGCTAACGGGAGAATTAAAAATAAGTAAAGATAGAGGGGCCGGCGGCCATAACGGCGTGCAGTCAGTAATCAACCAGATAGAAACTAAAGACTTTGTCCGAATAAGAATGGGCATAGGTTATGAGCAAGGAACATCCGATCAAAAGAAATACGTTCTGGGAAAATTTAATCATAATGAGAAAAAATCAGTTGAAAAGATGAAAAAGCAAGCAACAGAAGCGACAGAGGTAATTATCGAACAAGGAGTGGACCAAGCAATGAACGAATATAATTAAAGAAGCCGGATCACAGGGGATCCGGCTTTTTATCGCAAATTACTTCACTCCCTAAGATACTCTTGGACCATTTCGGCTTTCATGCTCCTTAATCACCGTTTCCAATCTTTTAGAGTCTACTCCACGCAGACTAAAGTGGTCTATAAAATCATCTCCACAGTACAAATCAATTACATCATCTGCATGGTTTGATTTTACAAAGTGGTACTCATTAGGAAATTCATCTAACTTCTCCCTGATCTCTTCTGGTATAGTTGAATCTTCGTCTGTCACTCCAATCACCTCCTTGTTTTTCGTTGAATACCTTTAACAATTTGCTGTCTATCCTTTATGTTATAATTCTGCTCCCTCTCTACGGTTTCCGGGTACATTATTGACCGTTTTTGTTCAGAATGTTCAGCTCCAAAAAGGTGCCCCAACACGTGCAAAAATGCTTGCTTGGGATCAGAACAAAGCCCCATCAAAATGCAATTTTCCCCAGGGGAAGTAGAGGCTCCTATTTTAAGGCTATCGTTAGCAATAAGAATTTTGCCCGTAAAGCCCACTGTTATACTACCTTTGTTTTTACAAAAATCAATCAAATCTTCCAGGAGAGCCATTACTAAGGGTATTTGTAGCTTACTCATTAAAAAATTTATCCTACGATCTCTACCGTCAATTTCCTTGAACAAATCAACAAATTCAAATAACTCTCTTAACTCAGCTTCGGATAGTATCTTAATTTCTTTTTTGAACTCAGTGAGCAAAAACTCAGAAGCCTCTTCCGGGTTGCAATCGGGAATTTTCCCAATAAGATTCTCGGGGAAGTTAACTACCTCCTCAGAACCGCAAGAATCCCAATCTTTTCTTTGGGTAATTCTAAACCCAGCTATACCAAATTCTCTTTCAAAGACCTCGGAAGCTTGTTCTATAACCTCCTCGGGATCATAACTCCAAAAAGAGTTTTTAAACTCTTCGTCTTGCACCACTTTAACCGGAATTAGGCGCGAATCTTTCATTTTCTACCTCCTTCAGTTTTCATTTTCTTCTTGACTTGGAGTTTCCTCTACAAACATACAAAGACCCACCAGAAAAATAAACAAACCTCCCGGAATTAAAAGCACTATCAAAAAAGCATTTGTGGCCAATTCAAGATATCCAGGCAGAAAAGAACTACTAAGATCGGCGATAAGTTTGTTGTTTACTTCAATTATTCCCCAATAAGACAATAAATCATAAAATGCTGCTGCAGTAGCCGCTAACCCTAACATACTTAAAGAGAAAGAGCTAAATTTATTATATAACTTGGACTCTTTCTCGAGCCACTTCAATGCCTTCCAAAGAAGAAAACCAATAATCAAAAAAACCAAACTGCCAACTACGGTTATAGTAATTTCCGGAATTGTCAATTCAATCACCTCCTTCAGTTTTTAACCAATATCTACCCTTATTTGACTATAAAAGACCTAATTTCGTGATTTTAATATTAGCATTTTGCTACGGCCTTGTCAAAATAAAACTTGACTTTAAATTTAGTAACAATTACACTACTAAAAATTAAAAGAAGATTATGAACCTAATAATAGTTGAGTCTCCAACTAAATCAAAGACCCTGAAAGGTTTTTTAGATGAGGACTACAAAATCGTAGCCAGCAAAGGCCATATAAGAGACTTGCCAAGTAGCAAGTTGGGTATTGATATTGAAAATAATTTTGAACCCAATTATGTAATAACTTCCAAGAAAACTGTTAAGAAGCTCAAAAAAGAAGCCAAAGAGGCAGATAATATTATCTTGGGAACAGACGAAGATAGAGAAGGAGAAGCTATTGCTTATCACTTGGCAAAAGCTTTAGATCTGAATAAAGACCAATATAAGCGAATCGTATTTCACGAAATTACTCAGAAGGCAATCGAAAATGCATTGGATAATCCCAGAGAAATCGATCAACAACTGGTTAACGCTCAAAAGGCACGCAGAGTGTTAGACCGTATTGTGGGTTACAAACTAAGTCCTTTTTTATGGAAAAAGGTAGCTCGCGGTTTGTCAGCGGGAAGAGTACAGTCGGTAGCTGTAAGACTTATTGTAGAGAGAGAAGAGGAAATTGAGGCCTTTGAACCCGAAGAGTATTGGACTATTGATGCTGCTTTTAAGCAAGATTTTGATGCAAAATTACACAAAAAAGACGGTGAGAAATTAGATAAGTTTTTCCTGGAATCGGAAAAAGAAACCCAAAACTTAATTGAGGAATTAAAACCAGCTGATTACCAAGTTAAAAATATTAAAAAGAAAGAGAAGAAACGATATCCTTATCCTCCTTTCACTACCAGTACACTTTTGAGGGACGCTTGGGCTAAATTTAATTTTAATTCCAAGTACACAATGAGCCTAGCTCAAGATTTATACGAATCGGGCCACATTACTTACCACCGTACCGATTCTACTAATCTATCACAAGAAGCCCTTGATCAAGCTCAACGTTTGATAAGAGACAAGTACGGTAAAAAGTATCACAACCGCAAGCAATACACTACTGAAGACGAAGCGGCCCAACAAGCTCACGAAGCGATCCGTCCTACTCATACTGACAAAGCTCCGGATCAACTGGATTTAAAAGAAAACCAAGCTAAACTTTATGACTTAATCAGAAATAGATTACTAGCCTCCCAAATGAGTCCGGCTGTTTTTGATTCGACTACTGTCATTGTTAATGCGGAAGGCGACTTCTCCGAAGCCGATAAATATCAATTCAAGGCTCGGGGTAAAATAATGAAGTTTGATGGTTTTACCAAAGTTTATCCGATTAACACTAAATTAAGTAAACTACCCGACTTAGAGGAAAAACAAGATTTAAATCTTTCCGAACTAAAACCGGATCAACACTTTACGCAGGCTCCCCCCCGCTACACCGAAGCAAAACTTATTAAAACTTTACAAAAAGAGGGCATTGGAAGACCCTCTACTTACGCAACTATTATCTCCACCATTCAGGATCGTAACTACGTCCGCATGGAAAAGAAAAAGTTCCACTCCACTGAAATAGGAACTGTAGTTAATAATTTACTGGTAAAACATTTCCCTCGCATCGTGGATTTGAACTTCACCGCTAAAATGGAAGAAGATTTAGATGAAATTGCAGAAGGAAAAAAGGAATGGCAAAAAGTAATAAAAGAATTTTATGATCCATTCCTAGAAAACTTAGACAAAAAGTATGATGAAGTTTCAAAGGAAGACATAGCCGAAGAAGAAACAGATAAAGAATGTCCCGAATGCGGATCTCCTTTAATTAAAAAATTAGGTAAATTCGGAAGGTTCTACGCCTGCAGTAACTTTCCCGAGTGTAAATATACCGAACCCTTGGACAAAAATAAACTCAATATTGAATGCCCCGAGTGCAGCAAAGGAGAATTAGTGCAGAAAAGAACCAAATCCGGTAAAGTTTTTTACGGTTGTAATCAATACCCGGATTGCGAATTTGCAGTTTGGGATAAGCCTTATACTGAAGAAGGAGAACCTCAATTTTGCCCCGAATGTGACTCTTTGTTAGTAGAGACCAATAGTAAAATTAAATGCTCTAACGAAGATTGCGACTATACAGAAAACAAGGATTAAGCACTAAAAACAAAAAAGGCAGCCCCAGCAAAGAGCTGTCTTTTTTAATTTGAAAACTTATTCTAATTTCTCCAGTAAATCTTCCAAATCTTGTTCGGAATTAACCTCAACGGTAAGTTCTGCTTTATCACCTTTTGTTTTTAAACCAATGTTCCTTTCACTCGATA
>JAZKSW010000034.1:0-5633 GCA_036625875.1 Minisyncoccota bacterium
TCCAGGTGATCACTTTTGGTTTTGAAAGCTTGGGGATTCCTCCCGCCGTTACCTTTTTTGTTTTACTAGCAATTTTATTGGGATCCTCCATTAATATACCCTTAACCAAGAAGAAGAAATTTTACCAGGAGCAATCAGGTTTGTTTGATATGTTCGAAAGACCTACTTTGAAAGTGGAGGGGGTGGCTATAAACTTGGGAGGAGCAATAATTCCTTTAGGAATCTCAGCTTACTTCTTGACAAAAGTACCTCTGTACCCTACTATAATTGCAACGGTAGTAATAATTGCAATTTCAAAATATTCCGCTACGGTTTCAAAACGAGGAGTAACCCTGCCCTTTTTTATTCCGCCGATTGTTTCCGCTTTGCTTGCCTTGCTATTGGTGCCGGAGTATGCGGCCCCGGTAGCTTTCATAGCGGGTGTAATGGGAACGTTAATCGGAGCTGATTTGTTAAATTTAAGAGAGGCAAGAAAAATGGGAATGGTTTATATCGGAGGTGCAGGAGTTTTTGACGGCATATTTTTAGTAGGAATTATGGCAGTTATTTTAACTTCTTTGTAAAAGTGAACTTAAAATTTTCTCACAAAATTATAATAGTAATTTTACTGGCTGTTGTGGCTGGTGCTTTGGTTTTCCCCAAGCAAGTAAATAAAGGAATAGATGCTTCCGGTCTCAGTACTTTCGGAGTTCCACACGTGCCGGAGGTGCCTTTTCATTTCGGATTGGATTTGGAAGGTGGCAGCCGTTTAATTTATAAAGCGGATGTTTCCGGTATTCCCAAATCGGAACAACCATCGGCAGTGGAAGGTGCTCGGGGAGTAATTCAAAGAAGAGTTAATGCTTTTGGAGTTTCAGAAGCACGTGTTTTGACCAAACAAGCAGGAAATCAGTGGCGTTTAGTGGTGGAATTACCCAATGTTGATAATTTGGATAAAGCTCTAAAATGGATTGGAGAAACTCCACGATTGGAATTTAAGGAGAAAAAAGAAATAGAGCTTACCGAGGAACAGAGACAGAACATGGAAAGTTACAACCAAGAAGCTAGAGAAAAAGCTGAGGAGATTTTAGATAAAACTTCTACCACTTCTTTATCAGAATTAGCTAATCAATACTCAGGTACTACGACCCAATTCATGAGTTCTTATTGGGTAACGAAAGACGGTAATGTACCTCAAGAATTAAATACTGCTCTGTTTGAGGAAATGGAGCAAAATGAGACTAAGTTGGTAGAAACCGAACAAGCATTCATGGTAGTAACCAAATCCGACCAACGTACCTTGCAAGGAACTGAACAAGTGAACGCTTCTTATCTTTCCGTTAAAAAGAAAACCAGACAGGATTTGGTCGGTAAACAACAACAATGGCAAAATACCAAATTGGGTGGAGAAGAATTAAAGGATGCAAGAGTGAATGTTGATCAAACTACGGGAGAACCGAAAGTAGTTTTGGAGTTTAACAAAGAAGGTTCGGATTTGTTCGCTAAAATTACAGAGCGTAACGTGGGGGAACCCTTAGCGGTATTCTTGGACGGTAAGTCTATCGTGGATACCAACGGTGACGGAAAAATTGACGAGAACGATACTTATGCTCCCGTCATTCAACAAAAGATTACCGGTGGCCAGGCTGTAATTACCGGTGACATGACTACTGAACGTGCGCAGCAAATTGCAGAAAGATTAAAGGCCGGTGCTTTACCCGTACCCATTGAAATGCTTTATCAAAGAACAGTAGGAGCTACTCTTGGTCAAAACTCATTGCAGAAATCTTTGAGAGCCGGTTTGTTCGGCTTGGCGGCCATTGTAATTTTCATGATTTTAGTTTATAGACTTCCCGGATTGTTGGCTTCTCTTTCTTTGGCAACTTACGGTGTTATTCTTTTAACATTGTTCAAACTTATTCCCGTAACATTGAGTATGGCGGGAATAGGAGGTGCGATATTATCAATAGGAATGGCAATTGATGCCAATATTTTGATATTTTCCCGTTTCAAGGAAGAGCTACGTAAAGATAAAAGTTTTTCCGTTTCCTTGATAGAAGGATTTAGAAGAGCTTGGCCTTCAATTAGAGACGGTAATCTAACCACTTTAATTGCGGCCTTTATTCTCTTTACCTTCGGTACTAGTTTCGTAAAGGGCTTTGCTCTTACCTTGGGAATAGGTATTTTAGTAAGTATATTCGCAGCGATGTTTATTACCAAGACTTTACTTCAGGCCTTCAGGAACACAAGGCTTAAGGAGTGGAGTTGGTTATGGCCATGAGCTTTAACTTTGTAGAATACAAGAAAATATGGTTCAGTATTTCTTCCATTTTGGTTCTTACTTCTTTGGTGTTGGTGGTAATGTGGGGTTTGAATCCCGGAATTGAATTTACCGGTGGCAGCTCCTTAAGTGTTCGTTACCAAGAACAGCCCACCTTGGAGGAAGTAAGAGATAAAATGGGTGAGTTTGATTTTCCCTCTCAAGTACGTTTGGTGGGAGACAAAGGAGTAGTCGTTCAAATTCCTCGGAAGAGTGTCGGTCAAGACCTACAAGGAGAAATTACGAATAAGTTGAGGGAAATTGGAGAAATGCAGGAAGAATCTCAAGGCTTTGAAACTATTAGTTCCGTTATCGGAGAAGAATTGAAGAATAAAACCAGTTTAATCGTATTTCTTTCCTTGTTTGCGATTTTAATTTACATTACCTTTGCTTTTAGAAAGATCAGCAGACCCATTCCCAGTTGGCAGTACGGATTAGCGACAATCATCGCTTTATTCCACGACGTGATGATACCCTTAGGCGTATTCGCCTACTTGGGGCATCAATACGGAGTTCAAATTACCATTCCCATTGTTACCGCTTTGTTAACGGTTTTCGGTTATTCGGTTAATGACACCGTGGTTATTTTTGACCGAGTCCGAGAGAACTTGGTGAAAGGAGAAGGGGTTGATTACAGCTCTACGGTTAATTTCGCCTTGAATCAAACTTTGACTCGTTCTATTAACACTTCTTTGACCACTTTGTTCGTGTTGACCGCCATCTTTCTCGTTGGTGGCAGTACTCTTCATTACTTTTCCCTCGCCTTAATCTTAGGAGTAGTGTGCGGTACTTATTCCTCCTTGTTTTTGGCTGCTCCGCTGCTAGCGTGGTGGCGAGAGAGGAAAATTACAAGTTGACACACGGGCAGTTAAATGATATAAATAGGTAAGATAAAGGTTTAACTCAAAAACATGTCTAATTACAATACTCGTAAGGTTTCCCAAGACCTGCTCAACAAACTTTCCAGCCGAAGCAGAGACGTTATTCAAAGACGTTATGGCTTGGAGCAATCAGAGCAAGAGACTTTAGCCTCCATTGGTGAAGATTACGGAGTTACCAGGGAACGTATTAGACAAATTGAAGAATCTGCACTTTCCGAGTTAAAGTCGGAAGGAGTTCCCCAACAAGTCTTAAGTCATTTTAAGAAAGAAGTTAAAAGATTTGGAGAGCTAAAGCGTGAAGATAAGTTATTGCAACATTTAGACTCAAATTATACTAATGAGACGCATTTTCTATTGACTTTGGGAGAAGGTTTCGAAAAGAAAAAAGAAGATAATGAACTTCACACCTTATGGACTATCAACAGAGAATCCATTACTATTGCCAGGGAAACTGTAAAATCAGTTATTAAACATTTTGAACAAGAACGAGAACCCAAAAAGTTTGAAGATATTGCAAAAAGAAGAAAAGACATCGTTCCTCATGACGTAGAAGAACCGGCATTGGCTTCCTTTATTGAAGTTTCTAAAGATATTAAACAGGGTCCGACCGGTGAACTCGGTTTGGGAGATTGGCCCGAAATTAAACCTCGCGGTGTAAGAGATCGTGCCTTTTTAGTATTGCGGAAAGAGGGTGATCCTCTGCATTTCAATAATGTTACCAAGAAGATTAATGAGAATTTCCCCAAGCTGAAAAACAATGAGAAAGTAGAGGCTTTACCACAAACCGTTCACAATGAATTAATAAAAGACGATCGTTTTGTTCTGGTCGGTCGAGGTATTTACGCTTTGAAAGATTGGGGTTACAAATCCGGCACCGTAAAGGATGTTATTTCTCAAATTTTAGAAGAAGAAGGTTCCCTACCCAGAGAAGAACTAATAAGTAAAGTTCTGGACCAAAGAATGGTTAAAGAAAATACGGTTTTGCTTAATCTTCAAAACGAAGATCTTTTTGAACAAACTTCAGACGGCAAGTATACTCTTAAAGCTTAATAAGCTAAATGGTACCTCAAGAAGTAGCTAACATACTCAATCAGGCAGGTGTTTTTATTAAACACTGGTGGTGGGTACCCTTGCCCTTTCTTTTGTACAAGCCCTTTTTGAACCTGTGGCTTTTCTGGCGCCGAAGTGAGTACAGAAAGGAACAGAACTTCATAATGCTGGAGATAAGGGTTCCCAAGGATGCAGAGCGTCCTTTGCGAGCTATGGACAATATTCTTTCTGGATTGTGGTCTTTGTACGAAGCACCCAACTGGAAAGAGAAGTGGCTTGAAGGCGTGTTTATACTACCACTTTCTTTCGAAATCGCGGGCTTGGGAGGAGAGCCCCACTTTTTTATTAGAACGCCCGATTTTTATCGTAATACGGTAGAATCTCACATTTACTCTCAGTTTCCCGAAGCTGAGATTGAAAAAGTGCCTGATTATACTGATTTTGTGCCCGACGATATTCCCAATGAAGAATGGGATATGTGGGGGTGCGATTTTGAATTGATGAAGGATACCCCTTATCCTATTAAAACGTACACTAAATTTTTTGAAGAAAGACCCGGAGCCGAAAAAGAAGAAAAAGTAGACCCCATGGCTTTAATTTTGGAAGGTATGGGGAAGATGACCAAGAATGAACAGCTTTGGATTCAAATTGTAGCTACTCCCGTCACCGATGGAGAAACCGGCTGGATTTCCGAGGGAGAAGAATTAAGAGATGAATTAGCGGGTAGGTCTACTTCCGAAGGTGGTGGAGGAATTTCAATTGTAAAGGAAGCGATAAATGTTTTGTTGACCGGTACGCCCCCTAATGTGGAAGTGGAAAGCGAAGAACCCAGGCAGATTTCTCCGGAAATGGAACTTACTTCCGGAGAGAAGAAGAAAATTTCCGCCATTGAAGATAAAATAGGGCAGTACGGATACAAAAGTTTTATTAGAACGATTTACCTTGCTAAGAAAGATGACTTTTTCAAACCTCACGTGACTATTCCCATCGCTTTTTTCAATCAATTTGCCACTTCCGATCTCAATTCTTTTAAACCCTGGGGTAAAACCATTACCAAGGTTAACTATTTATTCACGGAACGAAGAGGTTACCTAAAAAAGAGAAAAATGTTCGAGAGGTACAAGAATAGACTTTCACCTCTATACCCCCAAGAAGGAGGTACTTACACTTTAAACACCGAAGAATTAGCGACTATTTTTCACTTTCCCGGCGAGGAAGCTGCTCCCGCTCCCTTCATTGAACGCATTGAAGCGCGTAAGGGAGAACCCCCTCGCGGACTACCTACAGAATGAACATACCTACTCATCCGGAAATTACATACTTCGCGCAATCTAATTTTAGAAACAAGAACCGGAAGTTTGGTATTAAAACCGATGATCGTCGTCGGCACACTTATGTAGTGG
>JAZKSW010000003.1:0-27171 GCA_036625875.1 Minisyncoccota bacterium
ATTAACCCTGAACCTGGCCTTGCCTTTAAAATTATAAGAAAAATCGATTCCTCTTTCCCGAAGAAACTTCTCTTTCTGACTTTCAGACATCAATTCAAAAGCCATTTTTTTGGATTCCTTAAAATCCACCTTTTTCTTTTTGACCAAAGGGATAAGCTTACGACCCGTCCTTAAAACGGGAGGATGTCCCACTGAAATGTGTAGATCGGAAGCCTCTTCCTCTAATGTTAATTCTAATAATTCTTTTAAACGTGTTTGAGCCATATTTTTTATTATTTAAAATTTATTAAGTTATCTTTCGGCCACTACCCTCATTACCTCGTCAAGAGTGGTAACTCCATCCAAGACTTTTATAATTCCATCTTGCTCCATAGTGATCATTTCCTGTTTCTTGGTAGCTTCTCGTAATTTGGATTCGGAAGCATCTTCGGAAATGACATCTGCCAAGGCATCGGTCATTTGAAGTATTTCAAACACTCCCGTACGACCGGTGTAACCATCGAAATTACACTCTCTGCACCCTTGAGGTTCGTAGATAAAAATATCATCACCGAGATCGATTCTTTTTCTAGTTTCGGAAGGCATCTTACTAACCTGTTCTCTTATAAACTCTTCTTGGTCGGTATTCGCCTTTACTTTTTTCTTACAATTATCACATAAAGTTCTAATTAAACGTTGGGCGAGCCCCATTCTTAAGGTAGGTGGAAGGAGGTAGGGCTCAACCCCCATATCCATTAATCGAGGAATTATACCTATTGCGCCGGTAGTATGAATTGTAGATAAGACAACATGACCGGTTAGGGCCGCATGAGTTACCAAATCAGCAGTTTCTTTATCTCTAATCTCTCCCACCATGATAATATCCGGGTCCTGTCTTAACATGTGACGCAGAGCTTGAGCAAAACTGTAACCGATATCCGGCTTCACTTGAGATTGGTTTACTCCCTCTACGGAATACTCTACGGGATCTTCAATGGTAACGATGTTGACGCCTTCCTCGTTCAGCATTTCTAAAATAGCATACAAAGTGGTAGATTTACCACAACCCGTAGGACCCGAGGCTAAAATTAACCCCTCGGGTTCTTGACTACCTTCTTTGATAACATTCAAGTTTCTTCCCCTTAGACCGAGGTCTTCAAAATCTTCCTTTCTGGTCCTGGGGTCTAATACCCTGATAGCAACTTTTTCTCCCAATGTGGTCGGAAATGTGGATACTCTGAAATCAATATTACGTCCTGCAACTTCAGTAGAAAAACGGCCGTCTTGCGGCACTCTGGTTTCATCAATTTGCAGATCGGATAAAATCTTAATGCGAGCAACCACTGCCGAATGAATTTTTAAAGATAATATTAAAGAGGTATGTAAAACTCCATCCATTCTGAATCTTACTTTCAACCTGTCTTCCGTAGGTTCAATGTGAATATCAGAAGCTCCACCCTCCACTGCGTATCTTAACAATACGGATACAACCTTACTAACCGGTGCCTCTTCCGACATACGCTGCATCTCACCCCGCTGTAATTCTTTTTTGGAAGGACGCTCTTTCTCTTCGGTTTCCAACTCTTCAAGTGCTTGTTTTACTTCTCCCCCCAAAGAACGGTATCTCTTAATCAATTCGTTGAACTCGCTCAGAGTTATAAGGTAAATTTCATAAGAAAAACCCCCTTGCCTAGCCAAAAACTTCAAAGCATCTCTAGCCTTCATATCTTTAGGGTAAACCATACCTATCTGAATCGTATCACCGTCCTTGTCCAAAGGAATCATCTTGTAGTAACGAGCGGAATCCTCCGGAATTAACTTCAGAATTTCCAAAGGAACTTCAGAAGCCACTACCTTTTTAAGCGGAATATCCAGTACTTTACTCTTAATAGAGAAAAGGGTGTCTTCGGGAACTATATCTTTTTCAAGCAGCACTTTCTCCTCCTTCTTGTTGGAAGATTCAATCTCATAACTCAAGGAATTGGCCTTACTTTGGTCAATTATTCCTCTTTCAACTAATTCATTGGTAAGTGAGGGCATATGGAAAAATTATAATTTATTCAGGAGTAGTAGTAGATGTTTGGCTTGTTTGATAGGAGCTAAAGGGGTTGTTTCTTTTATGATCCTTATCCAGCTTGGGAAGTTTCTCAAATAATTTTAACTCTTTAACTTTATCACTCTCCAATAAACTGAGATCAAGAGAGATTTCCATTACCCTTGCCCCTTCCAGGTTAAGTTTTTCGGAATCGGAATCGGAAAGAAACCCCTTCCACACTACAAAAGCGGTTAACCCTACTACTATCACGAAAACGACAAGCAGATACAAAGTTTTACGAGGTATTTGGTTCATAATTAATTATTCTGAATAGAAGAATGTTGATAATTTAACATCATATTGAGGGGGAGCCTTATCCTCTCCTCTCGGTACGGTAAAACTGATGTTGTTCACTTCTATTATACGGGAAGATTTTTCCACCATTTTCAAAAAGTTCTTAAACGAAGGATAGGCACCACTCAAAGTAATATTTAAATTCGATTTCTTAATGTTCCCCTGATAAGAAGATTGAGAAATCGCTCCTACGTTCTTCATTAATAATCCCTGGCTGCCTGCCGCTGCCGAATACAAGTAATTAAGCAAGGAGGGAATTCCCGGCTTTGAAGGTAAAGCCGTCTCAATTTTGCTCATACCCTCACCGTGTTGATCAAGTTGTTCGGAAAGACTGTTTAATTTGGAAACGTATCCCTTGCTTCTTTCAAGTTTGGTTTCGACCCTGCTTACTTCCTGATTTAGTTGTTTCAGATCTTGATACTTGGGCCAGACCATAAACAAAAGCAGGAATAATGCCAAGGAGAAAGAAATTGCAACAAAAATTGGCTTAAAAGACATAATTATTGAGGAAAATTAAAGACGTCAGAATTAACAATCACAAGTATATCGAACCCGACCTTTCCCCCTGAAATCAACTGAGCTCCGGAAACATCAACATTTTTAATTAGATCTTTGTTCTGAAGTAAATTTACTTGTTGACCCAGGGCTGAAAAATCTTCCGTGGTACCACTGAGTTTAATTCTACCCGTAGCAACACTCAAATCCATCTGATCAAATCTCACTTGCGGATGAGTATTGTCTTCCAATAACTCAAAGAAGTTTGATGGGGCTTTATGATTTTCAATAATTCTTCCGGAACGATCTATTTTTCTTTGAGCGTTGGAAATTTTATCCTCTAGAGCTTCATCTTCACCGGTTATTTGTTGATTAAGTTGCTTCTTTAAGTCAGCTAACTTTTGTTCCGACTTGTTAACGGCAAAAAATAAATACCCATAGAGGAGTCCCGCTATGAGTAAAAGTACCAACCCCACGTAAAGGGAATAGTTAACTAAATTTGATTTACTTTGTTGAGATTCGGATTCTATTTCTATTGCCATATTATTGTGTGAGCCCTCTTATACCGAGACCAACGGCCACGGCAAACGAGGGACCCAATTTTTCTAATCTATTTTCTAAAATTGAAGGATAATAAAGATCGGCAAATGGACTTATAACATCAACTTCTTGGTTTAACTCCTGAGAAAGATATTCTTTCAGTCCGGGCATCCTGGCAGTTCCTCCCGCCAACAACACTTTGCTTGTTGATCCTTCTTTGTCTTCCTGGTAACGACGCATAATCTTTTTCAATTCCATAGTGATTAAGTCCAACCGAGGTAATAAGACCTTGCGAATCGCTTTACCTTCTTCCCTGATTCCATATTTCTGTTTAAAATATTCTGCTTCCTCGTAATCAAGTTGCAAGGATTTAGCAATATTCTGAGTAAAATCATTGCCGGAAACGTCAAAGCTATGGCTTAACTTCAAAGTTCCGTGATCCACGATGTTAATGGTGGTGGTTTGAGCTCCGACATCCAGCAAAGCAACCATCTTCTTCTGACTC
Source organism: Minisyncoccota bacterium (assembly GCA_036625875.1). Taxonomy (GTDB): domain Bacteria; phylum Patescibacteriota; class Minisyncoccia; order Minisyncoccales; family JAZKSW01; genus JAZKSW01. Next base: position 3,909 of record JAZKSW010000003.1, read on the forward strand.
GCTCCTGATAGTGATCTTGCTACGGAATATGCTTCTGCTTCTAAAGAACTTAACTTTAAATTAGATTCAGAAGCAATTTCTTTGTATTGCTGCACTACTCTTTCCGGTATTGCTACCACCAACAGCTTTAATCTGGTTTGATTGTATTGTCCTTCAACTACCGACCAGTCGAGAGTAAGTTCGGACATCGGTAAAGGAACATGCTGACGAGCTTCAAATCTGATTGCCTCCGGAAGTTCATCCTTGGACATGGGTGGCAGTTCAAAAGAGGTGAAGAAAGTAGAAAAATCAGGAATAGAAAAGTTAGCTCGCTTTGCCTTCACTCCCGCCTCTCTCACAATGGCAGCAATCGCTTTTGAAATATCTTCTACGGAAAGAACAAAACTTCCCTTTTCAAAGCTCATCGGCTCCTTGTAAAAAGCCTTGGTCCTTACCTGACCATAATTTTCAACTTTAATTCGTCCTCTGTTCTCACTGAGTTCCACCAACTTTACTGCAGAAGTTCCCACATCTATACCTAGAAAGGTTGACTCAAACATTTTGTGGAGCAGTTGTTTTTATTATACTATGGAATAATGAATAATAAAAGGCTTGAAAAAACAATAGACTTTTTAACCGATTTACTCTTCCCGAAATTTTGCATTAATTGTGGAAAAGAAGGAGCCTATCTTTGCCAAGATTGCAGAGCCTTAATGAATATTTCAGAACATCAATATTGCTTGTGTGAAAAGCCCAAAGTAACCTCTACGGGTAAATGCACACAGTGTCAAAATAAAAGTTTGGACGGACTTTATTTCGCGGTTTCTCCACAAGATCAGATCCTCCAAAAAATACTTTATGAATACCGACAAAATTCAGTAAAAGATTTATCGGAAACCTTAGCTTCTTTGATTATAACGCATCTTCGTCTATTAGACAATCCACAACCCTGGGAAGATAAAAAATTAATTACCGTTCCCACTCCCAAAGACAAAATTAAAAAGCAGGGCTTCGACCCCACTCTGAAAATAGCTGAAAGTCTTTCCGAACAACTTCAACTTCCTTTGATAGAAAGCGCTTTAAAAACTGATTTTAAAATTAAAAAGAAAGTTAAGGGTAAAAAATTACTTTTAGCGGGAATTACTTACGAAAATAACGAAATGAACCAATGGGCAGAACTTTTAAAACAAAACCAAGCGAAAGAAGTCTGGGGAATAACTGTTACCAGAACAAAATAAAAAAGGCAGACCTTCTGAGTCTGTCTGCGGAGGGGGTGGGACTCGAACCCACATGCCTTCAACGGGCACCGGATTTCAAATCCGGCTCCTTGCCAATTCGGAACACCCCTCCCAAAAATGCGGAGAGGGCGGGATTTGAACCCGCAAGTCGCGGTTAAGCGACGACAGATTAGCAATCTGTTGCCTTACCGTTCGGCGCACCTCTCCTTTTTGATAACTATTATACTAATCTTTGCGCTTTTGTAAATGTTTAGTTTACTATTTTATTCTATCATAACGCTAAGTAAGACTAAAGTTGATTTTTAGACTTTTTAGTGTTAGCCTGGCAATAATGCGCCCGTAGCTCAGCTGGATAGAGCGCGGCCTTGCGGAGGCCGAGGTCACAGGTTCGAATCCTGTCGGGCGCACCGTCCCCCGAAACTTTTTTGGACAAAAAAGTTTCACAAAAAAACTTTAATCAAAATAAAACACTAAATGCCTTATTATGACATGTCGTGATGTCATAATGTCGTGATGTCATAATAACCCAGTGTCACATCAATGAAATTATCCACGCCCGTCAAAAACCTCTCCGGCATCGGAGAGGTTTATCAAGAGAAGCTGAAGAACTTAAACATTAAAACTGTTGGTGATTTACTTTATCACTTTCCTCACCGCTATGAGGATTTTTCTAATGTGACATCGATCAGTAAAATTAAACCGGGAGAAGAATGTTCAGTACAGGGAACAATCAAACAGATTAACAACACCAAAACCTACCAAGGAAAAAATTTAACTCACGCCATTATAGAAGATGACTCCGGTGCGGTAAAAGTAGTATGGTTCAATCAACCCTATCTCACCAATGTTTTGGAATCGGGCCAAGAAGTCTCTTTGGCCGGACAAGTGAAAATAAGAGAGGAGGAAATCTTCATCAGCAATCCCGCCTATGAAAAGATGGATCAAGAGTTGACCCATACGGGCCGCATCGTGCCGGTTTATCCGGAGACGGAAGGACTTTCTTCTCATTGGTTAAGAAAGATAATAAAACCGTTGGTGGAAGAATTCAAAGATAAAATTCCCGAAACTTTACCCGAACAGATTTTGAAACAAAGAGATCTTTTGCCTGTTAACAAGGCACTTAAACAAATTCATTTCCCTTCTTCGTTAAAAAAGGCGGAACAAGCTAAACACCGCTTCTCTTTCGAGGAGCTTTTTCTAATTGAATTACTGGTTTTAAGACAAAGACAACGTTTAAATCAAAGAAAGTCTTATCAAATTCCCTTCAAGGAATCAAGAATCAAACAGTTCGCCGATTCTTTACCTTTTGAATTAACCGACGCACAAAGAAAAGCGGCCTGGGAAGTTTTGCAAGACCTGCAAAAAGAACAACCGATGAACCGTCTGTTAGAGGGAGATGTCGGTTCGGGTAAGACCATTGTGGCGGCCATAGCCGCCTTAAATACGGCCAAAAACAACTACCAAACGGCTATTATGGCTCCCACTTCGGTTTTAGCCAAGCAGCACTTTAAATCTTTTTCTAAGCTCCTGGCTGACTTCAAACAAAACATCGGCTTTTTAACCGGGGATAAGGACAAGTGGGTCAGTAGAAAACTGAAAAGACAAACTATTGAAATTTCCCGAGAGAAACTTCTAGAAAAGGTGGAAGACGGACAAATTGATATTCTGATAGGAACTCATGCCTTGATTCAAGGCTCTCAGGGTAAACCAGGCGGCGTTGATTTTAGCAAGCTGGGCTTGGTAATCTTGGATGAACAACACCGCTTCGGTGTTGAACAAAGGGCTCAACTGACCCAAGGTCAAGAACAAGTTCCTCACCTACTTTCAATGACCGCTACCCCTATTCCTCGTACTTTAGCGTTAACCATCTACGGAGATTTAGACTTATCGGTAATCGACGAGTTACCGCCGGGAAGAAAAAAGGTAGCTACCGAATTAATCAACTCTAAAGAAGGACGTCAAAAAACTTATCAATTTATAAGGAAAGAAGTGGATCAGGGCCGACAAGCTTTTGTCATTTGTCCCCGAATCGAACCCGGAGATGAAGACAACAATTGGAGCGATGTGAAATCGGTAGAAGAAGAGTACGAAAAACTGAACGAAGAAGTTTTTCCCGATTTAAAAGTCGGTAAGCTACACGGAGACATGAAGAACAGCAAAAAGGAACGTATTATGAAAAAATTCAAGAAAGGCAAGTTGGACATTATAATCTCCACTTCCGTAGTTGAAGTAGGAGTGGACGTTCCCAACGCAACGGTTATGATGATTGAAGGCGCGGAACGCTTTGGACTAGCCCAATTACATCAGTTCAGAGGCAGAGTTGGAAGGGCGGAACATAAATCTTATTGCTTTTTGTTTACAACCTCCGAATCGGACAAAACCAAAAAAAGACTCAAGGCTTTAGTTGAATCGGAAGATGGTTTTGATTTAGCGGAAAGGGACTTAAAATTAAGAGGACCGGGTGATTTGTCCGGCACCAGGCAGTGGGGAATTCCTGATTTAGCTATGGGAGCTCTAACCAACGTTGATTTAGTTAAAAAGGCAAGAAAAGACGCACAATCGGTACTTGAGCAGGACCCTGAATTGAAAGACCACCCCCGTTTGGAAAAGAGGGTGGAAAGTATTGATCGTAAAGTTCATTTAGAGTAACTAGTTCTTGCGTACCTTTTTGGTCGGCCAAAAACCCATGTACTTACCAAACATCCACCTGGTCTGAGCATCCAGAGCGGGCAGAGCGGTAAAGAAGATCATTAAAATAGGCAATAAAACCCATTCCAATGCCATAAAAAAGTACTTGTAACGCCCGTAATCGGGAGGACGAGGCGGTAGTAAAATCAAAGCAGTAAAAGCGGATCCCACCAAACCTATCATGGCCACGGTTAAAATTCTGCTGGTCAAGCGGGGTAAACTGTAGGAAAGAACGGTCTGATTGAACTCAGGACCTCCCAATACGAGGGGAAGCCAACCGAGCATAAAAATTATCAGAGAGGAAGTTGCCCAAGACCAGTGCGATTCAATTAATTCAAACCCCAATCTTATCTTACGCATCAGGGGGATTTTTTTATTCTTGGTAAAACCGTACAAGAAGTAAGGAACTTCCCCTACTCCGTACGCCCACCTACGCTGTTGTTTGTAAATATTAACTGCAGTTTCCCACAAAGAAGAAGCAACGTTGGCATCCATCTTCACCGGATAATAAATCGGTTTAACCTTGTAATCACCGTCATACTCGAACAGACACTGCCAAAAAATACGGGAATCGTCGGAAACAACATCGGTCTGCTTAAAACCAACGTCCACTAAGGCCTTAAAGGGCATGGAGTGTGAAGAAAAGGTAACCAACTTCTTGGGTCTTTCCTGGTTCATTGTGTGCCAAAAAGTGGAAGAAAAAGCAAAAACTCGGGAAAAGGGAGGCGCTTCCCAAATATTATTGGTGAAGAGGGCAACGGGTTGATAACTGTTGCGGGTGGGATTTTCCACCGTTAGGTAATTGTAAGTTACACAACTGAAGTAATGAGGGGGAACCGCAGTATCGGCATCCAGAGAAGACATTATTACCTTTTCGTAAGGAATTTCCATTTCATCAATCATCTTCTGAGCTTTTTGAGCGGCCCACGTCTCATTAGAGCCTTTTCCCGCCACTTCTCCCGGAATATCTCCGGGGTGAACAGTGACTTTGAATTTTAAAAACTCATCCCCGTATTTCTCTTTGATCTTTTTTCCTACGTACTCTGCTTCTTCACCCGCTCTTTCTTCCGTAGCAAGAACTACCACCATTTTATCGTTGGGCCACTTGGAATTTACCAAATGCTCAAAGCTTTCTTCAACAATCTCCAAAGGCTCTTTATACATGGGAACAATCACCAACTGTGTTATCTCTTCCCAATCGTAATTTGCTTCTTTCCCTATTTCTTCAATTTCTTTCATCCAATCTTTTTCCAGGTTTTTTTGCATCTTCCGAAAGGAGGTAGCCAGGTGAATATTAAAATAGAGAGTACGAAAAAGCCAGTACAAAACGAACGTTATAATAAAATAAGAAGCCCAAGCCGGCTTCCACCAAGAAAAGAAAATTGCTCCCAGCAGAGTTAACCAAGAAAAAAGACCCGGCACCATTTCTAAGAACCGGTAGACTTTACGAGCCCTGGGGTCTTCAATTTTAGTGGCCATCGAAAACCTTTTGTAATTGAGCATGATCTTTGATAGCGGTCCCGAGGGGATTCGAACCCCTGTCGTCGGCATGAAAAGCCGATGTCCTAGGCCAAGCTAGACGACGGGACCCTATGAAACTTTTTTGAATAAAAAAAGTTACACAAAAAATTTTAAACAAACTCACACTAAGCTAACTAGCATAAGGATAGGTTTTTTCAATAACCTTCAAAAACTTCTATTTACTCACTCGCTTCAGAAAGATAAAAAGATAAACTTTTAACTTTTCTTGCTCGCTCGTAATTATAACAAGAGAATTGAAAAAAATCAAGAAATCCTGTAAGATTAAAGATGATGAAAATATTGGGAATTGATACTTCCTGTGATGAAACTTCCATTGCAATAGTAGAAGAACAGGAAGGCTTCACAATTTTAAGCAACGTAATTGCCTCCCAGGTGGAAATTCACCGCGAGTACGGGGGCGTACACCCTACTCTGGCAACCAGAGAACACGAAAAGAATTTAACTCCAGTACTGGGAGAATCGCTAAGGAAAGCAAACCTTCTTGAGGAAGGTAATTCTTTCAATGAAATTAAATATTTACAAAGCTCCGTTCTTAAAAAAAAGATTACCAAGTTTTTAAAAAGCTATCAAGTACCCGAAGTGGATGCATTGGCGGTGACGGTGGGACCGGGCTTGGATCCATGTTTATGGACAGGAGTAAATTTCACCAAGGTTTTAGCTCATAATTGGAATTTACCCGTTATTCCCGTAAATCATCTGGAAGCCCACATTACAAGCAGCTTTTTACAGGAAAGCCCTTCTCTTCCCGCCCTAGCCCTAATAGTCAGTGGTGGTCATACCCAACTAGTATTGGTGAAAGACATAGGCGACTACGAGTTACTAGGAGAAACAAGAGATGATGCCGCCGGGGAATGTTTTGATAAAACGGCACGTCTTTTAAATTTGGGTTACCCGGGCGGACCCGAGATAGAAAAGAAGGCGGAAAAAACCGACATTGATGTGGAGTTACCCCGCCCCATGATTAACTCCGGAGATTACGACTTCAGTTTTTCCGGTTTGAAAACAGCCGTATTGTACAAGATACAAGAAGATGAATCTCAACTGAAAAACGAAGACTTCGTAAAAGCGATGGCTTACGAAATACAAGAAGCGGTTACCGAGGTAATCACTCAAAAAACACTAAAAGCTGCTCGCGATCACCAAGTCAACTCAATAATAGTAGGGGGCGGAGTCGCCGCCAACCAGCGCTTAAGAGAAAAATTAGAAGGTGACTTTGAAATTCATATCCCTTCTTTGGAATTATGTACCGATAACGGAGCTATGGTTGCAGTCACCGCCTTTTTCAACGAAGAAAAAGACCACAAAAAATTAAAAGCACAACCTAATTTACGCCTCTAAGGTTTACTTAAAATTAATTTTAGTTTAGAATAGTACAATCATGGATAAAAGATACAAACCAAAACAAATCGAATCCAAATTATATGAGGAGTGGGAAGAAAGCGGTTATTTTAATCCCGATAACTTAGAAGGAGAAGAAACCTTCTCCGTTCCCATGGCTCCGGTGAATATTACCGGACGTTTACATATGGGACATGCTTTGGAAAATACCTTAATGGACGTTTTAGTAAGAAGAAAAAGAATGCAAGGTTACAAAACCCTGTGGTACCCGGGTACGGACCACGCTGGCATAGCCACAGAGGTAAAAGTAGAAAAGAAACTCTTGGATGAAGGGCAAGACCGACAAGACTTGGAAAGAGATGAATTTATTAAGAAAGTTTGGGACTGGAAAAAGAAATACGGTGATATTATAACCGACCAGTTCAAAAAAATGGGAATTTCCTGCGACTGGTCCCGAGAACGCTTTACTATGGATGATGATTATGAAGAAGCAGTAAAAACCGCTTTTCAACATTATCAAAACAAAGATTGGGTTTACAAAGGAGACCGTTTAGTGAACTGGTGCCCCCATTGCCAGACGGCACTTTCCGGTTTGGAAGTAGAACATGAAGAGAAAAAGGGGAAACTGTGGTTCATCAATTATCCTTTGAAGGATTCGGACAAAAGTGTAACCATCGCTACCACCAGACCCGAAACCATGCTGGGTGACACCGCTATAGCGGTAAGCCCCGATGATGAACGTTACGAAGATTTAATAGGAAAAACCGCAATCCTACCTCTGGTAGGAAGAGAATTACCAATTATTAAAGACCACAGAATTGATCCCGAATTCGGAACCGGTGCCCTAAAAGTAACTCCTGCTCATGATGAAACTGACTGGGAAATAGGTCGTGAACACGATTTGGAGGTAGTTAACGTGATTAATAAGGACGGAGAAATGAATGATAATGCAGATGATTATGAGGGCTTAACTACGAAAGAGGCAAGAGAGAAAATAGTAGAAGAACTCGACCAACAAGATTATTTAGAAAAAACAGAAGATTATCAAGTACAAAAGGGAATTTGCTACCGTTGCAGCACTACTATTGAGCCTCTGACTTCTCAGCAATGGTTTGTGGAAATGGATGCCCTGGCCGATAAGGCTAAGGAAGCCGTAAAATCCGGAGAAGTAGAATTGATACCCGAAAAATGGGAAGGACCCTATTTGGATTGGTTGGACAATCTCCATGATTGGTGCATTTCAAGGCAAATTTGGTGGGGTCACCAAATTCCCGTAGAAGGAGAAGAAGACGTACTAGACACATGGTTTTCTTCCGCCTTGTGGCCTTTTGCTGCTTTGGGTTGGCCTCAAGAATGCAAAGACCTGGAAGACGGAACTTGTGAACAACCTCAAGGTGATTTAGAACAATTTTACCCCGCCGACGTAGTTACTTCGGCCAAGGGAATTCTCTACTTATGGCAGGTCAGAATGGTCTTTTCCGGTATGGAATTCATGGAAGAACCACCTTTTGAAAAAATCTTTATTCACCCCATGGTTTTGACCGAAGACGGAAAAAGAATGTCCAAATCCCTAGGAACGGGAGTAGATCCTCTTGACCTGATTGAAGAGTACGGTGCTGATGCTACTCGTTTCGGACTTGCTTGGCAGACAACCGGTGTACAAGCAATTAAGTTTAGTGAAGACGCTTTGAAAACGGGAGAAAAATTCGCCAATAAAGTCTGGAATGCCACCCGCTTTATTAAGATGAATTTGGATGAAGAGTTCACCACGGAAGAACTTTACGATCTTAATCAAGAGGACCTGACTGAAGCGGACAAAACCATCCTCAACCAATTAGAAGAATTCAAAGAACAATTTGACCAAGACCTGGACGATTTTAGGTTCGGACAAGCAGCTCGTTCACTTTACCACTTTTTCTGGGATGACTATTGTGACGTTTACTTAGAAACTGCAAAAGAACAAGAAGACGGCGAAACTCAAAAGGTACTGTTGAGGGTATTAAGTGAATCCTTGAAAATGTTACATCCCTTTATGCCCTACCTTACGGAAGAAATTTACGACAAGTTGCCATTAAAAGACAAAGAAGACTTCTTAATGATCGAGGATTGGCCTAACTAACATCATGTATTCTTTCCCTACTCTATTTCTTTATTTAATCCTAGCTGTACTGCCAAGCATCGTGTGGTTGTTGTTTTTTCTAAGAGAGGATGCCAATCCCGAACCCAACTGGATAATTTTAAAAGTTTATCTTTATGGAGCCTTAGCGGTGGCTCCTATTTTTATATTGGAAACCGGATTTAGAAAGTTGGTTCTCGGTTTTAATTTACCCCCGATACTCATTCCCGTAGTCGGTGCAGCAGTAATCGAGGAAACCACTAAACTGGTTTTAGTAAGACAAACTTCTCTTTCCAGCCCTGCCCTAGATGAACCAACCGATGTTATGCTTTATTTGATAATCGCAGGGTTGGGTTTTGCAGCCTTGGAAAATATTTTTCTTTTCATGAAACCTTCGACCCTTGAACAATTCAGTAGTATTTATCTATTATCCGGCATGAGATTAATAGGCGCCACCTTTCTTCATGCCCTTGCTGCCGGCCTGAGTGGCTTCTTTTTAGCTCTGTCATTCACCGAAATGCAGAATAAACTATTCGTACCCTTAGGATTGATCTTGGCCATTGCTTTGCACAGTGCCTTTAATTACTCTATAATAAAAGGAGGAGGTGGATATTCACTCTTCTCACCATTGTTGCTTCTAACTACGGGTATCCTAGTCTTGTTTGCTTTTAAAAAATTAAGATCAATGAAAAGCGTTTGTAGGTTTAGAGAATAATAAATTATTAATTTTTCTCACTCTAAATATAATCTCCTCTCACTTCGTTCGAGAACCTTCTATTTACTCACTCGTGTCAAAAAGATAAAAAGATAAACTTTTAACTTTTCTTACTCGTTCGTAAATATGTCTTTATTAGATAAATTTAAATCAAAAAAGCCTAAAGTTGAAGTAGAAACCGTAGAAGAATTACCCGAACCAAAAGGGAAATTAGCAGTAGATTTTTATCGTAAAGGCCAAGAACTAAAAATAATTGCGCCGATAGCCGGAGTTTCCCCCGAACAATTGGACATCAGTATTAACAACGAAATGTTAGTTATCAAGGGCAGAAGAGAAAAGCCCTACTCCAAAACAGATAAGACATACTGCGAGGAGTGTTATTGGGGCCCCTTCGTGAGAAAATTAATGTTGCCTCAAGAAATAGACAAAGAGGAAATTAGAGCTACTAAAGACGGTGAAATTTTAACCATTACTCTGCCCCTAAGCGAAAGAAAAGCTAATAAGAAGATAAAAGTAGAACAGTAAAAAACCAACACAAAGCACCGACCAAGTTCAACTTGGTCGGCTTTTTAATTACAGTCAAAACTGTTAAAATATTTACAATGAAAGACAAATATTGTGAACATTGTTGGCCCACCAAAAGAAAATCTCATATAAGCACCTACTTCAATTATTTTTCAAGAACTCTTCAAGAAAAGCTATCTCGAATAAAGCTTAATCTTTCAAATAAGCTCCTGCAAAGAGTTTGGACTCTTCTACTTGATTTCCTCTCATTAATTAAAATAGTAACTTTCAACTCAGAACCTACAACAGACTTGCGTAATAGAAGTTTAATTTTTTGGAAAGAGGCCAAACGAAGAGGATTTGACGTAAAACAAGTGAAAATACTAGGTAAGAAAACTAATTTTTTCAAATTTCAAAGGCAATATTACGAGGCTATACCCTTAGCAATAAATCACAACATCGATGATAAGTTCAGGATCAAGCAATTATTAAAAAAAGAGTTCCCCGTGCCTACGGGGGATTGTTTTATTAGTAGAAAACGAGGGTTAAAATACGGTAAAAAACTTGGTTTCCCCTTAGTGGTAAAACCAAGATTCGGTTCCTTAAGTGCACATGCAACATGGAACATTACCAATAAAGAACAACTTAAACAAGCAATTGGCTTAGCAAGACAATACCAACCGGGCTTTATGGTGGAGGAATACCTTGAGGGTTCATTATTCCGTGCTACTGTCTTGAAAGATAAAGTTTTTGTATGCAAAAAAGAAAAAGCTAATGTAACGGGAGACGGTGAAAGTACTATTAAGCAACTGATCAAAAACAAGAACAAGAATCCTTACCGAGGAAGCACCCATCAAAAGAACACTACCCTCCATGAAATTCCTATTAACAAAAGGATAGTTAAAAATCTAAAAGAACAGGATTTGACCTTGAATTCCGTCCCTGAGAAAGATAAAAAGGTTTATCTTCATCAAAAGATCATCCTCGCTCAAGGGTGTGATGTCATTGAATTAACAGAAGAAGTTCCTCCGGTTAATAAAAAACTATTCAGGAGAGCTGCTGAAGTTTTAAGGGCAGATTTAGTCGGATTTGATTTTATTACCCCCGATATTTCCGTTCCTTACCACCAGCAGGAATTCGGCATTATAGAAGCAAACAGTTTACCCTACGCCGACATGCACCAATATCCTTCAAAAGGAAAATCCCAGCCCGTTGCTAAAACGGCCTGGGATAAAGCAAGAAAGTAAAGCGCTCTGCAGTAGCAGAAAGAAAGTTAGCGCTCTGCAGTAGCAGAGAATTGTCGGTGCGGGTGGTGGGACTCGAACCCACATGGAATAAATCCACATGGTCCTAAACCATGCGCCTATGCCAATTCGGCTACACCCGCTCCTTCGAAGAGTTAACCAAATACGAATTAACTTTGCTTCGCCACCCCGGCGAGTATTTTTATACTAAACCAAAAAGGAGGTGTAATCAAACACCTCCCTTATTATTTCTATAAACGCTTATCTATCAGCCAAGCATGTTTATCACTGCATCTAGAGCAAACCTGGACAAGAACGCAACCGCTACACCAACTAAAGCATAGATAAGGGTTGTTTGGGCATCACCAGTCTGTTCTTCATTAGCACCTGCAGTCAGGAATTGGAAAGCTCCCACTAATAACATAACCAGAGCCACGACTAAAATAATGTAGAAGAGGCGATTCTGGACAGTTATTATTGTATCCAACAAGCAAGGCAAACCTGTGTATCTGCTAGAATTGCCCGCTTGAGAGTCATTCAGTGCATCTGCACCCATTATCTGTTGAATTTTTGATTGGTGTTGAAGTTCACAATCACCGGGAATTTCCTGCTGAGCACCAACCATGGCGGGAGTTGCCATAAATCCTAGGATTCCTACTGCCAAAAGTGCAATTAATAGCTTTTTCATAATTTTATTTTGTTATAAATTATTCCGACCTTTGTTGTTTTAACTTAATTTGACACTCCCAAAATGTTTTTAATCATATCCATCAAAATATCGGACATATAAAGTATTGCTACTCCCACAAGCGTGTAAATTATAATTTTATTTGCTTTCGATACTCTATCCGGATCAGCGCCGGCGGTCAAGTAATAAAAGGCTCCTACTAAAATCATTACCGGTGCTATAGATATTCCTACCAAGAAGAGGAAATGAGCAAGACCATCAATCAAACCGGCAATAGAAGTTGCATTAATGGGATTTTCTATCGCATAATCCTCCTGTGCTGCTGCAGCAAGCTGCGGAGCAACAGTAAAAGTCGCTATTAAAACTACTAATATTGCTGCTAATTTCTTCATATTGTTACTTTAGTAATAATAGTAGATTCACCGATAATTTGCAACTTAGTCATTGTGGAAAATCGATCCTTAATCAGCTTTTTAAAATTAAGCCCCAGTGGTAATTTCCAGGATCGAATTGTTCTTCGACTTCAAAACCCGCTTCTTTCGCCAAGTTACTGATAAACTCAGCGGATTCTCTATCTCCCTGAGGACCGAGATTCGCCTCTTCTTTCCAGTCTACAACCAAGCATTTTCCACCTTTTTTCAATACCCTTGCCGCTTCGTTAATAACGGGTTCTTCATCTTCAACCTGGAACAACATATTAACTATCAAGACTACATCTACCGACTTGGCGGGCAAATTGGAACTTTCGGGTTGTTCTAAGTTTGCCCTCCTGGTAGTAATGTTGTTAATGTTTTTTAGGTCAGCTTCTCCCTTTAAAGCGGAAAGGGGCTCTTGCTGTACGTCGAAACCGTACACCTGCCCCTCATTCAACTTTTGAGCCAAAGGAATAGTGAAACTACCGGAACCACAGCCGAATTCAGCTGCATCCATCTCCGGTTTCAGTTTTAATTTATTTAAAACCTGGTTGGGTTCTACAAAACCATCCATGGTAATAACTTAAATTACGGCTATTGAACTAACTTCGTCCTTTTTGTTTAGTTTCATTATTCTAACTCCCTGCGTATTTCTGCCTTGAGAAGGTATAGAGTCAACCTTAATGCGCATCACCTGGCCTTTCTTAGTAATGATGATAATACCATCCGATTCTTTAACTACTTTAGCAGCTTTAAGTTTATTGTCATCGGAAAAACTAACCGTCTTTATTCCTTTGCCTCCTCTACTTTGAGCTCTGTATTCATTAACGGCAGTTCTTTTACCAAAACCGTTTTCGGTAAGCACTAACAAATCTTTATTGGAGATCTTGCCTCTTATTATCTCCATTGCTATCACTTTATCGTCATTCAAGGAAATTCCTTTCACTCCGGCGGAAGGTCTTCCCGTAGCTCTTACTTCATCTTCTTTGAATCTTATCGCTTTACCTTGTTCGGTCACTATCATCATTTGATCACTGCCCGAAGTTTTTCCCACTTTTACCAACTGATCATCATCCTTCAATTTCATGGCTCTAATACCGTTTTTCCTTATATTGTCAAAGTCTTCCAGAGAACTTTTATTAATAATACCATTTTCAGTGGCCATTACCAGGAATTCGTTATCATTGTCCTCTTTCAAGGGTAAAATGGAAAGGATACTTTCATCGGTAGAGATGTTAAGGAAATTGGAAACTCCTCTTCCTTTTGATTGTCGGCTTCCACTTGGAACTTTGTAAGCCGGAATTCTAAACACCTTACCCGTATCGGTAAAGAACAACAAGTCATCTAAAGTGTTAGCCAACACAAAATGATTAACCTTATCCTTTTCCGAAGTCTTCATACCGATAATTCCCTTGCCTCCCCTGTTTTGAACTTTGTAAGACTTGGGACTAACTCTTTTAATGTAACCTTCATCGGTTAAGGTTATAAGGGTATCTTTGGAAGGAACTAAATCTTTCTTTTCAATATCTCCCACTTGACCTTCCACTACTCTGGTTCTTCTTTCGTCTCCGTATTCTTTCTTAACCTTTCTTAATTCTTTTTTAACTACTTTTTTAATTTCTTCGTCACTTTCAATAATTTCTTTGTACTCTTCAATTTCTTCCTTCTTCTGCTCCAGTTCGTCGGCTATTTTTTCTCTTTCCATCTTGGCCAATCTTTGAAGCTTAATATTCAATACGGCGTCGGCCTGCTTAATCGTAAGATCAAATTCTTCCCGTAATTTTTTACGAGCTTCCGTTTTGTGTTTAGCACTCCTAATCACCTCAATTGCCTTGTCTATGTCCGCTAAAGCTTTATGTAGTCCTTCCAGGATATGAGCACGGTCTTCCGCTTTCTTTAACAAGTATTTAGTACGCCTCAACACCACCTCTTGTCTGTGCTCCAAGAACTTATTCAGAATTTCGGGCAAAGAAAGCAACTGAGGCTGAATACCGTCTACCAATGCTACGGCATTTAAATGAAAGGTTTTTTGTAGCCTCGTGAATTTATATAATTGACTTAAAACTTGTTTGGGGTAACTTCCTTGTTTTAACAGAACAACAATACGTACACCTCCTTTACTTGATTCGTCCCTAATACCTTTTACTCCTTCAATTTCATCATCTTTTACCAGATCGGCTATTTTTTCAATCAGAGAAGACTTTTTAAGGTTATAAGGTATTTCATTAATTATAATCTTGGTACGTCCCTTTCCACCTTCTTTAATTTCCGCACTACCCCTCATCACTATTGAACCCTTACCTTTGGAGTAAGCGGATATCATTTCTTCCCTGTTGTAAACCACTCCGCCGGTGGGAAAGTCAGGCCCCTGTATATATTCAAAAAGATCCTCGGTAGTAGCATCGGGATTATCCAGTAAATGTAGAGAGGCATCAACTACTTCCGTCAAGTTATGAGGAGGAATTTTGGTTGCCATACCTACAGCAATTCCCAAACAACCATTCAACAACAACTGAGGCAGAGGCGAAGGTAATACTTTCGGTTCTTGCCTCGTACCGTCAAAGTTATCAACGAAATCTACCGTGTCCTTGTTAATATCATTAAGCATTTCTTCTCCAATATGGGACATTTTGGCCTCAGTATAACGCATTGCAGCCGCCGGGTCCCCATCAAGAGAACCAAAATTCCCTTGGCCGTTAACCAAAGGGTAACGTAAGGAAAAATCTTGGGCCATTCTTACCAATGAATCATAAATAGCCTGGTCTCCATGAGGGTGATATTTACCAATAGTTTCACCAACTACTGTTGCTGATTTCTTAAAACTTCCTCCAGCGCCTAAATTCAGCTGGTCCATAGCGTATAAAATACGTCTTTGAACCGGCTTCAAACCGTCTCGAACATCGGGCAAAGCACGGGAAACAATAACTGACATTGCGTAATCAATGTAGCTTTCTTCCATTTCATCCGTTATTTCCCTTTCCTTGACGTAACCGATTTCCGTATTATTAGAACCTTCAATTGGTTTTTCTTCTTCTTCTGACATAATTACGAACGAGCGAGAGAGTTAAATAAGTTATTATTTAATCTTTTAAAACGAGTGAGTAAGCGAACTAGCGGTAGCTATGCTACAATTTTCAAGCTTTGCTTATAATTACTCGGAAGCGGGAAATTCTATATCTATTCCTTCCCGCTGAGTTTGTTTTAAATGGTTAATAGTATCTTTAACCCACCAAGCTCCCAATATTAGAATTAAAACAACGGCAATAGCGATTATAATCTTCTTCTTGGTGCTGTCGGGTTTTTCTTGTAATTCTTCTAAATCCATTACTGATCAGGTTTTAAAACCACGACGTTAACGTCATCTTCCGGAAGGTTGGTGGCTTTAACTTCAAATTTTTCCTGCGGTTCTTCGTCTTCTTCCCCCATTGCTTCCAAAAAGTCATCTAATTCTTCTAGTTCTTCATTCAAATTGGGAATATCGTAACGCATGGGTATTACGGCCTTGGGTTCAACTTGAGTTACCAACTTAGAAGCATCAGAAGGACCTATCGTTCTGCCACCTCCAATCGGAATTAACAGCACATCTACACTGCCCAGGGCCTCCATTTGTTCTTGTTCCAGCTCTTCCTGGCCGAAGTCTCCCAAATGAATAATGGAATATCCTTCAGCTTCTATTCTGAACATTGTAGTTTTATCTTCTTCCGTGTTGCGTCCTCTAATTGCCTTCACAAAGGTGCTTTTCATTTCGTATTCCCCAGGAGCGTCAACAACAAAGGGGTCTTCTCTTACCGCCTCGGTGTTGTTGTAGTCGGGATGACTGACCAACATTATATGAGATTTAATTGTAGGAACATCTAAACCACAATCAGAACTGTAGGGGTCGGTTACAATTCTGGTCCCTCCTCGACCACCGAATACAATTCTAAAAAAAGACTGTCCGTACCACTTAATACGCATAATTTTGTACTTGCAATTTTAACTAACTATTATAAAATAAAGTCACGCCCGTAAGGGCAGTACCTCCCTGTTTCCGCAGGGAGATTGTATTATTTACTTTATCATAAACCTAAACTCGATACAACCTTAACAGTCTCTAAATTTGATTAAACAGCTGTTTTGTGTTATCTTTAGACTGATATGACAACAACAACTATGCAAAATTTATTAGATAAACACGATGCCAAGCCGGTCAAAGCCGACCAAATTCTGGAAGGCGAGATAATCAAGGTAGGCAAGGCTACCATTTACGTTGATTTAGGTGCGAAAGGAACCGGTGTCATTTTCGGCAAAGAGTTCTTTCGTGCCAAACAAGAATTAAAAGAAGTGGATATTGGTGACGAAATTCCGGTAAAAGTAATAAACCCTGATAGTGAAGAAGGGTTTGTCGAACTATCTCTCAAAGAAGCCTCTCAAGAAATTACTTGGGACAAGATTAAAGACAGAAAAGAAGAAGATGAATCGTTCGAGGTTAAGATTACCGGCGCCAACAAAGGTGGACTTCTTACTAATGTTTCCGGTATTTCAGCCTTTATTCCCGCTTCTCAACTCGCGCCCGATCATTATCCCGACGTGGAAGACGGTGATAAAAACAGAATTTTGCAAGAATTACAAGAATTGGTGGGTGAGAACTTAAAAGTTAAAATTTTAAACTTGGATCCGGAGGAAGAAAAACTAATTTTATCCGAAAAAGCCACCCAAGAAAACAAAATTGAAGAAGAGCTGGAAAACTTTGAGGTCGGTGATGTAGTAGAAGGAGAAATCACCGGCATCGTAGACTTTGGTGCTTTTATGAGGTTCGAAGGAGAAGAGCAACCCATTGAAGGACTAATTCATATTTCCGAGTTGGATTGGCAGTTAGTTGAAGATCCTTCTGAAATTGTTGAGGAAGGAGAAGATGTTGAAGCTAAAATTATTGAGATAAACGGAGACAGAGTTTCTCTTTCCTTAAAAGCATTAAAAGACAATCCTTGGGAGGATGTGGAAGATAAATTCGAAAAAGGAGAAGTCGTAGAAGGAGAAGTAACAAAATTTGACTCTTTTGGAGCTTTCGTGAAACTAGCACCTAAAATTCAAGGTCTTTGTCACGTTTCTTGTTTCGGGTCAAAGAAGAAGATGCACTCTACTCTGGAATTGGGAGAGACCTATCCTTTTGAAATTACTCTCATTAACCCCGAAGAACATAAAATCATTTTAGAACCAACTCATGAAGATAACAGCTAATCTAACAAAACTTCTCAAGAACATAGGTATAATTCTAATTGCCTTTTTAGTTATTTCCGGCATCTTCACACTTTTCAGTTCACCTTTTGGTCAACCAGAGAAGGTTTCCCTTACTCAATTGGCAGAAAAGGTAAACCAAGAAGAGGTGAAGGAAATTACAGTAAAGGGTAATAAGTTATCCATAGTTTACAATAACGATGAAAAAGCTCGCTCCGTCAAAGAAGAAGGAGTGGCCTTATCAGAATCACTAAAAAGTTACGGAGCTCAAAAAGAAAAACTAAGCAGGGTAAACGTCAATGCTGAACAAGAACAGGACTGGGGCTGGCTGGCAATGGTAGGCTTGGGAATAGCACCCTTACTCATCTTCGGTTTTTTCTTCTGGATGATGTTTAAGCAAGCCAAGGGAAAATCAATGAAAGCGATGGACTTTTCAAAAACCAAAGCACGTTTGTTCGGTGGAGACGGAGGAAAAACCCCGGAAGAAGTCAGTTTTGAAGACGTGGGAGGATTAGAAGAAGCCAAAGATGAATTGGACGAAGTAGTAGAATTTTTAAAGAACCCCAAGAAGTTCTTAAAAATGGGAGCTCAAATTCCTCGTGGTGTGTTATTAATGGGGCCTCCCGGAACAGGAAAAACTTTATTAGCAAAGGCAATTGCTCATCAAGCCGATGTTCCTTTTTATTCTATCTCCGGTTCCGAATTCATTGAGTTGTTTGTAGGAGTCGGAGCTTCACGAGTCCGAGACTTATTCGAAAAAGCAAAGAAAAATCAACCCAGTATCGTTTTTATTGATGAAATAGACGCTATAGGCAGAACAAGAGGAGCCGGAGTCGGTGGCGGACACGATGAAAGAGAACAAACACTCAATCAAATTTTATCGGAAATGGACGGATTTGAGGAGAATTCAACCACAGTAGTCATGGGAGCAACAAACAGACCGGATGTTTTGGATCCCGCCCTACTTCGACCGGGCAGGTTCGATAGAAGAGTTACTCTCAACATGCCGGACATCGAAGCTCGTGAAGAAATATTAGAAATTCACGCCGAAGACAAACCTTTGGCCGAAGAGGTTGATCTAAGAGAGTTAGCGGAAAGAACTCCCGGATTTTCCGGAGCCGACTTGGAAAACATGGTAAACGAGGCCGCCATCTTAGCTACTCAGAAAGATCAAAAAGAAATCAAACAAGAAGATTTACTGGAAGCAATTGAACGTGTATTACTGGGAAGAGAAAGAAAGAGTCACATTCTTTCCGACGAAGAAAAGGAAATAGCCGCTTATCACGAAGCAGGTCACGCTTTATTGGCTTCTCTGATGCCCGAAGCGGAATCTGTTCGTAAGGTTTCAATTATTGCTCGAGGACCTTCCGCGGGTGGCTACACTCTAAAAACCCCGGAAGAAGAAAAGATGATGAAATCCAAATCTGAATTTTTAGCCGAGTTAGCTGTGTTGTTGGGCGGTTATTCCGCTGAGAAACTGGAATTTGATGAAATCACTACCGGTGCTTCCAATGACTTAAAGGAGGCTTCCAATTTAGCTAAAAAACTAGTTAAAAAGTATGGCATGTCGGATCTTGGTCCTATTTCCTACGGGGGTGAGAAAGAAGCGGTCTTCTTAGGTAAGGAAATGGCTGAAGCAAAGGATTATTCTGAAGAAGTAGCAGCCGAGATTGATGAAGAAATTTCCGGCTTCGTCAATCATGCTCAAGACAAAGCCATGGAATTATTGAAGAAAAACCAAGATCTTTTGGATAAAATAGCTGAAACTTTAATAGAACAGGAAACCATTGAAAAGAAGCAATTCAAGGAGCTCGTTGAGGATGCAGAAAAGTAAAACTTTGTTACGTGCGCGTGTAGCTCAGTTGGTAAGAGCACGGCTCTTATAAAGCCGAGGTCGATGGTTCGAACCCATCCACGCGCACATGTAATTCTTTTGTTTTGATTTTTTGTAAAACTTTTTATTTAAAAAAGTTTTAGAGCATCCCAGGTTCAATTCCTGGCGGGCGCACAGGGCGGTTAGCTCAGTGGTAGAGCGTCTGTTTGACGTACAGGAGGTCGTAGGTTCAATCCCTGCACCGCCCACATTTATGAACAAAATCTTTGAAAATGAAAAATTACTTGTATTAGATAAGCCGGCCGGTGTTGAAGTTCATGATTTTGCCGAACAAGCAGCTGAAGAATTTTCTGAATTAAGAGACTTAAAAGATAATCGCTACGGTTTAGTACACCGTTTAGATAAAAACACTTCCGGAGTCCTGTTGTTAGCAAAAAACGAAGAAACTCTGAATTTCTTACAAAAACAGTTTAAAAAAAGAAAGGTAACTAAAAAATATTTGGCACTGGTAGCAGGAAAATTAGATTATGAAAAGAACATCAACGCTTTGATCGGAAGGGACTTAAAAAACAAAAGGAAACAAAAGGCTTACCTGCCCCACTCTCCGGAAGCACAACACGAAGGTTTAAGAAAAGCAGAAACGAAGATAAGACCATTGAAATTGTTTGAGAAGTACACTTTAATAGAAGCTAGCCCCAAGACGGGCAGAAAGCACCAAATCAGATGTCACTTAGCTTTCATAAACCACCCCATTGCCGGAGACGAATTGTATAGTTTTAAAGATCAAGCTCATCCCGAAAATCTAAAAAGGCAGTTTCTTCATGCTTCTTACATCAAGATAAAAACACCAAGTAACACCAAAGAATTTAAGTCTGAACTACCCTCCGACTTGAATTCTGTATTAAAAGGTTTAAAGTTAAAACAAAGCTATAAGTAAACTTCTATTTACTCACTCGCTTCAAAAAATGAATAAATAAATTATTAATTTTTCTCACTCGTTCACAAATATGATTAATACATCAAAAATAAAAGAGTTTTTAGGAGGAAAAGAAGTCCCCGATTTTCAAGCGGGCGATATTGTTAAGGTTACTTATCAAAGCGAAGAGGAGCAACAAAAACCTCATATTTTTGAGGGTCAAGTTATAGAACGCAAACACGGAGAAGAAATGGGAGCTACTGCTACTATTCGTTCCGAAATCTTGGGCACGGGCGTAGAAATGACTTTCCCTTTACATTCCCCCAAAATCCAAGATATAGAAGTGGTTAGAAAGAAAAAAGCTCGTCGTTCAAAGTTGCAATATCTCCGCAACGCTAAGGGCAGAAAAGCCAACCTTAAAGATAGAGAGTAATTCGGATTTTTGTGAATCTCTTTGTTTAATTTCAGTACGCCCAGGTGCTGGAACTGGCAGACAGACTACGTTGAGGGCGTAGTGGCTATTTAAGCCGTGTGGGTTCAAATCCCACCCTGGGCACATAGCAGGGACGGTTAGCTCAGCTTGGTTTAGAGCGCGTCGCTTACATCGACGAGGTCGCAGGTTCAAATCCTGCACCGTCCACTCTCTGAAAATTTTTTGAAAACATAACTAAGGCGCTCCAGAAATAAATTCTGGAGAATTGCCTACATAAAAAACTTAAACAAAATAGACAAAGACTTTGTGAACTGTTAAGATAAAAAAATCAGAACCAAGCCGCGGTAGCTCACTGGTAGAGCATCTCTCTGAAAAAGAGAAAGTAGTCGGTTCGATTCCGACCCGCGGCACTTGACCACCATGCATGATGATAAAAAAGAAGCTATAAGACTACGAAAGGAAGAAAAAAGCTACAGAGAAATTAGTAGCAAATTAGGGGTCTCTAAAAGTACTCTCTCAGATTGGTTAGCTGATAAGAAGTGGTCGCAAAAAATAAAAAAGAAACTTATTAAAAAATCTAAAGAAGAAGCTGATCACTCCCATTTAAAACATTATAGTAAAAAACGATCTAAAGAAGCAGCCAGAAAAAGAGAGAAGGATAAAGCAAGGGCTGCTGATGATATTAATGAGATAACAAAAGAAAATCTTAAACTTATAGGAACCGCTCTTTATTGGGCAGAGGGAGGGAAGAAAAGCAATAATGAATTTAACTTCAGTAATTCCGACCCAAAAATGATTAAAGTAATGATGAAGTTTCTTCGGGAAATTGTTGAAATCCCTGATGATGAAATTCAAGCAAAGATTCACCTTTACCCCGATACAAACCAGGAGTCAGCCATTCAGTATTGGAAAAAAGTTACTGACTTACCAGAAGAGAACTTTCCTTCACCTCAAACTCAGATAAGTCGAAGCAGCAAAAAGAAAAGAAGTAATAGATTACCCAATGGAACTCTTCATTTAAGAATTTATAACACCGAGCTGGTTTCTAAAATCAAAGGATGGATCCGAGGAATTATAAATCAATCATAATTATCAATGCGGGAGTGGCTTAGTGGTAGAGCGCTTCCTTGCCATGGAAGAGATCGCGGGTTCAAATCCCGTCTCCCGCTCATCAAAAAACTTTAAACAATAAAAACCTGGTTTTTAAGCCGGGTTTTTTGTATTTTTTAAAGTGATTTTAGGGGGGGTTGACAAACATATAGGCAACATATAACATATTACAATCACAAAAATATGAAAAATCTTACAGACCTAAAAAACATTGAATTAGGCTTAATTTTAACCCTTTTAGCCGTTGGTGTGCTTTTGCCCTGGCATTCACCTCTATTGGGGGGTGATAGCCCTTCTAATGCACCTTCAAGCGGCTATAAAGAGGTTGAAAGCGGCCTATTAGCTAAACAAACTACTATTCCCCAACCAAATGATGCAAAACCGGATTTTTCACCCTCAATCACCCAAGGAAATACAGTAATGTCCTTATCTCGAATTCCGGAAAGAGAAAGAAAGGAAGAAAGAAAAGTAAAAATGATTTTAACCGCCTATTCCAGTACGGTGGATCAAACCGACAGCAGTCCCTACACTACCGCTTCCGGAGCTAGAGTCAGAAGTGGAATTGTAGCCAACAATGCATTACCTTTCGGAACTAAAATTAAGATTCCCGGATTATACGGAGATAAAACTTTCGTAGTGGAAGATAGATTACATTGGAGAAAAGGTGATTACCACTTAGACATTTGGTTTCCTACAAGAAAGCAAGCAATAAACTTCGGTAGTAAAACCGCTACCATTGAAATAGTAAATTAACTAAAACTTAGAATTCAATACAAAAACCACTCCCGTAAAAAGGAGTGGTTTTGGTTTTAATGTAATATGTTATATGTGCCCGGGGCGGGGATCGAACCCGCACGGGCGAATGCCCAAGGGATTTTAAGTCCCTCGCGTATGCCTAATTCCGCCACCCGGGCGTATCTCTAAAACTTTTTTAAATAAAAAGTTTTACAAAAAATTTAAAAGACTAAATCAATTTTCTTCCAAATTATCAAGGGTCTCCTCTACTTCGGCAGCCTCTTTCACTTTCTCTTCTTCTACATAACTAATTTTGGGGACAATTTTTAAATCTAAGCGATCATTCAACTTTTGCTGAGTATCATAAATTTTATCTTTCAAAGTTTTTAAAACTTCTCCCGCTTTTTCTTCAGGCATCACACTAATAAATACTTTAGCTTCACTTAAATCATTGGAACATCTCACTCTGGTTAAGGTTACCAGAATATCTCTGGAAAAACCCATTTTTTGAATAATCTTACTTAGCTCCCTATTCACCAACTTGTTGGCTTTT
>JAZKSW010000035.1:0-5539 GCA_036625875.1 Minisyncoccota bacterium
GAATTAAAAGATACTTATATGGTAAAAGAACTCTAACTTTACTTTTTACCTTTAAGAAACTATAATTACGAGTGAAGAAACTAATTAAATATGCCGCGGTGCTGGAATCGGAATACAGGGCGGATTCAAAATCCGCTGCTCATTACGGGCTTGAGGGTTCGAGTCCCTCCCGCGGCACACGATTATAATATAAAAACACAGGAGAAATCCTGTGTTTTTTTAAGTTAACTTTGGAAGAAAACAAAAAAGAAAGTTAAAACTTTCAAATCATTTTATACAATTAACTTAATTCCTTCTTAAGCCATTTCCTTGTAACTGCTTTGCCGGGACAATCTTTACCAGAATTATACTCTCTATGAAAATGAACATCTTGTAAAGAAAGATCAAACTTTTTAAGTAAATTTTTAAGAATTGCTTTAGTATTCTTCCAAATTTTACCAGAAGGAGATT
Organism: Minisyncoccota bacterium; assembly: GCA_036625875.1. GTDB lineage: Bacteria > Patescibacteriota > Minisyncoccia > Minisyncoccales > JAZKSW01 > JAZKSW01. The sequence continues at coordinate 451 of JAZKSW010000035.1, forward strand.
CATCATTATACCTTCCAACCATTTCAATTCCTATGCTATTTGAATTACCTTCATTGGCATGTCTTCCGGTCATGCTTATGTCTGTAAACAACCATATACCCTCTGGGGCTACAAAAAGATGAGGACCTACTTCCCAACCTTTTTCTTCGTAAAACTTTTTGTAATAATCTGGAGATATCTTTCCTTGCTCCCATTCTTTCAGAGTATCATAAGTATGGTGTAAAACGATCTTATCTATCTCCCTATCAACTTTTTTGTCTTTAATGTATTGTTCAAATTGATCCTTTGTTAAACATTTATTAATAATCTTCATAATAATTAAATTAATAAAGTGATTAGATAACCCATTATCGCTCCCAAAGTAATAGGTGGTAGCGCAGGAATGGGCTTTTTAATTTTCTGACTAGCAAAAACCCAAAAACTGAACCCTAAGCCGATTAGTGAGAACAAAACCATAATTAAAGCCTTAAACATACTAATGGGAACGAAAGAAGTACAAAGTATTAAAGGAAAAACAATATCTCCACCTCCCACTATTAAAAACTTACCTCCCGGTTGAACTTGACTGATATCCCTACTGAAGTCTTTCAAATTTGAAGGGATAATCAATCCCACTATTGCATTTGATTCAACCATAGCCTTGGCCATTTTAACCATGTGCTTGGTTTTGTAAACCGCAATAAAATCATAAATTGAAAAAATAACTAGCAACACAATTACTAATTGCGGTGTGAAACTCAAACCAAGCCAACTACCGGCACCTGCGATTCCTAGAACAACAAACACATTATGTATTGCCACTGAATGAAAGATTGTCCACAAAATTATTAATGCCAATACTATTAGCAAACTTATATAAAAATGAAACCAGAATTGAAGTAATAATAAAGTTCCAGTACCTACAGCTAATAAGAAAAGAACTTTAAAAACCACCCCCCGGGTTCTTTTAAAGTCTGAAGAAGAAAGTCCTGCTAGAACAGCAGTACCAACCACGAAATAAACCGCTAAATGAAGTAGATCAGATTGACCAGCCTTAACCAATGAGAAATCTATTACTTGATTTATTCGATAACTGTTTAGAACGCCTAAAGATAAAGTAACTAGGAATAGCAAAGCTTCCCACGCAAAAATCTTTTTTGGATGCTTAAGTGTTTTTTTAATATCTTTTCCCATATTATTTAACCTCGAAGGGATCGGAATAAGCTTTTTTATCTTCTTTAAACTCTTGTCCTTTTTCTCCTCTTTTATTAACGGGAACTGCAATACGGTGAACTCCAGATTTTAATTTATCACTTAATGTAAATTCAAAATCTTTCTTTTCTCCGGGAGAAATGCAGGGAAGATTCAGATTTTCTTCCGGACAAGCCGGGTAATCATAACTATTCCACTCCTTCTCTTTGTGCTGAAGATAATAGGGATAACAAGTGGAGAAACAAATATCTTCAGGAGAATTATTAACAATTCTTATTCTGGTGACCTCACCCTTCTGATACATTTGTTTAGGCATCTCAATGGAAATAGTAGGCTGATTCATTTTTTGCCCCCAAATAAAAGCTATTACTCCGATTAACAATAAAGCTAAAACTCCTAATATTTTAATCTTGTTCATTTTTATTTTTAGAGTATTGATTTAAAAACCTTTTATATAATTGTTTGATAAGTTTTTGTTGTTCTTCTTCATCCAAAGATTCACGCCTAATACGCGCCTTTTCTCTTCGAATGTGTTTCCGAACTGACTTGGGTAATTCTTTAGACATAATTTTTGTTATTCTCCTTTGATAACAGCCAACGGTTTCAAACGAGCGACTTTTTTAGAAAGTCCCGCTTTATTTACTACCTTTACCACCTCGTTAACATTCTTGTAAGCTCCGGAGGCTTCTTCAGCTATCCCTTTGTAATCTTTGAATTTAACCGTAATTCCTCGGTCCTCTAAGTCTTTGACAACTTTTTGGCCCGGGAATTGATCAACAGCTGCATTCCGCGACATTACTCTACCGGCTCCATGATTAACACTATGAAAAGTTTCTTTGGATTGTTCGGTTCCCACGCAAACATAAGAAGAAGTCCCCATGCTGCCGGGAACAAGTACGGGCTGACCAACTTCTTTGTAATGCTCAGGCAATTCCGGATGACTAGGAGGAAAAGCGCGAGTAGCACCTTTGCGATGTACTATTAATTTCTGCTTATCACCGTTAACTACATGTTCTTCCACTTTTGCAATATTATGCGCTACGTCATAAAGTAGTTTTAGATTCTCTTTGCCTAACACGGATTTCCAAGCTTTTCTTACGAAATGCGTTATCATTTGCCGATTAGACCAGGCGTAATTGGCACTGCAACTCATAGCTTTGAAAAATCTTTTTCCTTCTGAAGTATTCAGAGGTATCCCAGCTAAATTTTTATCAGGTAAATTAATATTATACTTACCAACCGCCTTTTTTATCGTATCCAAGTAATCGGTACAAACCTGATGACCGAATCCTCGAGAACCTGTATGTATCATAACAACCGCCTGACCTTCTGAAAGTTTGAATTCTTGTGCTACTTCTTCGTTAAAAATTTGATCAACCTCTTGAATTTCCAAAAAATGATTGCCACTACCTAAAGTACCCAATTGATCTTCACCTCTGCCTTTGGCTTCATCGGAAACTGCACTAGGGTCAGCCTGTTTCATTCTTCCACTAGATTCACAGTTTTCAACATCTTCCTCTCTAGCATAACCTTTTTCAACCAGTCTTTCTACTCCCCTTCTCAAAATTTTATCCAGTTCATTTCTGTTAAATTTTAGATCTCGACCAGTTCCCACTCCAGAAGGAACTCGGCGTTGCATTTCAGTAGCTAAATTCTCAACTTGCTTATTAATTTCTTCAGCAGAATAACTAGTTTTTAACAAGCGCACACCACAATTTTCGTCAAAACCGATAAACCCGGGTGAAATTAAGCCGTCCGGAAATTTAGTGGCTCCTACTCCACCGATAGGAGCACCATACCCTTGATGAACGTCAGGCATACCCAAAGCATGCTTAACAATGCCGGGCAAAGATGCAACATTAACCAGCTGTGGTAATGACTTATCCTCAAAGATATTTTTTAATAGCTTCTCAGACGCATAAATCCTCACCGGTACCTTCATTTTTTTACGATAAGACTTCGGAATTTCCCACAAGTATTTATTTACCCTATTAAGATCTGATTTTTGCATAATTATGAATCTTTATTATTTACTTTTTCTTTTACTATCTCTCGATCGTCCCAAGGTATTTTTTCTCCGTTTGATACACACATCCATGGTTCTGACCCTTTTCCGGTAATAACTACCGTATTAGAATTATCAGCTCTTTTTAAAGCTTCCTCGATCGCTTGCTCTCGATCCAGAATAACTTTTACTTTTTCTTTGTTTTTAATTCCTTCTTTAATATCTTCTACAATTCTTCTGGGGTCTTCGTCATAAGGATCTTCATTGGTAAGTATAATATCCTCACAATTCTTATCAGCTATTTCTCCCAATACCGATCTTTTCCATCTATCTCGACCTCCTCCACAAGATCCCAAAACACAGATCAAATTTCCTCCTAAAGATTTATAAACATTTTGCAGGGCATCCGGAGTATGAGCATAATCCACAACCACCTTAAAAGGATCCTCAATGACTACTTCCATTCTGCCGGAGATTTTTTGCACTTTCTTTAGAGCTTCGCTACAAGTTTTTAAATCTACCTCCTGAGTCTTACCAATACTAATCGCCGCCAAAGCATTGTAAATGTTAAACTTTCCCGATACGGGTAATTCAAAATTAACCTCGTCAACTGTAAATTGAGGAAATTTATTTTCTAATTCTATATTCTCAGCCTTAATAATATTATCTTTAGATAGCTTTCGAGTAGTGTACCCGTACTTAACGCCAGCCGGAAAATTCCAGAAGTAATCAGAATGCTTATCATCCAGATTAATTATTGAAATTCCATCTTCTTTAAGTTGTTTCCATAATTTTCCTTTTGCATGCTTATAATTTTCAAAACTACCATGAGCTTCAATGTGCTCCGGTTTTAAGTTCGTAAATACCGCTGCATCAAAGTTGATAAAGCGGTGTCGGTGCTGTTTAATTCCTTCTGAAGTAACTTCTATAATCGCATAATCACAATCCTTTTTAATCGCTTTTTTCAAAAAAGCATGTAATTGCCCTCGTCCCGGCATGGTCATTTTTAAATCATTCTGTTTCTTCTCATCACCAAGTTGAAAACTAATAGAAGAAACGGAAGCGACTTTAAAACCGGCTTCTTCCAAAATTTTCCTAGTAAAAGTTACTACTGTAGATTTACCATTGGTTCCCGTTACTCCAATTATTTTAATATAAGAGGAGGGAAAACCATAAACAAGAGCACCAACTAATGCCCACAACCAATGATAAAAAGAAATAAGGAACTCAGGAACAAGTTTCTTAAATTTACTTTTAAACATAATTATTTCGGCAGTTTTTGCTTCTTGCAAAAACTGGTGGGAGGTGGGAGGTAAAAAGTGATTTTGTCTTCAACAAAATCACTTCCCTAATTTTTCCAATGCTTTTTTGACTTTTTCCTCATCATTATCAGCTGAAACCTCTTTAAGAGTTTCTTTGGATCTTTTTTTGGAAAAACCCAAATTTACAAGAGCCTGAACGTTCTTTTCGTTTACGCTTTTTGCTTGAGATTCTTCTTCAATTTTTCCCGTCAACTCTAAAATTATCTTCTGAGCTCTTTTCTTGCCCACCCCTTTTATTTGCTCAAAAGCTTGAGTATTTTTATTCTCAATATCTTCCTTAATGTCTTCTAAAGAACCAAGAGCTGAAATTTTTAATGCTACCTTAGAACCTACTCCTGAAATTCCCTTTAATTCTTTAAAAAGTTCTAGCTCCTTCTTCTTTAAAAAACCATACAGTTCCAGAGCTCGTTCTCTGGCATCCAAAAAGCAAAAGACTTCCAATTCCTGACCGGATTCAATTTTATCCAAATTACGTTCTGTTAAAAATACTTTATAACCTACTCCTTGTACGTCCAAAGTAACGGTGTCTTTATTTTTAGCAATAACTTTGCCTTTAAGATAAGAAATCATA
>JAZKSW010000036.1:0-5318 GCA_036625875.1 Minisyncoccota bacterium
TTATATTCCTTTGTCTCTTTTTCCTCTTTGCCAGAACCACCATTGTCCGGTGGTGCTGGTCCAGTTTCTCCCTTCTTGGTCCCTTCGATCAATTCCTTAACGTCATCTTGTTTAGCTGGAATAAGGGAACCTTCTTGAATTTGACTTAATTTTCTATACTCGGTTGTAGATTTTTGTTCTTCTGACATTTTCGACATTTTATCAGGTAATCGCCTATATAAGTCCGAGTCCAACCAATTAATGGCTTGGCGATATCTCTCTGAAACCTCTTTGAGTTTCTGAAGTTCAATTTCTTCATTGGATAAAGCGTTTTGTATGTCAGGTTTATTTATAAAACTTTTCAGGAGTTCAAGATCTTCTACTTCAGGCAACTCTTTATGAATCTTAGATATATTGCTGTTGACTTCTGATCGATATTCTTCAATATACTCAGAAATTTCTTCCTTAAGTTCGCCTGGTAAGCCAGAACTCACTGGTTTACTGGATAAATCTCTTAAAAAATCCCGCATTAGAGCAAGTTTTTCTTTGCGAACCTCCCCGAACTGTAACCTTGTCTCCTTGAAACGACTTCGACTCCTCAATATCCGAGCCAAATTACTGGGCTTTTCAACCACTTCTCCCTCTTGAAAAACAGTTAAACGCTCGGATGACCATAGACTTATCACTATTAGCTCGATAGTTTCGTAGGGTGTGCCTGGATAATTATCCGCAATATATTCGTTCAAATCTTTGCCCTTGAGAGTAATCTGTTCGTTGAAATCATTACATATTTTCTTTAAAAAGCCATCTTCGGTTAAGGAGTGCCGGCTCTCATCAATACCAAGCATTTCTAACTCTTTGACGTCATCAGGTCTAGGCCAGTCCGCTCCGCTAAAGAAATCCTTAACCCCTTTGGCATCGTCTATTTCGCTTATGTTTAACGAAAGTACCTTCCTGTCGGGGAACTTTTTGTCTATTACCCTTTTTAATGTTGAACTGAAATCAGGTTTGAATTCGCCGATAGATCCGCCCTTATTTGTTAAATAAATTGAAGCCGAGTTAAGGGCTTCTAATATTTGCTCCTTTACGTTTCTGTTTAACCTTCTTTTTTCGGAGCGTAGATCACTTAACGAAGAACCATAGTTTCCCGAAAGTACTAATTTATGAGCTAACCAATCTTTAAGCTGCTCTTCAAGGGATCCAGAAATACCTATAGCAATTAGTAAATCATCTTGGTGGAGATTCGTTTTTTCTTGCCAGCTTTGGACTCCAGCACTAAGTTCCATACTCCGCTCACTTTCTTTTAGCCAGCAGCCAATTCTTATGTTGATACCATTGCCCTCTAAAGACTTGCGAGAAAACTTGTCATCGAAGATGGTATAATCGTAATCGTAAAGCACCCTTCTTAAGTCATCACTAAAGTCCTTCTCACCATAACTAGCGCGATTCTTATTATCGAGCGTACCGCCACTGTTCTCTACAATTTTTTCTTTTAAAGATTCCTCAATCTGGAATATTGGGATAGCGCCCTTCTTTTGCCTGATTTCCTCCTGAACATCTATTTCGTTTTCTTGTAATAACCTATACTTGCCCTGGTCTTTGAAGGCAACTTTTTCATCCACAAGAGTATTTAGCAATTCTTTCGTTTCTTCCACGTATTCATCTAAAGAAGCTGCAAAGTGATTCAAACGCAAAAAAGCCACATTTTTGGCGCTATTTTCCAAAGAAGGAGTTCTGTTAACTAAGAAAAGTACTTTCGCAGCTTTTACTAGTTCTTCTGAGTTCGAGTAGCCCTTAACGTTTTGGCTGATATCACCATTGATTAGCGCATCAACCCAACCTCTTATAAGATTCGTTTCTTCCAAAAGAAGTTCAAACAATTCATTCCAAGGCACGAGGGCACCAAGTTCCTTTTCTGCCCAACCCCTTTCGCTAAATAAGATCCTGATTAGCACTAAAAGTGCCCTTTCACGAGCGTAATCCCTATCTGCTACTGCCACTCCTTCAGTTAAAAGCTCTTCAAAGCATTGCCTAAGATGCCCAAGGTCGTCCGGTCGAAAGGGATAAGTTAACAACCAATTCCCTTCATCAATGGTTAATGAACTAATTCCTCCCAATACATCCTCGTTTTCGTTGATGAAGTTGTTAAACCTCTCCAGTAAGAGGTTTTCCATGTCAGGATTCTTTTCGAGCCATCTTTTTGTAACGATCTTTTCTATCTCAGCGGCCTCTAACTCTATCTCATTAAAAAGCCATGCATATTCGTCCCCAGAGCTCCCTTTCAAGTTCCCATGAATATCTCTAATTGACCACTGACCCGTCCCGATAATTATGGGGTTTGGCCCAGCTTTTAGGGTCTGGCAGGTTTCAATTATTTCGTCGTAATATATAGCATTATCTCCTACGTAAAGAGCTATCTCATCAAGGCCTATTACGAATTCAACGGGTTGATCTTTCTCTCCTAATGCTTTCTCGGTTGTCCCCAATACGTAAGCTAAATCCTGGGCACCAAATTCTTCGAGTTTCTCTTGCGAGTCTTCAAACTCTTCCTTTAAATCCCTTTGTGATAAATCAGTAACGCCTGGAACAACGTCTAAAAGCCAACTTCTAATCTTGCCAGGGTTTGACTTAATCTGAGCGAAGGCCCTTCCATCATCGTCTTTGGCAACAACCAGGTCTTCGTAAAAATCCCTTTCATACTTTGCCTGCCAAAGCCAATAGGATAGCCATTCGGGCTCAAGTGGAAAGTCCTCACTTCTGGCATATTGATTAAAGACCATTCGGGCGATTGTAGGTGATGTGGCGGGATCACGGTCTAATAAATTCAATTGAAGAGGGATAAATTGGCGGTTAGATTCCGTTACCTCTCTTCGAAAATTCTGAAAGACAGTATATTCGTCGGCCAATCTTTTCCCCGGATTTAGATCGGACCATGTAAGTTGGTCGGATTTCTGCATGGCAAGACCAATCAGCTTCAATAAATGGCTTTTACCGGAACCAAACATTGCATGGACGTAAAGAAAACGATGCTGGTGCTCTTGATCTATTAATTTAGTAATTTCCGATAGTACTTTGCGGATGCTTTCCGTAGGTACAAACTCGTCGATGTCCTGCTTCACCTGTTCCTCGGCGAGATCATCGACTTTTTGAACCGGTTCTATTGATCTCGTGGGATCTCTCTCAAATAGGGTTTTTAGCTTTATTTCATTCATAGTATTCTCTCGGCAGATTTTTTAGCTGATTTGAATAATGTGAGCAGGGTAATAATGAGTATGTTTTTGACCAAAAAAGCTTACGGCTGAACCAGAAAGAGTAGTAGGTCCAGGAAAAATTATTCCCACTGTCGCTTTTATCCCGATCTTCTCTATTTGATCTAAAATCTCTGAAGCTGAGGTAAACGGATATAGAGCCCCTAAATTTCCAAGTAGAAGAATTTGTCTCCGTGAACCTGGACTTAGTAAGTCTTTTTCAAATTGTTCTGCTATTTCGCGGGGTAGAGTATATCCAATGTTTTTCTCTATCTCTTCCGGGTTGAGTCTTTTAGGACTTGCATCATTTAAATAAGCATTGGTAATTCTAATTGCTCTTGTTTTAATAAATAATTTTTCAAGATTATAAAAAGAACAACTACATTCTCCAGACGGGCTCCATTCTTTCATCTTGCCAAAAACCTGATATTCAATGGCGGGTCTAACTGGCAATATCACAAAAGGATTCCTTATCCCTCTACGTTTTCCCGTTGCAAAGTCCTTTAGCTTGGTTTTGAACTCTTTCAAAGATAAATTTTCGTTGCTCATCTTTTAGATTCCCCGATAATAACTACATTCTCTTCTATTGAATCAATACCTTTTAGACTTTTCTTTAATTTTTCAGCATCGTCGGGCAACAAAGCGATAAATTTCAAGTCTTCAAGTTCGTCGCTATTGACCTCGCTAGTGATTTTAGTGAGTTGATCCAGTAGAAATTCGAATTCCTTTGTGCCCAAGTATTCTTTGTCCAATCGTTTAAAAGCCTTTTTTGACTTACCGATATACTGTTCCAAGAGAGAAGTCTTAACTACGCTGGGATCGGTGTCTCTCATATTAGTAATTAATTTGTCAATTTTTCCAACTGATTTTGACAAATTGCTTAAAGGATCTAAAAATTCTGAGTAAGCTTTATTTAAAGGAGTAACGCCTTTTCTGCTTGTTATTTTTTCAACCCTGTTAATTCCTTTTATTTTTTCTTGTAAGCCATACTCTTTTAGAAAGTTTTGCCATTCGTTCTCAATTTTCTCAACCATTTTCTTCACTTCTTCATCGACTTCCGTTACGATGGAGTCCCAATTCTCCCACCAATGGTCGGAAAAACTAGCAAGGTTTGTCCGAAAATTGCTAATACTTTCATCTAAATCATGGATTTCGCAATTTCTGAAATCGTTTGCAAAATCAAGCACCCAATCCCAATAAAGTAAATAAGACTTTCTTTGGCTTACTAATTCTTCAATATCGTTTATTTTTGCTCGGACAGCGGTTGTTTCCTTAGTTATCGATTTCCAGTCAGGGTTATCGGATAGTTGATCCAAATTTTTTTGGCATTGATCTTTTTGGCTTGACATATATTTCTGTAAGCGTAAAGGAAATTTCTTTAAAGTCTCATCAAATAAATTCTCCTTCAAGTTAGCTAGGTCATTGTTCATCTGTTCCGTCTTATTTAGGAGCTGGTTATTAAGTTTTTTTAGTTTTACTTTTCCTTCAGAAACTGTTTCGTCTGGGTCTATTACCCCTGCCTCTTCCATTATCTCTTTTAAATTATTAGGCGCCCGATCTATATTAAGAAGATAATTAAACCACTCGCTTTCATCTTTTAAAAGCACGTCATGGTTTACAGGCTTCCTTTCTTCGTCTAAAACCTCGAACTCTCCTCGGCGACACAAACCCCATAAAACAGCCTGAATAGCTGGGAAAACATCCGAATAAAAAGGATCTTTCTCGGTTATTTCTCGTTTAATCCTTTGAAGAGTTAGGGGATTTTGATTTAGCAATCCGCCTATCCACCGAACATGGTCAGCTATATTACCCCTATCTTCATTATTGTTTGAAGGAGGAACTCCAATCGTCCTAGCCCATTCCGGTAAAGGATCACTATTTGATAGTTCTTTGAGTCCTTCTAAGGTGCTCGTGTCAATTTCTTTCATTTTTGGATGGAACTTTTCGCTAGGATAGTTCGTATGAACATATTCCTTACAGGCAGCTTTTAGTGAGGGGTATCTGTTCGATAAATATTCTATTTCGGATTCTCTGACCTGTTTAGATAATGAATCCAACAAGTGCCTCCAAGATTCCCGAAGGTTTTTCCTG
>JAZKSW010000037.1:0-5188 GCA_036625875.1 Minisyncoccota bacterium
ATTATGAATCAAAAACAAGAGAAAAATTTAACCGAAGCAATTCAAACCTTGACCGAATTGGTAGAAAAGCTTCGTGACGAAAGGTATTTGCAAATTATTGATGATAAGAAGAAGTTTTTGTGGTATAACTTTCTCACCGGAGCAGCAAAGGGTTTGGGCTTTATGATTGGTTCTACCGTAGTGTTGGCCTTAACCATTTGGCTTTTATATAATTTAGTGGGAGTGCCCGTCTTAGGAGAATGGGTGGCCGACTTCTTAAATTTCATTGAAAAAGCACGATTACGTTAATATGAAATTACTCCAAGAGTTCCAAGATTTTTTGCAAGAGTATAAGATAGTTTCATTAGCATTGGCTTTTATTATTGGTACAGCAAGCACTTCCTTGGTGCAGTCTTTGGTTAATAATATTATAATGCCCTTTATATCTCCTTTAATTCCGTCTGGAGAATGGAATCAAGCTACCCTGAATTTAGGTCCCATAGTTCTTAAGTGGGGTGCTTTTCTTTCAGAACTGATTAGTTTTGTTATTCTTGCTTTTGTTGTTTTCGTAGTTGCCAAAAAGATCTTAAAGGCGGACAAGGAATAAAGATGTGGACAATCGACCCTTTCAAGAGAGGGGTTTTTTTATTACAATAGAATAACGATAAATTCTAATCGCTTTTTAATGCTTGAAGTAAATTCACTGGGACCGATTGGTGCAATTCTAATGGGAGTCATGGTGTCTTTTACTCCGTGTGTAGTAGTTCTTTTTCCAATTACCGCCTATCGCTTTATTTCGGATAAAGGCACTGATTACAAAAAATACTTTTTGTATGTAGGGGGTTTTCTTTTGTCTTTCGTTTTGATTGGATTTTTATTTCAAGGATTGCTTCAATCGGTCGTTCAAAGTAGCATCAGATTCACTCTTTCCATTACCTTGATCGTTTTGGGGTTGTTGCAGTTCTTCAATCGTTTAAACCCTTTGGAGTTAAAGCCGGTGGAGAATACTTTTATTTTTGGAATGTTGTTCGCTTTGGCGGTTGGAATTAATCCATGCGCAATACCTTTCACGGGGCAAGTATTCAGTCTTTCGTCCAATGCTAATATTCTAATCAATCTTGTTGCCTTCGGTATTGGTATTTTACTGGCTCCCACTCTTATAGTCGTTTTCGGTAATAAACTTCTTTCTTATACCAAAAAAGTAACGGGAGTAATGCATTATATTGATAAACCGATGAGTATACTACTAATCGGCTCCGGAGTATACATGGGATTGCATATTTTATCTTTTTCCAGGCTGGATTTGCTTCTCTCTTCGGCTCTCATATTCCTTCTTTTGTTGGTAGTTTTAAAAATATTCTTTATTAATAATTCAATAAAAGATCTTTTTACATTACCTCGACTTTTACTTCTTGGTTCAATTTTAGGCTTATGGGTTGCTGTAACTTATCACTGCTACGGTCTAGTAATACCGGGCCATTCGGTAAAAGTATGCTCTATGACTTGTGAGGTTTGCCGTAGGTGCTTATGGTTATTCGGCGGTTCGGCAACTTTAGGTGTTATAGGATCCCTATTATTGGAAAAATTTGAGAAATAATATGGCGAAACCTTTTTACAAATTATCCGCTCAAAAAGTATTGAACAAACTTGGAGCTAACCCAAGAAAGGGTTTAACTTCGGATGAAGTAGAAAAACGCCGTGAGAAGCACGGATCTAATGAATTACCCAAGAAAAAAGCTTTTTCTGTATTTAAAATTATTATTGATCAGATTAAGAGTCCGATGATTTACATTTTGATTGTTGCGGGTGGGATTGTGTTGTTTTTTCAGGATTATACTGACGCTATAGTTATCTTCGGAGCTGTCTTTCTTAATACCATAGTGGGTTACATTCAAGAAAGGAAAGCATCCAAGGCATTAGCTCGTTTGCAAGATGTTATTAAAATCAAGGCGGATGTTTTAAGGGACGGACAAAAGAAAGTAGTGGATCAAAAGGAACTAGTACCGGGAGATATTGTAACCGTGGAATCCGGAGATAAAGTACCGGCTGATGGTAGAATTATTGAAGCTGAAGAACTAAGAGTTAATGAGTCGGCGTTAACTGGAGAGTGGTTAGCTGCAGAAAAACAAGAGCAGTCATTAGATGAAGATACACCGGTACCCGATCGTACTGATATGTTGTTCATGGGAACCATGGTTGAATCCGGTTCCGCTAAAATGGTAGTTACTCAAACGGGTATTAAAACGGAAGTAGGGCAGATAGCAAGTATGGTGAGGGAAACCGAAGAAAACAAGACACCGTTACAACAACGCCTGGTTCGTTTCAGCAGAAAGGTAAGTTATTTTATCGGAGTAATGGCTCTCTTTATTTTCCTGGGAGGAGTAATAAAATCTCATGAGGTTTTGAGAATGTTCGAAACAGCCGTAGCGGTAGCAGTGGCTGCTATCCCGGAAGGCTTACCCGTCGCCATGACTGTGATCTTAGCCTTGGGTATGCAGAGAATTTTAGACAGAAAAGGATTGGTACGAAAATTAGCTGCTACCGAGACTTTAGGTAGCACTTCCGTAGCTTGTACGGATAAAACATTGACTCTTACGGAAGGAAAGATGGTTCCCGCTGAAACCTTTACTGCCGGGCACAGCATAAAAGGAGAGAATTGGGCTGAATTATTTGAGAAAGAGAAAAACAAAGATCAGGAATTGGCGGTCACTATTGCTTCTTTATGTAATGAAGGGTTTGTAGAAAACCCCGAACAGACTAAAGAGAAATGGAATGTCAGGGGGAAGCCGACTGATCGGGCTATGGTGAAATTAGGAAATGAGGTTGGTCTGGAAAAACCAAGACTTGAAGGAGACTATCCCGAAGTGGACTTGCTTTCTTTTAACTCTGAGCGTAAATATGTTGCTTCTTTGCGAGAATCGGATCAAGATCAGAAATTATTTGTCAGCGGTGCTCCCGAGAAATTATTAAGTCTTGCCGATCAAGTGCAAGTGGAAGGAGAAGTAAAAGAGTTGAATGAAAGTAGGAAACAGTTGTTTAAAAATAAATTGGAAGAATTAACCCAACAAGGATTAAGAGTTATATCCGTAGGTTTTAAAAATGTGGAAGGAAAAGAAGAGGTTAAACCGGAAATGGTTGATGGAATTACTCTAGTGGGTTTCATAGCTCTTAAGGATCCTCTACGAAAGGAAGCTAAAAAGGCCATCAACACTTGTCGAGAGGCCGGTATGAGGCCAGTGGTAGTTACGGGAGATCATTTGCTTACTGCTAAAGCCGTAGGTGAAAAATTAGATTTACGTACCGGAGATAATAATATTTTAACGGGAGAAGAGTTAGAAAAAATGTCTACTGAAGAATTACATGAGAAAATTAAGAACATTGATATTTATGCCAGAGTAGAGCCTCGTCATAAGTTAAAAATAGTAGAGGCTTGGCAAGAGCGAAATGAGGTGGTGGCTATGACGGGAGACGGAGTTAATGATTCACCTGCTCTTAAGAAAGCTGACATAGGTGTGGCATTGGGGTCGGGAACAGATGTAGCTAAAGAGGTCTCCGAGTTGGTATTACTTAATGACAACTTTAACATCATGGTAGCAGCGGTAGAAGAAGGACGAGCTATTCTGGACAACCTAAGAAAGGTAATAACTTATCTTTTGTCGGATTCTTTCAGTGAGACAATTATTATTGGAGCTAGCATACTATTGGGGTTTCCCTTACCCATTGCCGCCGTTCAGATTTTATGGATTAATTTGGTAGAGGATAGTTTGCCCAGTATAGCTTTGGCTTTTGAGCCGAAAGAAGAAGGAATAATGGAAAGAGATCCCTTGCCCAAGAATATTCCTCTTTTGACCAAAGAGATGAAAAGTATTATATTCATAATTGGTATCTTCACTGATTTGTTGCTGTTGGGGTTATTCTACTGGTTGTTGCGTAATTTCGGAATAGGGCATTTAACTTACATTCAAACAATGATATTCACGTCTTTGGGTATTGACTCTTTGTTTTATGTTTTTTCTTGTAAAACCCTTCACAGGAATATTTGGAACGAAAATATTTTTAACAATAAGTTTTTGTTGTGGGGTTGGTTTTTTGCTCTAATAACTTTAATAATGCCTATTTATATTCCAGTACTTCAAGACATGTTGGGAACGGTACCTTTAGGTATAGCTGATTGGGCAATAATTTTCGGTTTTGGCATAACCAAGTTAGGTTTAATTGAAGTGGCAAAATATTACTTTATTGCTAACCAAGAAGTAGACGAAGTATGAGTTTATGGCTTATCACTTTAATCTTTATACTTTCTTCAATCGCCTTAGTTAAGTCGGGGACCTGGTTGGTGAAGTCCTTAACCAGGATAGCTCGTTTCCTTAAATGGCGGGAATTTACCGTGGCCTTTATTTTAATGGCTTTTGCTACTTCAATTCCCGAGTTGTTCGTGGGTATTACTTCGGGCTTGCAATTGGAACCGGAGCTTTCTTTTGGTAACGTAATCGGTTCTAATATTATAAACCTTACCCTGGTAGTAGCGGTAGTTGCTCTTCTTGCCAAGGGCTTGAATTTAAAACAGGCTTTGGTGAGAGAAAGTGGTATTTACACCATGATTATTGCTTTTCTGCCCGTGTTATTGTTGCTGGACGGGGCAATTTCAAGAATGGACGGCCTGGTCTTGTTTTTGGGTTTAGCTTTTTATCTTTCTCAATTAAAAGAACAGGAGGCAAAGTTTACAAAGGAAATAACAGATGAATTGGAAAAGGGATGGAGCGGCTTTAAGTCATTCTTTCAAGACATAGGATTATTTGTGGCGTCAACTATAATAATCTTAGTTGCCGCCCACGGAATAGTTCTGTCCGCTACTTCTTTAGTGGCCTTTTCTCCTTTTTCTATCGCATCCGTCGGTATCTTAATAGTGGCTTTGGGTACCGGTTTACCCGAATTGATTTTCGGTCTGCAGGCGGTAAACTTGGACCAGCAAGAAATGATTATGGGTGGTATTATGGGTTCCGTAGTTTCCAATTCTACGTTGGTATTGGGAACTACAGTTTTGATTCACCCCCTACGGGTTGTTAATTACCATCCTTACTTGATAGGAATTGCCTTTACCGTGCTTACCATTACTGCTTTTACTTACTTTTCGCGTACCGACCAAGAAATAAATCAAGGAGAGGCCTTAGGGTTGTTGGTAGTTTACGTTTTATTTGCTGCTATACAA
>JAZKSW010000038.1:0-5125 GCA_036625875.1 Minisyncoccota bacterium
CCAAATTGGGTGAAGGAAGAAAGTGCTATTTTGATGGCAAGTGACAAGGGTAAAGGAATGGGTATGGATCTATGGATGTCAGGTTCTAAAGGTGAGGAAATACTTCGTCTTACTTCTACTGCTGCTTCAGAGTCTTATCCAGGTTTTGCTTCCAAAACTGGGCAGATATTTTTCGCCTCGGACAAAACCTTTAATACGCATCTCTGGAAGATCGATTATATCAAGACAAGAACGAGCAACATGTTGGGGGAGCTTTCGGAAAAGATCAGTAAAGTGGCCATGAAGGAAGGCATTCAGAATATAGGTATCTTTGGGCTGAGTAACTACTCAATGTTGGGAAACGATCAGTTGACCTGGATACAGGACCATCTAGCACACAAAGTGATAAATGAAGGTACGCTGAACGTAGTTGACCGAAGCCACTTAGATAGAATACTTGAGGAACTGAATTATAATCAATCGGACATGGTAGATCCTGATAAACGCTTAGAAGTCGGGGAGATGGCTCAAGTTGAAGCATTCGTCCACGGTGGAATGCTTGATTTTGTCCATAGAAATAAGCAAAGTACCCTTATCTACCTCAAACTAATCGAGGCCGGTACAAGTGAAGTAATATGGAGCTATCTGGGGACAGCAAAGGGTAATCCAAATCCCTTGTTTTTGAACGAAGTTAAATCGAAACTTGCCAAGACCCCCGACACTTTCTCCATTTCAGGTGAGAGAAAGAGAATAAATGTTTTAGCATTGTGGAAAAACCAGTCTAGTTCCATCAGCGAGAAGTATTTGGACTATATTACCGAATATGGCCTTTTGGAGGAAACTTCGTTCAAAATATCGGATCGAAGTAGTCTGAAATACATACTCCGAGAAAAGGGACTACGTTACGAAGGACTTATAGATCCGAACAAAACTGCTCAGTTAAAAGTTCTACCCGTAGAGGGAATTCTTTTCGGTAAAATCCTTAGGGATAACGCAGGAAACACGCATTATTTTCTTAAAATCCTAGATGTAGAAGATGGATCCCTTCTCTGGAGCACTCAGCTTAAGATTGCTAAAGACAGTACCCGTCTCGGTTTGTTGAATAAAATCGTCGACAGAGTTGTAGGTAAAGGTAGCGACTCAGGAAATGGCATGCTCGATAAGGTAGAAGAAGGAGACACTGTTTCTGTACTGCCAATAGAAAATCGCACCTCCCTCTCCGCGCAGGTGTTAGAGGACTTAATTTTAAATGAGCTCCTCAAGAACCGGGAAGTTAGGGTAATAAACCGGGAAATAATCCAGAGATATTTATCAGAAGAAAGAGAACAAGGCAAACAGCTCGGATTGGATAAGGTGGCTAAAATTGGGGAACAAGTGGGTATAGATATTTTTCTCGATTTAAAACTTAATAGTGCCGGTGAGACTTATGCCACTGGTCTAATTAGGGCTATTGATGTAGAGACCGCCAAATACCTAGCCAGTACTCAATTTAGAACCACGGAAAAGGAAGCCCAGAAATGTGCCAATATTAAAAACTATTATGAGGAAATGGAAGGCCAAATGAGACAGGGAAGTTATCGTTCTGCAACGAAGATAGCCAGGAATATACTTAGTATGTTAAGTGCTCAATGCAAAGATAAGCGGGATGAATATTATCAGAGGACCCTGAGAAGCTTAGGTATTGCTCAATATTATTTGAACAATTATCGCCGGGCAAAGAGAAGGTTACAGCAGCATATAAGTAGTGTCGGTACCGATGGCACCACCCCCAGTGCCCTTTATTGTTTGGGTGATATTAGATACCGACAAAATCAATATCAACAGGCTGAAAAGCTGTTGAAAGCGGCTGTGAACATGGATAAGAACTTTTTTGAGGCCTATGCTCGGCTGGGTGATTTGTACCGAAAAACTGAGAGCTACCGTCGAGCAATTACCTCCTATGATAATATCCCCTCCAAATCAGATATTTACGGCAAAATATTGATCAAGAAAGCCTTGACATATGAGGAGTACGGCAATTCAGACAAAGCCGAAGAACTCTATAGGGAAGCTACTGGTTACGAGAGTGTAAAAGAATCTGCTTACCGCAACCTCGGGACTATGTATTACAACAGAGCGCTCCAACTCTACAAAGAAGATAAAAAGTACAAGGCTGAAGAAAGATTTAAACAAGCGGAGGAGTACTTTAACGAGGTTTTAGCTATGAACTCCAAAGCTGAGATGGCTTACCAGGCTCTAAAAAACATCTATTCAAAGTTAGATGTTCCTAAAAGCTGGAATAAAGCTATTGAACTCGTGAAGAAAAAAGAGAAATCTCTAGGGGCGACTTCAAAAGACTACTTCTTGGTAGGGCAGATGCATCTGAAATTCTACAAGAAATATTACGAGGAAAGGGAACGTGAAAAGTACAGGGAGAGAATGAGAAAAGCTAAAGATGTTTTTAAAAAAGCTCTAAAGAGGGATGAAATGGATGGTTTGCTAACGGACAAGCAGAAAGAGATCATTCACGATGTATTACAAGACTGACCTAATGAGCAATCGGATATTTTTAACCTTTTTGTAGTGAGTGACGGAGTTGCTGATAGATAATTGTTCAATCCGGGGAGTGAGGAAAATGAAATATTGTCGAGGGTTGAAATCCTTTCTTCAATGGAAAAACAGTGAAAGTAAACTGGCTTTGGTCGTTGCGGTATTGTTAGTCTCGGTATTTTTGATGGCCTTTTTTATTCAAGCAAGAGGTTCCGGGAACAGTTCATCAGAGACTTTAGAGGATAGCTTAAAAGGAGGGGATTATGGATTAAGACTCCTTTCATCACCTTCCGGGGCTGACGTGGTAATTGATGGGAATTGGTATGGGACCACTCCGCTTTACTTAAAACTTGAAGAAGGCAACCACCAAATAAAATTCAGGAGAGAGTATTTCGAAACTAAAGAAAAAGAATTACACCTAGATAGCCCTACGACGGTAGAATGTCAGTTGGTGCTAGAGAAAGATATATCAAGAGAAATTCCATTACTGGTAAGTATATCTCATTATCGCATGTCCGGAAACCCTCCGTCTCCCGAAATTGTGGAACCTTCGTCGCTAAGAGGGAAGATGATAGAGTATTTGGAAAAGCGAGGATTTACAGTGTTGAATCCCGAAGACTCACCTCGTTTGTTCAACGGGGGAAAAATCAAAGAAATAATTGAAAATGGAAACATGGAACCCATAAAAGAATTATCGGAAAAATATGCAAAGGCGGAGTTTTTGATAATTGGAGAATCCTTCAATACAAGTCAGGAAAATCCCAATCCTAATTTTGATGGATTTACGGTCAGAGGCAGGGTGGAATTGTGGTTGCTCAATTTATCTGACTACAGCTTTCTCACCTCAAAAGGAATGAGATTAAGTGTAGTATCCAGAGATGAATGGACAATTGAATCGCTAGTACTATCAGGGAAAGAATCCATAAATTACTTTATCGAGCGAATTACCGATCACCAATATATCTCCTCAAACATACAAAACAAGGATGAAAATGGCTAAAACACAAAAGGTCATCAAATGGTTACTGATTTTATTTTTCTGTTAGTTGGTAAAGGTTTGCATATTAAGATTTTTGCTTATTATCATAAAACTCAGATCAAAGGACTAAGCGCATTGGGGCTTGATTTTTAACTGGGATTTGCTTGAATCCTTTTGGTCGGTTGGATCATTATATATAGCTTTCAAAGCGATTTCATCTAAAGAACTCAACTCATTCTCGCATGTAATAGAAAGTTTAAGTGGTTTGGACTTAAATTCACCGGAATTTTTCTCGGTTTCCCAAAGATTTATTTTCACCGACTTGTTATTCTTAGGAAAGATTAAAGTCACTGCCTTCTTTAACAGTTCTTTATCCCTAGCATCTTTATTTTGATCTTGATCCCATACTTTGATAAAAATGTTTGAATCATCTGACGGTATAGAAAAATTCTGTAGTTTACTTCCAGAACCATCTACAAAACTTATTTCGCTTTTAAAATTATCTTTAAATGATAAAGTGAGAGAACTTTTGTCCGAAGAGTCTTTGGGATCTTCGTAGATGAATTTTATATGGTCCCTATTAGGAACTGCAATCTTGTCTTTTCCAGCACTCCTCGCTAACCTAATTCCGGAACGCTTGAAGATACCAGTATCGTTACCGGTTTCATGTAAAGCTATCTTTCTTCTACCCTTTTCATTTGAAAAATAAATCTCTACCTGTTCGGTTTTATCCGGTCTTTTATTTTGATCCTTATCTTCTAGTATTAATCCTATTTCTTCCCCGATTTTATAATCTGATTTTCCGCTAACGGTACTTAACGTACTATTTGTAGATACCTCTGACGCTTTTGCGGCTGGTAACACACTCAGATCGCTTTTGTTAAAAGGATCCACGTAAACAAATTGTAAATTACTCGTTTTCTCAACTGATAATTTATGAAAGACCTCTTTTAGAGAACTGCCCTCGGTGCAGAAATATTCGCTGTTTTTTTGGATGCTATTGTTTTTTGGATCACACTCCCGGAGGCTCATCTTTTTCATCCGATTATTAACAGTATTAGTATTAATAACGATCAAGGCATCTTTGACGTAATCAGCGAGCTTCTCACTTTTATTTAGACTTTTATCTTTGAGGACTATTTTGGTAATAGAATCATCAAGATTGGTTTTTTGGTTAATCTTTCCCTCTTTATTCACGAATTTCATTTCTTTTTCTGGTGCTTCTTTTACAATAACAGAACTTATTGAGGTATCCGTCTTGTCTTCGTTATCTTGGTAGAAGAGGTGAAGTTGTCTATCTCCGGTTTCTACTAAATCGCTAAGTTGATCGAAGCTAGATGAGAAGGTGCCGGTATTTTTTCCAGTTTCATTGAGATTAACTTCCATTTCTACAAGAGGATCATCTATAGGTCCGATCTTCACTTCAGCAGTAATACTTTCCTGCTTATCCAACCTGATATTTTCATCATGGTCAGTTATTTGTTTTTGGCAAAATAAAAATACACAAAACGGACATTAAAAATGCATAGGTGATTTTCCGTCGCACTATCACCTAAGGGCATCCTAAAATAACCTCCTGGAAAATACTCCCGGGAGGTAGGAGAGGATGTTAGATATGTCACAGATAAACTACATCAA
>JAZKSW010000004.1:0-25593 GCA_036625875.1 Minisyncoccota bacterium
CGCTCTCCTCTTTCCGATTTCTTAAAAGCCTTCCACCCCCGGGAAAAAGTTTCCGCGGTCAAATCTTCAGCGGTAGCATCAGAACCGACTTTCAACGCGACAAAGCGGTAGATCTTTTCTACGTGCTCATCATAAATTTTGCTGAATTTTTCGCGAGTGTTGTTCATAAGTAAGTTACAAAAAGAATGTCACGGTGTCATACCTTAAAGGGATTTAAAATTAAAAAGTCTGTAAGGCCAGGCTTTGACTATAATAAAGGAACTTAATAGTGTGTCATAATTGTGACACAATGTGACAAAACACGACATTTCGTGACAAACTGATGTCACAATAATTTTACTTGTTTAAACTGTAAAACACGGCTGGACCCTTCCCCGTCTTATTTATCAACCCTTTGTCAGTTAATTCATTTAAATCTCTAATCAAAGTACGTCTACTAACTTCATTAAACTCTTCTTTTAAATCTGAAATTTGACTGGGGCCTTTCTTCTCTATTTCTTTAACCACTCTTTGTTGACGATCAGAAATAGATTCCATTTCCAAATCCTGGTCTTCTACTACTTCGGTTGATTCATTAACTTCCTTGGGAACGGTTTTGGGTTCCGGTTGTGGTTTTGGTTCGGATTTAGTTTTCTCTTCGGAAGTTTCAACTGACTCAACTGCCTGTTTGATACGAGAATATTCTTCTTTCATTTCTTCAATGTCATCCGGACTGACCCAATCTTGAGGTTTGGCCACCTCAAACAAATTTTCCATCACCTTGATACTGTTAATGAGTCCGTTTTTAATATTCTTCTTTTCTTCCAGCGAAGGACCCTCGGCAACTAACAACAATAAATCCGATAAAATATTATCAGCTATATCTCTGATTTTATAACGTAGAGGTTCCTTGTTGGGAAAGTAGCTAGTCAGGTCGTATAAATCTAAAGTTAAAGTAATAAAGTCTTTCTTTTTCATATTTGTGAATGAGTGAGAAAAAATTAAAGATTTATCTTTTTATTTTTTTGAAACGAAGAAACAAGCGAACTAGCGGTCGCGTAGCGACTGCTACACGACAATTTTCAAGCTTTGCTTATAGTCTATAATAACATTAATTTTTAATACTTAAAAAGCACCCGACTGTTGGTAGCAGGTGCTTCTTATTTTAAAATAATTTGTCGTAAAAGTAAAGGGTCAACTTGTTTCATTAATTCTTTTAATCTCTTCCGCTATTAGCATCAAAGTTTCCTCTTTCAGGCTTTTCCTGATTGTTTGGAATTTTTCATTAGGCAAAAGGAAGTTTAAATCTTGATCAATAATTTTTTGCGTAATTTTATCTCCAATAAATTCTTTCAACTTTCTAAGATAACTTAATGCATCTTTTCCGGTTCTTTCTTTAATAATACCTTCTTTGTAATCATAACCACGAGAAAAGAAGTGATGAATATCATAAACATCTCTCCCGGCTATCGTCTCTCTTTTTTCATAACGATCAATTAAAGCTACCAATTTATTTGCAAACATACTTTCTAAAGTCTGACAAACAACAGTTCGGTCAATATCTTCCAGGTATTGAGGTTCGTACTCAATTGATTCATAGGGGTTATCAATAACCTCTAACTTTATCGTATTTCTCTCACCGGGCGGAGAATCATACTTTAAGAAAAATTGAAGCGCTTTTTTACTTTCATCTTTTATCTCTAAGCCCAAATCAGCAAATATTTTGTGAAATTCTTCTCTCAAGCCTTTTTTATCCGCCCCTTTTTCCAAATCAAAATCCAAATCTACGGAAAAACGATCTAAATAACCGAGCATAGCACAACAAGTACCCCCCTTAAAAAAGATACTATCCGATAAGTTATCATTATCTACTATTCTAATGAGGAGTCGGTATAATTGAGCTTTATGATAAGCTCGCTGTTTCTTTTGATTTGACATGATTAATAACCTATTTCTTTTTTTATTTCCTCCACCTTGTCCCAATCTATTAAACTTGGGGAATCAAAATGATAATCAGGATTGTAGTAAAGCATATCTGCCACAGCTCGAGAAGGAACTGCTTTTTTAATGCCAGCATCTTGCTCGATACCAGCTTCATTAAACAAATACTCATCTTTCATTTGTCGAGAAATGTAACTGTATCCATTTATCTCAAATTTCTCTGAAGTATCGGAAATCAAGGTAATGTGAGGAATATCTTGAGAAATAATCCCCTCTCTGGTTAAAATACTCTCTGCGGATAAATAACAAAAAGTGTGAAGATAACCGATTCCCAACTTAACCGGATTTACTTGATCAAGAGGTTTTTTAGAATAAAATCCCTTGTGTATTCTCGTCAAAACTCCTCTTTGTACATATCTACGAATAGTATTGTAAAGAGTAGCTCTATTCTCTATATCCCATAAAAGAGCTAAGTCCTGGGTGTGAAATAAATCCTGTGAGGATTTTAGAAGGGATTTTACCCTGTCTGATTGAGTTTTTCGTTGCTTTAAACTCATTATACATGTATAGGATAACAAAACGATATATCATTGTCAATAACCTTATTTAAGATAAAGTCTTCCTATTAATCCTCCAGAACCATCGTTGACTTCACCGGTAAAAGTACAATTAGTAGTAGAAGCATAACTATAACCGGCTAAAGCTCCTGTGTTGGAATTACCCGTAATATCCACATTCTTCAGGTGAACATTTGCAACATAACTTGAGGAAGCCAAAGTACTGAACAACCCTACTTGACTTTGATTGGGACGATTAATGTACAGGTCAAAGATTTTATAGTCACCTCCATCAAATGAACCATTAAATCTATTATCATAACTACCTATTGGTTCAAAGCCCTTGCCTCCATGTAAATCATGAGTAGAAGTAACTTCAACATCATCAATCTCCACCATCAATTGTTCAGATTGTTTTATTTTAACTTCTACTTTAGATTCAGAAAATTGCTTCTCTACTCGAGAAAGTAAATTACTCGGGAATTTTTTTTGTGTAAATAAGTCTAAATCAACAGAAACCCTGTGTCCTAACTGCAAAGCTAAGCCAGTTCCACCTGCAAGATAAAAATCAGAAAACGTATCAAGCTGAGGTAGAACTTTTTTGGCTTCGGATGTAAGCGCTTCTTGTTTCATACTTCAAATCATCTAAACTTATGCCTAATAATAAACAAAATAATTTTATGGCCGATTTTCTGATAAATTCAGACTTGGGAATATCCTTAATAAACTCTCTTAAATCTTCTTTGCCGTAATAATTAAAAATCCACTGCCAATGCTTCCATAACCCATGATTAATAGTGTTAACCACAATTGTTCTTTTGTGTTGATCCGGATCTATACTCGAAAATTCATAGGACCACAGAACACTTTCGAAATAGGAGGGTAATTTAGGATTTTCATCGATCATAATGTAGTTTAATTATAAATTTATCGCTTCGCTCTAAATTTCTATTTATTTATTCACCAAGAAAAGATAAATACAAGTATTGACATTCCTTTGCCTCATTCTTAATTATACCAAAATTTTACTCCAAAATCAAGATAATCGCAATATATGCTGTCCTCTTGACTTTATCTTCTAAATAATTAATATAAAGTCAAAGCTCTTTTAAAAGTAAGGTGATTTAGATGCCCCAAAACGGCGTAGAAAGATATTTCGATCAAATTGGTGATAAAAATTTGCTTTCTCGTGAAGAGGAGGTAGAATTAGCCAAAAGAATAGAACAAGATGATGAAGAGGCTCGAAAGAAACTTATTACCCATAATTTAAGGTTAGTGATACAAATTGCAAAGAAATACAAGCATTACCCGGGAGCAGACTTCTTGGATCTGATCCAGGCCGGCAATATTGGTTTAATAAAAGCCGTAAATAAGTTTGATTGGCGCAAGGGTTACAAGTTTTCCACTTACGCTACGTGGTGGATACGACAAAAAATTTTCAGGCAATTCAACAATCACGGCAGAACTATCCGAGTCCCAGCTCACATGAACGATGCATTTAGAAAAGTAGATGAAGCTAAAAAGAGTTTAGCGGAAGAAGGTAAACAAATAACGCCGGAAAACTTGGCAGATGAAACTGATTTTTCTGAAGAGCAAATTGAACGAATTCAAAAAGCAATTAAGAGAACAATCTCCTTAGATACTTCGCTCGGTGAAGAAGGTAAAGGAACTACTAAATTGGATATTACAGAACGAAAAAGAGAAACTCGCTTCGAAAAAGAAGAAAATAGAAAGTATCTTCGAGAAGCTCTCGATGCGGCCCTGGAAGAATGTAGAAAAATCTCTGATCGAGAAGAACGTTTATTAAAGTTACGGTTTGGAGTTGAAGATTACCAACCCAGAACTTTAGAAGAAACCGGCAAAGTATTCGACATCTCACGAGAAAGAGTACGCCAAATTCAGAACAGAACCCTGGATAAGTTGGATAAATACTTTCTAGATTACCCAGCAAAGAAGGGAAATATCCTTTCTTTGATAGAATCATAAAAATAAATCCGCAGGTAGAAGCATTAAACCTGCGGATTTTTCATTTCTCACTCTTCCAGCACTACTTCATCCGGATCAGCGCCCAATTCTTTAAGTGCTTCGGTAAGGTCTTCTACAAAGTTGGGTGGCCCACAAACGTAGAAATTTTGAGAAAAATCATCAATATTTCTCTTTAAATAATCTTTGTTAATATAGTCTTTTTCGTAACCTTCTTTTTCTTCCTCGGTTAAAATAGGTATGAAGTTGTCACCGAGCATCTCCCTGAATTCTTTTTCTAAAATAACGTCCTTCGCTTTTTTATTAGCAAAAATTAATTCATTACTTCCCAACTTTCTTTTGTTACGCAGATTCCTCAAAATAGCAATAAAGGGTGTTACTCCCGCACCTCCTGCTAAAAATACACCCTCACCTTGGTAATTAATTGTTCCCCAAGGATCTTCTATCAACAGTTCATCTCCGGATACTAAAGAATGAAGTTTCTCAGTAACACCATTGTGTTCGGGATAACCCTTTATTGTGAACTCAAGTACTTTATCTTCATTCAAGGAAGTAAAGGTAAAAGGCCTTTTCTTGTCTTCCCAACCTTCTTCAGCTACTGCCACTTCCGTAGCTTGACCCGGTTCAAATTCATAATTTTCGGGCTTTTCAATAATAAATCTCTTTACGTCATGAGTAACGAACTCTGTCATCAATATTTTTTGTTTGTATTCTGCCATGTTGTTTTAATTTAATTTTTCTTCCGGAGTCCTGTAAGTTTTTTCAAATTCTTCTATGTGTCTTATACTTCCGAAGTAAAATATAAGAAGAATTACCGTGAAAAATATGACTGCATCAAGAAGAATGAGACTGGATAAGAGCAAAAGAGTTATAAAAGATAAAACTATAGAAAAAAGAAAATAAAAGAAGGAAAGATTAACGATATCTTGTTTATCAGAAATAAGGTATTTCTTCTGTACTAGATCAGCAGTAAATTTAGTTCCCCACCAAATAGCCAGCAAGGCCCCCACTAAAAGAGCTAACTGAATGGGTCCGGGAATTAAGTTCTCAAAAACAAAAATCAATATTACCACGGGTAACATCAAGAGAACGGATATAAAAACTGAAGCTAAACTGTAAATTAATGCTACGTACCAATTTGACGCCTCTTCCGGCATATTATTCTTCAATTAGTTGATCAATACCGGGCAATGAATAAGCAACAACTTCTCCTTTTTCAATCGTGACTAATCCTAATACTTCTCCCTTAATATCAAATAAAGGAGCACCCTCTAATCTTTCATTCTCATAAATGTTCGTATAAATACCTTCATCAAAATACTTAATAATTCCGTGGTTAACGACTGTGGTTTCATTGGACAATTTACCTATTAAGAACACTCTCTGGCCTAAACCAGCTTCATCAATATTCGCCAATCCGCGCGTAGGCAAATCATTCTTTTCCACCTTCAAAGTGGTAAACCTTTCTCCACTTTTTACTAATCCGGCCTCCAGTTCTTTTTCGTTATAAACTACGGTACTGGTACTGTCAGCAATTGAACTCAAAGTTACTATTAAACCATCCGAAGTGATTATAAAACCGGTACCTTTTCCTTTAATAGAGACTACACTGGACTTCACTTCTTTAATAGCGTCTTGCAGCGCCTCATTCTCCGTAACGGTAATTTTTTCCGTCTTGTTGATTTCAACCTTTTCTTTGGGCATTCTATAGCCATCAAAAAGGGGTGCCTCCACTACTGAAGGCCACAATATTTCCGTGGAGAAAATTCCACCAACGGCTCCTATTACGAAAACCGCTATAATTATTCCTATTTTTTTAACAGTTTCACTCATAAAAAGAGACCGGGAAGGACCCGGCCTCTGTTTTAAACGCTTGCTTCTTGTTTCTCTTTTGTGT
This sequence comes from Minisyncoccota bacterium, assembly GCA_036625875.1. Taxonomy (GTDB): domain Bacteria; phylum Patescibacteriota; class Minisyncoccia; order Minisyncoccales; family JAZKSW01; genus JAZKSW01. The sequence continues at coordinate 6,358 of JAZKSW010000004.1, forward strand.
CAACCAAATGTTTACCGTTAAAGGTCATACTTCCCTGGTCTTGGTCCACTTTTATCTCATCTCCTTCTTTAACGTCTCCACTAACGATCTTTAAAGACAAGGGGTTCAAAACCTCTTTTTGTATAACACGTTTTAGAGGTCTTGCTCCCAGGTTTTTATCAAAACCTTCTTCTGCCAGAAATTCCTTAGCGTCTTCGGTAACGTCTATGGTAATTTCTTTTTCACCCAAACGATTTGAAACTTTATCCAGCTCCAAATCAACTATTTCCTTGATTTCTTCTTGACCCAAGTAATTGAAGATTATAGTCTCATCAATTCTATTCAAGAATTCAGGTCTGAATTCCTTTTTCAGTGAGGAATTAACTTGTTCTTCTAATTGCTTACGATCTGATTGATTGTCATCCTTGGCGAATCCGACATTCATCTTCGCAATGTACTCGGAACCGACATTGGAAGTCATAATGATTATCGCATTCTTAAAGGAAGCGGTTCTGCCTTTGGAATCGGTCAAACGACCATCTTCAAAGATTTGAAGTAGAATGTTAAACACTTCGGGATGAGCTTTTTCTATTTCATCGAGTAGAATAACGGAATAGGGTCTTCTTCTTACTTGTTCAGTCAGTTGACCTCCTTGGTCGTGACCAACATAACCGGGAGGTGAACCCATTATCTTAGAGACAGCATGCTTTTCCATGTACTCGGACATATCCAAACGAATCATTGCGTCTTCGTCGTTAAACAAAAATTCGGCCAAAGCGCGAGCAGTTTCGGTTTTACCCACTCCCGTGGGCCCCAGGAAGAGAAAAGTTCCCATTGGCTTCTCCTCCTCGGCTATACCGGAACGAGAGCGCCTTATTGCATTGGAAACGGCCTTCAATGCATGATCTTGACCAACTACCCTCTCTTTGAGCTCTTCTTCCATATTTTCCAGTTTTTCGGCCTCTTCCTGCATTAACTTAGTCACGGGAATGCCTGTCCATTGAGAAACTATCTTTGCTACGTCTTGACGATCGACTTTTTCTTTCAAGATAGGATCGTTCTTTTGGAACTTAGCTAGTTTCTTTTCCGCTTTTTTAACTTTCTTTTTCAACTCGGGAATACGACTGTACTTAATCTCGGCAACTTTTTGTAGGTCTCCTTTGGAATTAATTTGCTCCAGTTCCTTTTTAGTATCGTCAATTTTCTCTTTCAATCTTTTAATTTTACCCACTAATTCCTTCTCTGATTTCCACCTAGCTTCAAACTGCTTCGCTTCTTCTTTCAAATCAGCTATTTCCTTGTTTACTTCTTCCAATTTCTCTTCGGAAGTATCTTCCTTTTTCAAGGCTTCTTTTTCAACCTCCTTCTTTTGAATTTGTTTCTTAAGTTTATCCAATTTAGCGGGTTCACTTTCCAACTCCAATCTTAAGCTGCTCATCGCTTCATCCATTAAGTCAACAGCCTTATCCGGTAAAAATCTATCGGTAATATAACGTGAAGACAACTTAGCAGCAGAGACTAAAGCTGAATCCTTGATTTTCAGGCCGTGATGAACCTCGTATTTGTCTTTTAGGCCTCTTAAAATAGCTACCGTTTCGTCAATATCCGGTTCATCCACATAGACGGGTTGGAATCTTCTTTCCAGGGCAGCATCTCCTTCAATGTTTTCTTGGTACTCTTGAAGGGTAGTAACACCGATAGCTCTCAATTCTCCGCGAGCTAAAGCCGGTTTCAGTAAATTAGAAGCATCAACCGCTCCTTCGGCAGCTCCGGCTCCCACCAGCATGTGTAATTCGTCAATGAACAAGACATACTGATCAGAATGTTCGCGAACTTCTTTCAATAATGCTTTAATGCGGTCTTCAAACTCACCTCTGTAACGAGTACCGGCTACCAGAGCACCGAGATCCAAAGCAATCAAATCTTTACCCGCTAAGCTTTCGGGTACATCTTCTTTCACTATTCTTTGAGCTAAACCTTCAACTATAGCTGTTTTTCCTACTCCCGCCTCTCCAATAAGGACGGGGTTGTTTTTAGTACGTCGCGATAAGACCTGCATTACTCTTCTAATTTCATCCTCTCTACCGATAACGGGATCTAGTTCTCCTTCTTCCGCTTTCTCGGTTAAGTTACGAGAATACTTTTCTATGACTTCGTATTTGGTTTCGGGTCTGCGATCGGTAACATTTCTACCTCCTCGTACTTTTTCCAAAACCTTTCTGACTACTTCGTAATTTAAACCTTCATCCGTACTTTCCAAAATATCCTTCGCTTCAGTGTTTACTTTTAATAATGCTAAGAACAAATGTTCTACGGAAACAAAACGATCATCCATCTTGTTGGTTTCTTTTTGAGACCTCTCAATAACTTGAGCTAAATCCTGAGTCAGGTAAAGTTTACCCAGACTCTTATTGCTCACGATGTCCGGAACCCCTCTCAGTGATTGGCGAGTCTTTTCTTGAACTTGATGAACATCTACATCCAACTTTTCCAAAACCGTATTAATCAAACCTCCGGGTTGATCAAGCAGGGCTAACAATAAGTGCAGGGCATCTACTTGTTGCTGTCCTCTTTCTTTCGCTATCTTCTGGGATTTCGCCATCGCTTGTTGCGCTTTATGAGTGAGATTTCCTCCGTTCATATTCATGATTGAATTTTTGAATTTAAACGTAAATCGACTTCGACAAGTCTACTTTTTACAATAGCAAATATTTTCCAAAAATCAAGTTGCAATAAAAAAAGAGCCGGACGGGGTGAAGGAAACCAAGAAACTTCACCCCTTAGGAGGCCCTTAGAAAGAGATCCGAGGCGGTAAAATTCCCCGTCTTGGTTTTATAAGTCCGGCAAAAATTTACAAGAGTTGTGTATTTTAATAATCGTAATTAAGTTTGAAGGTGCGAATTCACTTTTCTCTCAAAACAACTTACATTTAATTCTCAAGCTGAGAAAATTTCATCTCAAGATTATATCCTACCACCTGGGAAAGTCGAAACAAGAACCCTCTGGAAATTTCATCCAACTCCTTGTTTTTTATTTTATCAAGCTTTTCTTTGGGGCTATCGCTTTTCAAGGCGGTTACATACAACTGTTCCGGTTCTTCGGGTAAAAATTCAGCCAATAATTCTCTCTGTTTTTCATTTAAAGTTCGGTCTTGAAAAAGTATTTCATCCATTTTTTCTCGAACGGCAGCCTTCTGCTCCTTAGAAACTCTCCCTACAAGAGCACTTCTAATCTTGCAAAATACTTCTTCGGATATAACTTTCACATTTTCATCCAGCAAATCCTTTACATACCCCACGGACAAATCAGCTAATAACGCTAATTGTCCGTGGTCTTCTAAATTGTCTTCCTGAAAATGAGCGTTCAAAAATTCTGCCAGATCCTCTCTTTGCTTCGCATCCAACGGTAAATTCATAATTACCTCCTTTCCCAATCTTGAATAGATTAACAAAGCCTCCTTTTTAAATTAAACTTTCTTATAAAAGATGTCAAGCATTTTAACTTCTTTTCCCTAACTTAACCCACAAAGTCTTTTCTTCGCCATCTCTGAGAATTTTAATCTTAACCTTATCACCCGGGCTGTAATCCATAATTACATCTCCGAGTGTGTTTTCCGCAGTCAACTTATGACCATCAAGAGAAAGAATAATATCTCCAGATTTTAATCCTGCTTCATCGGCCGCCGATCCTTTAATAACTGCCTGATCCGTCTTCTGTCCTACTTGGTTATGACCAACCCAGGCACCGTATCCGACTTCCAGATCATAGTGGCTTTGCAATTCTTCATTTATCATGGCGTATCTGACTCCCAAGAAAGGATAAGTAATTTCGCCGGAATCTTTAATCTGCTTAATATCTCTCTTGGCTCTATTAATGGGAATAGCGAATCCAATATTTTCAGCACTTTGAGCCATAGCGGTGTTAATGCCCACTACCTCACCTTTTAAATTAACCAACGGTCCTCCGGAATTGCCTTGATTAACGGCAGCATCCGTTTGGATTAATCCTTTTAAAGTTTGAACTGTTCCCGCACCACTAGCGGTTATAGTCCTATTGAGGCCGGAAACTATCCCTAGAGAAACAGTATTTTTAAATTCTCCCAGGGCGTTGCCAATAGTCAATACGGTCTGTCCAATTTGCAGTCCTTCGGAATCTCCGAGCTCCGCCACCGGAAATTTATTCACTGCTTCTCCTTCATCCAAATCTCGAGCATTTTCAACTTGCAGCAGAGCTATATCGTGAAAAGGGTCAGTATCGATCACCTTGGCCGAATATTTCTTTCCATCATTGGTAAGTACGGTGTAGTTAGCCTCTTCGTTGGCTACCACATGCTTATTAGTCAAAACCATTCCTTTTTCAGAAACTATCAAGCCGGTACCGCTCCCGATTTCTTTCTGTCTGGTTCCTTCCTGACGATATTGGGGAAAGCGAAGATCACCGAAAGGAGAGTAATAATATTCTTCGTAAACCGGCATATCCTTGGTAATAACGATACTGACCACAGAAGGGGAAATATCTTTTACTGCCTTGGTTACCAATTCCTGTTGTTTGAGAACAGACTTTCTTTCGACTACGGTATTATTCTTAACCACGGTAGTCGTAGCTGTAGAAGTAGCATGATCAAAAGCAAAATCCATACCCCAGTTGTTTAACTGGCTTTTAATTTCGGGATAATAATTGAGACTTACCAGCCCCGCTGCAAAACCAAAAGCAGAAGAGATTAATATCAATGCTATCAAAATTACCACAACTTTACCCCAAGGCAATTTGAAACCATTTTGTTGTTTTTGATTTTCCTTCATAGTATTTTTTATTTTATCACAACTGGATTTTATTTAAAAATTTAGGTAATAAAATGACCAAGCCGATGACAACATCGGTTGTTACCATTAACAAAACGGCTCCCGCTGAAATGTCTTTTATCGCTCTAACATTAACGTCGTCTTCCGGGCAAAAATGATCCAAAATACGTTCAACTTGCGAGTTAAGCAATTCTAAGCTCAAGGTAACTCCGATTAAAGCCAATAAAATGACTTTATGAGTTACCGGAATACCAAGCCAAAACATTAAAAATATTACCAACAAGGATACCAACAGGAAAACTTGAATAGTGTTTTCTTTGAAAGCCGTTCCCAGTCCTCGAAAAGCACATTCAAAAGTAAATTTTAATTCTTCTGAAGTCATAATTTAAGCAACTAAATCTTGATATAATTTTTCCAGTCTTTTTGAAACCCTACTTATTGAATACCTCTTTGAACTTTCTAGAGCATTTTGACTCATTTTATTTCGCTTAGGTTTATCACCCATCAATTCTTTTAATAAAGTGGCTATCGTTCTTACTTCTTCATCAGCTTTGGCTGAATACAATAATCCGTCTTTTTGATCAGTTACTATCTCGGGAATTCCCCCGGCCTCAGGTGCTATTATTGGTAGACCAAATTGTTGAGCCTCAAGTAAACTAACGGGGAAATCTTCGGATTTACTTGCAGTAACAAAAATATCTCCCAAGCGGTACAAATTATTCTTCATTAATTTATCATTGGGAACAGACCCTAAAAATTTAACTTTCTTCTCCAGATCCAACTTATCAACTTTTTCCTCAAGTCTTTCCCGGTCGTCTCCATCTCCAATTATTACAAATTCCGAATCGGAATAAGTTGGTACTACTTTCTTAAACGCTTCTATCACTTTACCCAGGGACTTTTCGTGGGAAACTCTACCTACAAAAACAAGGTTGGGACTCCCTTCTAAACCATATTTATCCCTCTTTCGCTTCATAAACTCATCATCTTTCAAATTTACTTCTCTTATACTGTTGGGAACAACTTCCATTGGAGTCTTCAATTCTCTCTGTTCAAATCTTTCCTTCATTGCCCGAGATGGAGTTACTACCAAATCTGCTCGAGCATGAAAGCTTAACATGTATTTCCAAGCAAAACTTTGCTTCAGACTTTTATTGGAAGTTGGTAGATACTCAACATATTCCTCATCGGCCCAAAAAGTATGAGGGGTAGTAACCAGCGGCTTTCTCATTACTTTGGCAGAAAAAACTCCTTGCCACCCCACTCCTCCTTCCGTGTCAACATGAAATATGTCAGGGTCAAATTCTCTCACGGAATTATAGGCTGGCAAAAATAAAGGAATCTCAATATTTAAATCTTTAAAACCCCTGGCCGATACCGAAACCGGCAAGTCGTATACTTGCAACCCTTCAGGTATGTCACTTTCAATTTCGTCAGCTGACGGTCTGAACACCGCTACTTCGTGCCCTCTGTTTATTAATCCCTCAGCTCTATTTTTAATTGCAGTAGTTATTCCGCAAAGATAAGGGAAGAAACTATCAGTAAATATTGCTATTTTCATTTTCTAACTTAATTAAGCTTACCAAACAACCTATAATTTCTAAAAATTATTGCTTACGAAGAAAGTAAGTTACTTGTTTAAAGAAAATCCACGACCTATCATATCTTTCCTCAACAAGTTCTAAATTTAAACTCTTAAACAAACTTCGCCATTCTTCATCTTTTTTATTAGAATGAGGATGTCCTATGAATTCAAAATTAGTTAAACTGTCAAAGAAATAAGTAATATATTTGTGAAATTGATTGGAATATATATCTTCAATGATAATAATTTTTTCAGCAGAAACTCTTTTTGCTTCTTTCAAAACTTCTTCCGGATTAGGCGTATGATGTAAAACCGTTGAAATTAAAACCACATCAAAAGTATTATCCTTACAAGGAATCTTCTTCCCGTTATAAATAACTGGTCTTGTCTCTTTCCTGTAACTCAAATCTCTAATATCCATAGGTATAACTTCATAACCTCTTTCCATTAAAAATTTACATACTTCGCCACCTCCTGATCCTAAATCTAAAGTCAGGTCTTTTTTAGAAATGAAAGGGGTAACTCTCTCTACTATATCAACAGCCCTCGCTTTCCCAGCTTTCTTGGAAATTTTCTTGAAGAATTTATTTTTCGTGAAAAATTTTATAGCCATGTATTAAGTAGCTTAATTACTAAAAAGCTTACTAGCCTCGTTCCAAATCTGGGGCTGATTATGATTTGTCTTCAACCAATACCACCACTCCGAACCCCATAAGTAAAAAGTATCCAGGCCGGTTCTGCGAGCATAATCAATATTTTTCTTGAATTGCTCCAGATCCATCGTTTTCTTTTGCTCTTCTAACGAAATATCGTACATTAACTCAGGTCCCCAAGGTTCGGTTTGCATTTCCACGTTAATAACTTTTTTGTCAAAAATCCAATTTATTAACTTGGCTTTTCGCTGATAAAAAACCGGAGGTAGTGGATACTTAAAATATCTGTTCCACTCACTCATCCACACTTCTCGGTAAAGAGTGGTACCGACAATGTCTCCATATTGAGCAGCTTTAAACCAAAAGGGCCACTCTCCACTCTCAGTAACCACTACCGGACGTGAAGGATCCATCTCCTTCACTGATTCAACTTCTTTTTTTATAAAATCCTCATCGGGTGGAGGACATTCACCAAAGGAGAAAAACGGTTCATTTTCTACTTGCCAAGCCCATATTGCCTCCTCGTCTTTATAACGCTTAACAATCTTTTCCGTCAACTCCATAATCTCTTCTTGTCTTTCCTCTGTAGAAAGTTCTTTTACCCAGCCCGGAAAATGACATTCCGGCCACCGAGGTACTCTTTGCCCCATAACCAACAACAATTTAGCATCTTCTTCAGCAGCTCTTTCAATTTGCCAATCCAAATTATCAAAGTTGTACTGATCTCTTTGAGGTTCAATCCAAGTCCAATAGGCTACTATTTTCAAGTGATCGGCATCCAAATCTTCAAGGACCGCATTGTAATTTTCTTTCCAGTCCAAACCTAAATTTCGAGAATGTTCCTTGGAAAAATTCACTCCCCATTTAATATCTTCAGCAGGTTCAGGGCTTCCCACGAACAAAAAACAAAACACCGCTATCAACAAGAACAACAAAATACTCAATATTATTTTAATAATTCTTTTCATTGATCTTTTGCTTCAATTTAATAATTTTTAATAATGATTCATTGAATTGTTGATTATCAATCTTTTTCTTTTCTAAAGCCTCTATCGCTTTTCTCGTATCCTTAATTTCGTTAAATCCCGCTACCAGTAAAATATCAACGCCGGCCTCAGCTGTTTCAACAACAGTGTCTTCAAGTCCATAATTTTCTTTCATCACCGGACTTAATAAATTCTCAGAAATTATCAACCCCGGATTTAATTCTTCTCGAACAAAATCAATCCCCTCAGGGCTCATGGTTAAAGGATAATCAGACAATTCATTATAAACTACATTGGAAGTCATTACCATGACGGGATCAGCTTTCATAGCAATTTTAAACTGATCAATATCGGGAATAAAATCCAACTTGGCAAGTTTCTCCCTTTCCGGATCAAAATCAATGGTAGTGTAGCCCGGAAAATGCTTCAAAACACTGAACACGTGCTTCTGTTGACCGGAAATAAAAGACTTAGCTAAAAAACCTGCATCCCTTGATTGAAAAGTTCTCGGATAAACAAAATCACCGGGATAACTTTTATCCAACACGGGAGCTAAGTTTAAATTCACTCCTAATTCTTTAAGTCTTTTACCACGCTCAAGCCCAATTTCAAGTGCTTGCTCTTCACTTTCAATTGCAGAAGGGCTGGTACACTCCAACCAATTTATCCTACAAAGAGGTTCTCCTTCCTGATCCACCGATATGAACAAAGGTAAACCGGTATCCTCCAAGGCAATCTCCTGTAAGTTATCGGTTAGCCTTTCAAGTTGATCACCATCTTTTAAGTTACGCCCGAGTAATAAAACGCCTCCGGGATGTAATTCTTTAATTTTATTCTCAAGCTCGGGAGTTACGGAAGTTCCTTGAAAGCCGATAATAAAACGCTGACCTATTTTTTCCTCATAACTTAATCTATTCAAAGTTAATCGAGCAGAAGAAGTGGGTTTTAAATCGGGAACTTTAACCAAACCGGGAGAAAAAATTATAACTAACAGCCAAATAACCCCAACTAAAGCTACAATTAATAAAGTTGCTTTTTCCCAATCCATAATTACGAACGAGTAAGAAAAGTAAGAAGTTTAACTTTTTACTTTTTAAAACGAGTGAGTAATTTCAAGCTTCGCTTATAAAGCCAACACAGCTAAACCAATACCAATGAGCATTATCCCGGCCACCTTTTTAATAATTACCTTTTTGGTCAAATCTTTTTTTAGCAATCGCGGAAATTTGGAAGAGAACAACACGGCTAACACAAAAAGGAATCCGTATTCTAAGCCCTGTAAAGCATGAATAATAGGCAAGAAAGAAATACTTGCCAAGGCGATACTCCAATTTTGTAATATCACCGCTGCTCCCCCCATCGCCTGATTCACCATAAACAATGATCCCGTACTCTTACTAAAGGTTTCTTGCTTTTGAAAAATTTCTTGCCTCGTTTCTTTGCTAAACAAGAAAAACAAAGCAACTAAGAAACTACTGACTCTGATTAAAATTAATCCGTTCAGAAACGGTACTAAATTATAAACTTGTTTGCTTAAATACATGGATAGAGCGAAGAAAATAGCAACTAATACCGATAACTTTAAACTTTCACCGAACAAAGCCTTTCGTTGCCAAGTAATAACTACACTGCCCAGTACTAATAACATAAAACTAATTACCACGGTGAGGGAAAGAACTTTCTCTCCCCCGGGAAGAGCCCAAACTAAAATAAAACTGAATATGGGAATGAGTCCGCCGGTTGCCGTAATTATTCGCGAAGCCTCAAACTTTTCCAGAGCGGTATACAAAGAAAACAAAGCAATAATAAGAGTAGCTCCCGCTAAAAAGCTTAAACCCAATAAAAACAGGTTGGGAATATAAAAATCAATAAAAGGAATTATTAAAAGTAATGAAAGACTTAACAGTCCAACATAAAAAGCATAGACTTTGGGGTCGGGCTGACCCGCTAATAAGTAGCGGTCTATTAACGCCACTACTGCCAGAAGTAAATAAGCTGTTATTATGGCTATCAACCAAATCATAGTATTATTTTTCTATGGTCAATGAATTATTTCTTGCAATTTGAGCGTAATAACGGGCACTGTCTCTAATTTTTCTTTCCAAAGTGTCGTAATCAACCTCTACCAAACCGAAGCGAGGTCCGTAACCATCCGCCCATTCAAAATTATCCATTAAAGACCAATAAAGATAACCGCGAACGTCAACGCCTTCTTCAAACGCTTTGTGTACCCAACGTAAATGATTTTTAATAAATTCTTTTCTATATTGATCTTCAGCATCCGCTACTCCGTTTTCAGTAATGAAAATAGGCTTATCGTATTTCTTCAAATCCTTAAGTACATGATAAATTCCTTCGGGGTAAATCTCCCAGCCCATATCCGAAGTTTCATTGTCTCCACTTTCTATCTGAAGAGGAAATTTAATTTTTTCATGTCTGTAATAATTTAATCCTATGAAGTCTAATTGAGGATTAACCCTATTCAAAAACCATTCATTCCATAAATATTTTTTAACAGAAGTACTCACTCTATTTAAGAAGCAACCCGGTAAGGGTTCAGCATAAGAATTATTTTTAGTAATACCCACCTTAACTCCCGAATCTTTTTTATGGAAAGCATCATAAATTCTCCTATGGCTAACAAGTTGGTTACGAACTACTTTCAACATCGAAGTCAAGCTTTCCTTTTGGGGCATCCACTCGCCGACCAAATAACCGAAAAAAGCATAAACTATGGGTTCGTTAATTGTTATCCAATAATCAACCAAATCATTATATTCCCCAAAAACCCTTTGAGCAAAACGAGGAAAGTAGTTAATAACTTCGGTATTAGTCCAATTTCCTTGTTCATCCAACCACAAGGGAGTAGTAATGTGGTGTAAGGAAACCATTGTTTTAACATCTCTTGATTTTAAATCTTTCAATACTTTTCTGTAGTGCTCTATTTCCTTTTGATCAAACTCACCCGGTTCGGGCTCAATACGTGACCACTCAATAGAAAAACGATGGATATCTTGATTTAATGCTTCCAATAACTCAAAATCTTCTCTAAATTTATTATAATGATCGCAAGCTTTTCCTGCCGGAAATTCTTCAGACCAATCACAATTATCAATACCACCCTCCACTTGATAAGCAGAAGTAGCGGACCCCCAAAGAAAGTTTTTAGGAAATTTTATCTTGCTCATAACATTATGTTATTTTATCATAAAGTAATACTAATTTAAGTTGATAAATTATTCCTTTTGTCATAAGGTACTATTGTACTTTTCAATCAAAGGGAGGCGAGTATGAAGAAAATTTTGGTTTGTGATTTGGACGGCACTTTGGTAGACTATGCCGTCGTTCGAAAAATTCCATGGCACCCATTACGGATAACATGTCTAGGAATAATCACCTGGCTCTTTTCTTTTTTGCAAGTACGATGGGGTAAACCCACCCAAACTTACAAGAAGATCAAAGAATTAGAAATAGACTTCGTGGTAATTAGTGGAAGAACTCATTTTTTGAAAGAACCGTATAGAACCATCAATGAATTGCTAAATCTTAATTTGGAAAAGGATGATATTCTTCTAAGAGACGGGAAGCATAATTTTTTCGAACGTGGTCCTAATCGTTTTGAACATAAAGAAAAGGCCATTGCAGACCTGCAAGAAGAACACGAAGTAATAGCTGTCGTAGAGGATGAACCAAAAGCACGTCGTATTTTAAAAAAGAAATTCAATATACCAATCATACCGCCAAGCCCGAAAAAAATAGAAGAGTTACAATAAAGTCCTCTCGCCAAACCCGAGGGGGCTTTTTCAAATAAAAAGACCGGACATCTCTGCCCGGCCATATAGTCTTCTTTATTTTCATTTTTACGTCCCGATATTAAAAAAATCTTTGATCCTGGAAAAACGCCCAGAATACTTTCCATCATTTGACTCTTTGAGTTGATCAAGAAAACCATCAGCAAGTTCTTCTTTCATGTGCTCCAACACCCATTCTCTTAAGTCACCAAAACCATCAGATATCACTTCTTTTATTTCTTTCCTTACTGATTTCTTAATAGAATCAAGTTCTTCCTCAAGATTTTTAATCTTCGTTTCTACGTCATCAAATTGCTTCTCAACTGCTTCATTTGCCGCTTGTTCAACTTTTTTTCTCAGTCTAGTTTTAAACTCGTCTTGCAGGTGCCTAATATCTGCATCCTTTTCCCTTAAAAGATTTTCCACTCCGTTATTCAGTTTTCTGTTAATATAATTTTCAGATATACAACTTCTTCGAAAACCTTGTTCTCTTAACTTCCCAAAGATTAGTTGCTTCAATTTATCTTTAGCTTTTGAAATGTTACCTTCTTGCCTCCTAAGTTTCCTTAGTTCACTAACTACCCATGAAGGATTATTTATCGTTCTATTCAATAATCTAGATCTCTCAATAATTTGCACTCCTACTTCCTTTTCCAAGAGTGAGAGAATTTTATCTGAACTCATTGAAATTCTTTCTCTTTCCAATCTGCCCTGAATCTTTTGAACAATCGCCTGTTTTATCCTTTCTAAATTATCATACTTGTCTCGGTAATATGATAATTCTTCTGTTAACCACTCCTCGTCGTAAAGAGTTTCGTCCAATACTTCTTCTTTAGTTCTTTCCTCCATTTTTTTATCAATATTATCAACCTTTCCTTCAGTTGAAGAAGTTTTTTCTGGTTCTTCTTTTTCTTCTTTCTCTGATTCCTCTTGTTTGTCTGTTCTTATCTCTTCAAATAACTCTCTGTTTCTTTGAGCAATTACCGTTTTGGCCTCTTCTGTAATTCCATGTTCCTCCTTAAGCCAACGATGAATAGTAGCGTAACTTATAGATTCTCCTATAACTTCCAATTCGTGATTGACTACCTTTTCAACATAAGGTATGAACGAACATCCTACTTTATTCGTGGGGGCCAACTCAAAAGCATATTCTTCAAGTCTTTCCAACACCCAGCTTCTGTCACGAAGCGTTTCTTTTAAAATATCGGTTTTACTTTTCTCTTCTGGATTTTCAACAGTTCTTTCTTTGTTTCCCAACATCACAACTACACCTCCTTTTGGTGCATTTTGATTATTTGGTTTTCAATGTTCTGTCCAAAACTTACAAAGTGCTTTATATTAATAACTTATTCCTTAAATGTCAAATTAATACTTCAAGAAGCTCAATTCCTGCTTCTTTTTAATTCGCCAAATTACTAAAGCTAAAAGGAAGTAATAAGCTACAATAAAGAACCAACCCACGCTTACGCTTTGGTAAAGAAAAGGAAATTTACTTAAAAACTGCACTACTTTAACTACAAAGGTCACTAATAACCATAAGGGTAAAGCTAGCAACCAACCCAACTTGGACCAAATTAAACCACCGAGCAAAAACACAAATCCCAGGCCCATCAAATAGGGTAGCAGAGGAATTATTAAAATATTACTTAAAGGGGTAATTAAAGAAAATCTACCGAAGTGGTAAATTAAAACAGGCAATACAAACAACTGAGCGGAAAAAGTCATTGCTAAAATACTTCTTAAGCTGAACCAATCCGGTACCTTTTTCAAGTAACCTTTAATAATGGAACTAGTGCTCATGATACCTAGCACCGCTAAGAAAGATAATTGGAAGCCGACACTTCTTTTCAATAACAAAGGATTAAACAACAACATTATTACTGCTACCAAAGCTAAAGCGCGATAGGAGGCTTTTTTACGACCAAGATACTGCCCCACCAGAAAAAGACCACCCAGTGAAGCTGCTCTGATAGTAGAAACTTGGAAGCCGGTTAAGGCGGTAAATAAAGCTATTAGTAATAGAGCTCCCCAGAAAGCACGACTTCTTGAAAGCCCCAGGCCGACCAATAAAACCAAGCCAGCTGACATAACAATAACTACGTGCATTCCCGATACTGCCGTAACGTGCCTTAATCCAGCCTTGTTTAAACTATCTTTTAAAGAATCAGAAAGTCTTTGCTTGTCTCCCAGCAACATAGCCCCTAAAATTTCGCTCTGAGGAGGAGAAAAATTATTATAGAGCACTTGCCTAAATTTGTCTTTCAATTTCAATAAACTTCCGTAAGCGGTGAAGTTCTTTTCGATTAACTTAACTCTCGGGTAATACATTACCCCGTAAATGCCGTCCTTTTCTAAATATTTTTTGTAATTAAAGCCTTCGAAAACAGCAGGTTCTTTCACTTCTCCTTTTATTCGCAACTCATCACCATAATCGTAATCTTGAATCGTCGTTATCAAAATCTTTCCTTTAATATCTTCAAAATTACCGATGGTCAGCTTAATCCGGTTCGGCCTTGAATCAGGTTCTTCAACTACTCTACCAACCAACTCAACTTCCTTGCCAAAATGTTCTTGTACATCATTATTATCAATTTCAATTAGAGCCTGATGGTGATACCAAGCTCCGAAAGCAAAAATAAAAAAGCACAGCCCCACTACGGCTGCTTTCTTTTCCCAGAATGAAACTATTAATACCAAACCACCCCAAAGAGATCCACCCAACAACAAAAGAGGAATAATATTAAAAAAGGAGTTGGCTCCAACTCCTACTATAAAAGAAATAGATAACCAGAATAAGATTTTTGAAGCAGACATTAATCAAGACCAGGCCCTCCCACCTAGTTTTTTTATTAATATAAAACCATTAAGATCCTTAAATTCTACCTCGCTGTTGGTCGTATTCACGCCAAGCTTTAGCTACTGAAGGCTGCATTCTCTCCAACTTGGTAAGCAATTTACCTCTGATTTCAGTAGTGGAGATTTTACTTCTTTCCGAAGCCGCTTCCAGGGCCACAGTGGAAACCTGCTCAACTAATTCTTCTTTCCTAGCTTCAGAAACCTCTGCTTGATCACAAGCTTTTCTAATAGAATCTCTTATCTTTTCCGGATCGAATGGCTGTTCGGAACCCTCTTTTTTTATAACTACTTCAGCCATTATTCTTTAAAAAATTCAACGACCTTTAAAATTAAATAACCCACCGATTAAAACAGCGGTGAGCTAATCATCATCGACTTTAAAAATTGATTTTTAATCTTTAACAACATAATTTAAAACTTATTCAAAACCAGTGGCAATTAAGGTTACCTTAAGTTCTTTTTTCTTGAGATCATCGTCTTCAATAGCTCCAAAAATAAGTTTCGCATCATCACTTAACTTCTCAGATAAAATGGAGGCAATTTTATCAATTTCCGACAAAGCTATGTTTTGTCCGCTTACGCTGAATAAAGCTCCTTTTGCCCCCTCAATGGACCACCCGAGAAAAGGAGAATTCAAAGCATCATTAATCGCTTTCTTGGCTCTCAATTCACCTTCAGCCTTCCCCATTCCGAATAAAGCCCTACCGGAATCTTCCATAATTGTCTTAATATCAGCGAAATCAACATTAACTATACCGGAACCGACTATTAATTCGGAAATTCCGCTCACTGCTTGTCTAAGCACCTCATCAGCCATCCAGAAAGCCTCTTCTAATTCAAGTTCTTCATCAGAAAGTTCAGTGATTTTATCATTGGGAATGACCACTAAAGTATCTACTTGTTTCTTTAATTTCTTAAGCCCCTTGGTAGCCGTCTTCTTTCTTTGAGCACCTTCGAAGGAAAAGGGTTTGGTAACAACTGCTACTGTTAGAGCTCCATTTTCTTTGGCGGCTTTGGCAATTACGGGAGCTGCTCCGGTACCCGTACCCCCGCCTTCGCCACAGGTCACAAAGACCAAATCGGCATCTTTGACTTCTTCTTCCAATTCATCTTGTTGTTCTAGGGCTGCTTTACGTCCGGTGTTGGGATTCATTCCGGTACCTAAACCCTGAGTCAACTTTCGCCCAATCCTTATTTTTTCGTCCGCCTTCGCCTCTTCCAAATCTTGAGCATCACTGTTTACTGCTATTAATTTAACGCCTCTTAGTTTGCACTTCTTCATTCGAGTTATGGCGTTACAACCTGATCCTCCAACCCCGACAACTTTTATTTTAGTAGCTTGCATGATTAAGGAACAAAAACTTTAAATATTTTCTTTAAACGCGACCCCAATCTATTTTTAAAACTAGGACCATCTCCGTTTATTTCAAAACCTCTTTGAGTTAGCCCCCAAACCGTTGACCAAGCCGGATCCTGCAAGTCTTCATGTTCGGGAGCAGCAGTCCGAACCGGAAGTTCTAATTCATCTTTAGCCAGTTCAGCTAAACCGGGTAACTTAGAACCTCCTCCGGTCAAAATTACCCCTCCGGGCAATTTATCCTCTCTGGAAATGGCTTTCAATTGTTCATGAGTTTGTTCAAAAATCTCTTTTGCTCTTGGCTTTACTATTTTCACTATATCATTCTCTCTGAAACTGACGGATTCATCTTCTTCCATTTCTATTTTTTCACCTCGACCCCGACTTCCTTTACAGGTTCCATATTCTTTCTTAATTTTTTCCGCTAAATCAATGTCTGTTTTCAATCCAATTGCCAGATCATTGGTAATGTGGCCGGAACCAATGGGAAAGACCGCTAAATGGACGAGGTCCTTCTCCTCAAATACCGCCAAGTCGGTACTCCAAGCACCAATATCCAGAACGGCAGCTCCGCGTTCCTTTTGCCGATCAGAAAGTACGGCTCGTGCCGAAGCCAACGAAGATGGCTCTATATCTTTAATTTCCAAGCCCGAATCCAAAACTGCTTTAGTTAAATTTTCACGATAAGGAGAGAAAACACAGACAGCTAAAATATTAGCCTCCAATCTCACACCCTTCATTCCCAAGGGTTCTCCCACTTTTTCTTCTCCGTCCACTACATATTCTTTGGGAAAAACATCCAAAATCTCCTGGTTGGAAGGAAGAGAAAAAGTTTTAGCTGCATCTATTACTCGATCAATATCTTTCTGTGAAATTTGCTGATCGGCCCTGGAAACAGCGATAGTTCCTTTTGATTCTTGGCAAAAAAGATGAGAACCGGAAATATTAACCAGTACTTGATCAGCGGACTGTCCCATCTCTTGTTCAATATCTTGAGCAATAGCTTTTATTCTTTCGGTAAGAGCAATAGGTTCTTCTACTGCACCTTTTCTAATCCCCTTGCTGGGACGCTTCTTCTTAGCTAGGATTTCAAAACCAGGCTGCTCTTTTCTATCCAGAGCTACCAATGCCTTAATATTTTTACTCCCGAGATCTAAACTTGTTATTAATTCCTTCATAAAACTTTATTCAGATATTGTTTTTGTATCTTCTCCATCTCCTGGGCTTCTCCTTCTTCCTTATGATCATAACCCAAAAGATGCAAAACACCATGAATTAACACTAAAGTAAGTTCTTCTCTTACATCTTTATCGTTACGACGAGCATTTTTCTTTACCCGTTTTAAACAGATAACGATTTCTCCCAAATCATCGGTTTCTTTCTTGGGACCGATTTTAAACTCGTCTATCTTAACTTCTTGCTCAGGAAAGGATAACACATCCGTAACTTTGTTTTTGCCTCTATACCTTTTATTAAGTTTCCTAATTCTGTTCTCTCCTACTACTGCCAGAGAAATTTTACCCTCTTCTTGCTCTTGGCTTAAAACTTTCTGTACCGTTTCTTTTAAAAATTCTTCGTCTATATCATTAGAGGTTAAATTATTTATCTCCAACATTTTCAACTTAAGAGCTTCTTAACTATCTGGTTAACTTTCTCACCCGGTGCTTTTCCTTTAACTTTAGGCATGATTTTACCCATTACTTTTCCCATGTCCTGCATTCCTTCTGCATCTACTTCATCAATGGTTTCTTCAACCAATTCTTTTATCTCTTCATCGGATAATTGCTCCGGTAAATATTCTTTCAAGATTTTCATTTCTTTCTTCTCCTTCTTAACTTTTTCTTCTCTTCCTCCTTCTTCGAATTTCTCAATTGATTCTCTTCTATTTTTAACCTCGGATGAAACAACTTCTTGAATTTCCTCTTCTGTCAATTCTTCTTGTTTTTCTTTCTCTTCGTTATTAATAGCAGAAAGAAGCATCCTTAAGGTGGAAACCTTAAGCTTTTCCCCTTCTTTAAGGGCTTGTTTCAGATCCTTTTGAATGTTTTGCTTATTCATAATTAAAGTTCCCCCATTTTCTTTTTTCTCTCGTATTCCTCTTTCAGTTCCTTTCTGCGCAAAGCCGCTCTTTTCTTCAACTGCTCACTCTTTTCACGTTCAAACGTTTGATTCTGTCGAGCCTGGTGCAGAATACCGCTTCTTCTCATGCGTCGAGAGAAACGCTTAACAAGATTCTGAGGGTCCTCATTTTTATTTTTTTCTACTTTTAATGCCATATTTTAGGGCCATTGTTTAGGTTTACCGATTAATAAATGAATGTGAATGTGTTTAATTAATTGACCACCTTCTTCGCCGACATTCATAACCAACTTATAGCCGTCAGCTTCCCGTTCCTCAGCTATATTTTTGGCAGTCAATACCAACTTACCTAATAATTCTTCATGTTGCTCTTCAGCTTCCTTCAGGGTGGGAATATGCTTTTTGGGAGCAACTAGAATGTGAGTCGGAGCCTTGGGTTCTACATCTTTAAAGGCTACCATGTCCTCATCTTCGTAAACTATATCCGCATCTTCCTTTCCTTTTGCAATTTTACAGAATAAACAATCCATTATTTTACTCTACGTTCAACTTTTCTGACAATACCTTTTAATTTAAGTGTCTTTTGTTTACCGGTTTCCATATCTCGAACTATGATTTCTCCTTCTTTTGCTTCTTTTTGACCGAGAATCAAGGTGTAATCGACATCCAGATCATCAGCACGTTTCAATTGAGCTTTCAATGAATCTCGTCCCATGGAGCTGGCTACCGGAATGTTGTTATTTCTAAATTCTTCCATGAGTTCCAGTGCTTTGCCCTTAGCTAGTTTACCCAGCTGAGCAAAGAAAACTTTTGGTTTTGATCCTCGTGGTAATCTAACATTCTTCTCCTTCATAGAAGCAATCAGCCTTTCAACGCCGGCTGCACCTCCGCAGGCGGGAGTTTCTTCACCACCGAACTCTTCTACCATTTTATCATATCTACCACCGCCAACTAAGGCACCGGGTTCAACTTCCAACGAATCTTCATCTTTCTTTTCGAAAATTTCAAAAACAGTCTTGGTGTAATAATCCAACCCGCGAACCAAGTAGGGATTAAGATTATAAGGTAACTCTAACTCATCTAAATATTCCAACACCTGTTTAAAGTGATTATGACATTCTTTGCAAAGATAATCAACTATTTGCGGA
>JAZKSW010000039.1:0-4968 GCA_036625875.1 Minisyncoccota bacterium
GGTAGTAAATCGGATGAATCCTAAGAAAAGGAGATATTTGATCGCCACTCAAGTGAAGAGCTTAGAACCTAATAAACTTACATTTTAGACTTGATTAATTGTTCCGGATGGAGCAGTTAAAACAAACTCTATAGAAGGTGATCTAACATCTAGCCAATCTCTCATGTCTTGTCTATTGCTGGACATTGGTCTTAGTATTGTTTAAAAATATTCAAATGTATGGTCGGTCCCCATATAATTCCCTCCCGGTCCCACTTCTTGAAGTAACTCTTTTGCGATATGAAGTGAGGAGCATTCTACGCCCTTCAGAGATTTTTGAGCCATTTTACAGAAGACGTTATCAATAACTAGGCCCTGCAAACTGGTTGCTAGGGCGTGACAATTGACTCCAAGTAGAAGATTACATTATCCCTCGCTAGTACATTTAGGAGCAAAGTCATCGTTTTCTCAAAACCAGTTTGTAGATTTAATATTCTGGAATCCGTAGCCCCTCCAATACCCCTACTAGGGATTTCATAGTAGTTGGCAAGTTGAGAATTAGCTGCACAAATTAGAGTAGCCTCAACGCTTCCTAGCGCTACACCCTCCTCTTCCATATCCATTGGAATCCCACATGCACCCATCCAGACTGGCGTACCTGGTTTTACTAATATCAATACAGACCATTTGACAAGACTAACCCACATTCTGATAATCATATCAACCACTTTTAAAGAGTACGGAACGTGGTTTTATTGGGTATACCCATCGTTTCCCGCATCAGTCACCGGGTTAAATTCATTAAGAAGTGGTAGGCCTAGATTATCCACAAAACAATAAAGTGATTTCTACACCATGAGAAGATTTTGGAATAGAATATTTGGACTTGATTGTGAACGTTCAATCTGGGTAGAGAAAGAAGATCTCGGTAAAAAGAAAATTATAGAGCATAATAATAAACGCTATAGAGTCAAGATCCCGCAAAAAATAAATAAAAAAGTAACACTTCGTCTTCAAGGGCTCGGACAAACAAAGGGCACCAAAACCGGTGATTTTTTTCTTCATGTCTGGCTTAATAAAGGAAATGATATTAGAAAAAGCCTTTGGCTCTCAGAAACTTCCGCAAGAAATGGGGCAAAGAAGTTACTGTCAGTTGAGGAAAAGAAGCTTCGATTATTTGTTCCCGAGAAATGTTACAATGGATTAGTGGTTTGCCTAAGAGATTTAGGTAAAAAGCTAAGTTTTCAATGGCGGGCTCCGTTTCTCCGTCGCAAAAGAGGGGATTTATTTGTCAAACTATGTGTTTACCCAGATAAAATTACACCAAAATACGGATCATTCGAGGAGCTTTACATTGACGATATGGCTTTAGAAGGTTGGGTATATCGAAAAATTGATGAAATTATTCAAAAAATTGGTAAGCCCTCCTTTTCCGTAAATCCGATTCAAGCCGATACAATTGCTGATCTGTATAATGAGTCGGGTTGGAGAAAAATTTTCTATAAACTAATTGATCATTTAAATCTGAAACACCTAAACATAGAGCTCAGAAAATCCGATTCTATCTCTTCGCCGGGAAATTGTCGAGAAACCATTAAAAGTAAAAACGGTGTTACTGTTAGCCGTAACTATACGATAAAAATCAACGAAAATTTTTTGGACAATCCATTTTCCATTGCAGCTATAATAGCCCATGAACTGTGTCATATAATATATTCCGAAAGAATCGAAGATAAAGTCGAGTCTACCACGCACAGTAATAAGAATAATCAAAATACTTTGGAAGAAGAACGTACAGTTGATCTTCTAGTTTTCATGTTCAAGATTGGTGAATTCCAACTTCGTTTTGCAAGAGATAAACGACTTACACTGGGATATTTCAGTCAGGACATATTTGAGAGGGTCCAGGTAATCGTTTCAAGGAAGTTTAGTTCATTAGGTATATAAGATCCTGCCGTCAAGTCACCACTTAATTCGCCCGAATCAAACTGAATTTACCCATCTTCCTTATCTCACTAAATTATGTTCTTGCCCTGCCTCACTACTTTTTGAAAGGAGTTCGGCACCTGCGTAAAAACATCTATCAGGGTTTTTACGCAACCCCCCAAGAAGGTGTAAGTTATGGAAAAATAATCCAACTAGGGGTTGACTATATAAAGACAGTATATTGAAGAGGAGATTAAGGATGAGAACCAGTCAGTCTAACCCGAACAAATTATTAGAAGTAGGTAGATTCCTGAAACCCACAAAAAACAGCTCCTACTGGTACAACTTTTGAGGACAACGGCCTTTACGCACATTTGACAAAAACGTAAATAACTGTAATACTAAGGTGATTGCATATAACTAATGCTAACTAGATTAGACTTAGATTATAGTAATAAAGGTGGTTTAGCGGTGCTGGGAGTATGATAGAATTTCCAACGATAAACTAACGGATCATTTTGGTCTCTCATTGGACTATTTTTCGGAGTTCCAAAGTTCTTTAAGAAATGATTCTTACATGGATTAGTCGAACATAGTAACTTTAAACTGAATAACCAAAGGGATACGAAAGCTTCTCTAAAAAATCTTTCCGGGCTTGTGAAAATATTACATCCAGACGGGCAAATATCCAGTGAACTCCTGGAAGAATACCTTGAAAGGGGAATGGAAATGCGTAAACGGGTCAGTAATCAGCTCTGTCTTATGGAACCTGAGGAGTTTTGCGGGGTCGAGTTTGCTTATAAAAATCGAGGGGAGAATAAAGAAATAAAGGTTAAAGAAGTTCCAGAAAATAAAGGGGAAGCAATCAAGGCCTAGAATAACCAAAAAATAGATGAACTTTTGAATCCAGCTTTTTAAATAAGTAGTGATAATCTTTGTTATTATAACTTTGAAAAATGTCAGTTTCCTTCGCTCTGATTGTATTATTCGAGGGTACCGTTTTGCATTATAAAATAAGGACCAACATCAGAAAGAATCTGGAGATATTCAAATCCGGTGATGAAAATAGTGCAGCTGTTTCAAAGCTCTGAGAAAAGATTACAAGAAAATTGGTTTTTTATTTCTTTTTTGCTTTCAATTTGTTTGTGCGTCTGCATTTCAATTCTTACTTATCCTGATATAGCCCCCGTACCTCCGGACCCTGAAGTGGAAGTTAAGGCAGACGGACTTAAGGCTGTAGTTGCCTGGGATGGAGAAGAAGAATTACTTGTGGTATCAACGGAGATGTCAGTTAGCAGGGCATCAAAAGTTCTCCGGGTATTCCCCCTACCTGCAAAGCCCACTGAACTGAGAGAAATGAAAACCCCTGTTTTCGTTAATTTAGAGAGTTTACTTGAGAAGCGAATCAGTCTTGAAAGGGGGGTTGGAGAAAAGAAGGATAAAGTACATAATGATAAAGGACATCTTACTGCATTGAATATAGGTACGGAATATCAAATAGGCCCTCATCGCATTACCTTTATAAAAGCCCAGGACTCGAAGTCCCTTATCAGCAAATTTAGGAAATATTTCAAAGAACTTGGATCCAACTGGATAATTAACACTGAGATTGAGTCAATCTTCGAAAGTTATTTAAATGAAGGCGTGAAATTTTTCGCGCTGGATTTGGTAAATTTGACGAAGAAAAGTCAAGCAGTGAGTCCTGTTCAATACCGTTTTCCGGCAGAAAATTTCTTTTATCCAGTAGCATCTTCCAGTCTAGTCCAGGGCAGAGTCCAAATGGACGTCTTTGTCTTTACACAGAACCCTCTAGAAAACCAGGCCTCCTCAGTCCTGAGTAGATCGAGGTTTTATCATTATTTAAAAGAAAGAGAGACATTAAAAAGAACTGAAGATCTGGCAGAAAGCTTTTACAAGGAAAAATTTGAACTGGAAAGGAAGATGCGGGCAGCAATTTTCAAAGCTTGGCAAAAAGATGATATTTCTATTTTAAAAGAATTCGCACACAAAGCTTATCTCAGTGATGAACTGAAAAGGATTTTGAATAAAAAAGACGGAGTAGGTCAAAAGGAAATAAGACTCGTAAAAAGGGCAGTAAAAAATCGTATAGATATGCTGGCAAAATATTATTCAAATGCGCATCTCATCTACCAAAGATTACATCAGAAAGTTAACTTCCAAGTAAATAAGAAAGAGGTTTCGATGATTGAGCCTTCGGTTGCAAAATTGTTGGAATCTGGAGGGTATCTAAGTGCGTTCCATTATGAGGGACCCGCTGAAAATTTAAGGGATGATTTAAAGTTAGTTCTAAAAACAAAAGATTGACTGTAACTATATGGACATAAGTTTGTCCGACGTTTCAGCCTAAATATAAGCATTTAACCACTTCAAAATTTGTACTTTTCTCGGCCAATTGTGGTTAACGACCTCTTTTAGTTTGTTGATTTTCTTATTTTCATGTGTTTGTTCTTTCGGCATCTCTTATCCTTATTGGGTCTTCTCAACTCTTCAGGCATATTTCTGCTGCGCGATAACCTTACTTAACGCTCTTTGTAATCTTTCGTAATTGCACTTGCGAGTTCGATACAGCAAATTCCTGAAAATTCATACTTTTGGCTTACTCGAGATTTTCAAGTATTATCGAGTTAAATTCTTTAATTGCACTTTCCATATGTTTCTTGCTAAACTCCTCAACAGACTCGACTGTTTCCAGGACCTCAACTTCTCCAGTTTCTAGACGTGCACCTAGACTCACTGAATCATATTCCAAACCGATATCGATCATTAAGCAAAAATCTTCCTCACCTGTCGGTAATTTATGACTGAAAACTGTTAGAAAAACGTGCCCTGAACCTGTTACCCTACCATCACCGTGAGGCCCTTCCGGATCGACAGAAAAATCTTTTTCGAATTCCACTTTGAAATTGTTATCTTTCAACATATTTTTATAGTCCAAAAGCAGTGGCCTGATTTTAGTATCATATACCTCCCCTGGCGTCAGTTCTGGGCTTCCGCTTTCAAGATCACTGCTTATCTCATCTCTTATCTCCGAATTTTCCCAAT
>JAZKSW010000040.1:0-4835 GCA_036625875.1 Minisyncoccota bacterium
TTTTATAATTTAATTATTTGATTCTTTTTCTTTGAATTCTTTTAGTAATTCTTTTGCCTGTTCTTCCTTTTCTTTTGAAACATAAATTTTCCAACCAACCAATGGTGAATCTCCTCCCGGATTTCCGTGAATTCCCCTGGAAGAATCCATTTCAATTAAAGCCTCAATTTCATTATTTTCAAGGTAGCCCTTAACCAGTTCTGCACTACTTCTGTCTTCAGCGTTATAAATTTGTATCATGTCAGATTTCTTCATTTTAATAATAACATTTTTGTATTGAAATTTTAATCAAAAACCCAATGTTTCAATTTCCAATTGTAACTTAATACCAAATTTCTCTTTAACTTTTTCTCGAACCAAGTTTATTATTTCCATTACGTCTTGTGCTTTAGCCCCTCCCAAATTGACAATAAAATTGGAATGCTTATCGGAAATTTTCGCATCACCAACCTTCTTGCCCTGAAGCCCGGTCTTTTCTACTAACCAGCCGGCCGGGATTAGTTCTTGCTCATTGAATTTTCCCAATTCAGAATATTGACTTAACAATTCTTCATCTTTTATTTTGGTTTTTAGGTTTTGAAAAACACTTCCCGAACAAGGATAACTTAGAGGATGGTGTTGCTCTCTGTATTTAATATGCTCTTCCATTTTTTTCTTAATGTGTTTCTTGCTACTCTCATTCAACACCAAAACAGCTTCTAGAATAATCAACTCGGGGTTTTGTTTAAAAATACTTTGTCGATAGTTAAAATCACACTTTTTGTTGCTATAAGTTTCTATCTCATCCTTTTTCGTGTTGTAAACTTCAACTTCTTTTACAATGTCCTCCATTTCCAAACCAAAAGCTCCGGCATTTCCCCTGATGGCTCCTCCTAGCGTTCCGGGAATACCCGCTGCCCATTCCAAATCTTTTAGTTCTTGCTCTAAAGCAAAATCAACCAAATCTTGCAAATCCATTCCCGCTCCCGCTTTTATCTCATCTCCCTTTGCCTCGTGATGAGTATTATCCATCCTTACTACTAAACCGTCATATCCGTCATCGGTAACCAACAAGTTACTGCCGTTACCGAGAAGAAAGTAAGGGACATTCGCCTCTTGAGCGGTTCTGATTGCCTTGGGTATCTTTTGTTTGAAATCCGCTTTAAATAAAAAGCGGGCCGGTCCCCCAATCTTAAAAGTAGTAAGCTTCTCAAAACTTACGTTCTCTTCTACGTTTAAATTGTTAGTTATTACCTCTTCCTTCATTTTATATTCTCAGTGCTGGTACCGAACAATTTTTCAACCTGCTTTTTAACTTCGGGACTAATTTGTACTGCTTTTTGAGCTTGTTCTTTGGCCAGTTCCATCTTGCCGGCTTGCATAGCGGTTTGAATGTAAAGAATTTGGGAACGAGGAACACTACGTTCCAAGTTTAAAGCTTGTTCAGCATAACTTAAGGCTTTATCAAAGTTACGTTGCCGTGTGTAAATCTGAGCTAGCACCCAATAACCGTATTGGTGGTGAGGAGCTGTTTTCGTAGCCTCTTTGGCATACTGAATCGCTTTATCCATTTTCTTTTGGTCATAAGAAGAATAAACGGCATAACCTTGAATAAGATTCATTAAAGTTTTCAAGTCATTGGGGGATTCTTTATGGCTTTGCTCCAACTTGCTTATGGTAAAGTCCATTTCCTTCTTGGCTGTTTCTTCGGATAAGATTTTAATGTTATCCCTAACGAAATTACGGCTGTGTTGAGCAAAGAAGTTTCTGATCTGATATTTACCCATCGGTGAAGCATTTAAGGTATTTTTGTAAAGCTCAAGCCTTCGTTCGGAATTTTGTTTCAAAAACTGCCCCACTTGATTGGGATTGTTTTTCTGAGCCTGTTGTATGGTTTTTTGTTGAGGAACGGTTTGAATAGCTCTAATTGTTCCCGTACCCGCCTTAGTGGGTCTTACTACAAAACTCCAGAAGGAAGCAACAAACAGCAAAGCTATTACCGCACCCACTCCGTACTTTTGTGGTTTGTATTTAATTTTCTTAGCGGGTCTCGCTTTGTAACTGCCCACAAAAGCCAACAACAGAAAGAACATCATATAGCTCACCGGCATATCAAATACGGTAAGCAAATGAATAAAATATGCTATCAGATAGGCGGTGATAGTAGCGGGCACCCAAAACTTGTTTCTCTTCCAGTAACGTTTAATTAATATGTAAAAGGCGGCCGCATACAAACTTAAGTAACTTAATAAACCTAAAATGCCGGTAGTGGCCAAGTAGTTCATAACAATGTTGTGAGCTCGATCAAACCAAGGAGCACCTCCCGCAACCGGTTTGTAAGGATCATAAAACTTGGAGTAAACCATAATGAAGTTGTTGGACCCCCAACCGAGCAACGGTTTCTCCAAAAAGCCGTCCCAGGCCATTCTCCAAACGGCAAACCTGGGAGCACCCAAACGCTCCACTAACTCTTTATGAACAGGGCTTTGTTGGTGAAAGACAGCCGTTAAGAAAGCCACCGCTATAATTAACAAGGCAATTGAGGCTGCTATCTTTATCTTCTTCTCCGGCCTCTTGAATATTAGATAAAACATTCCTATTAAGAATAGACCACCCAAGAAGCTGAGTTTGGCTGCCATTGCACTACTCATTAACAAAGCAATTCCGGAAATAACAAAACCCATTACCGCCAAGCCCCTTAAAAACTGCTTCTTGCTTCTTAAAAACAATAATATCGCTAAATAAACATCAAACATTAAATAAGTACCGAGAAAGGAACTGTTTCCCAAAGAGGAACCTTTCTTTGCAGCCATAACTCCCATATCCACTCCGAAGCGAGCTAAAAAGTAAATAACGGAAACCACCATTCCCACCAGCAAAGAAGCAGCAAAGAATCTGTTCCAGTCTTTTTTGAATTTAAAAGTGGAACTTACAGCAAATAAATAACCTAGCAGGTGCAAATGAAAAAGAATACCGCTCATTCTTTCGAACTTAGACCAGAAAGAACGTGAGGGGTCCGTTCCAAAGGCGGCACTGATTCCCAAAACAGCTAAGAACAAAGTGGCAGTTGCTAAAATTGAATTTAACTTGGGACGATACTGTTCGTAGTTAATTGCTAGATACAACCAAGAGAAAAAGATAATTTGAGCCAGAGCCATAAAGAAAATTCCTTTCGGCCCCACATAAGGAAAGAAAAATCTACCGGAAACAATTAAAGGAGTCAATAAAGATATATAAACTCCCCACCGGATTACTTTAACTAAGAAGGGCTCTTCAGTTGTGGTCGGTTGATTATCCATCACCATTATTTTATCAATTATCTGCAAAAATGCAATCAATACCTTTTACAGAAAGGGATTTATAATGTAAAATAAATCAAGAATTATGAATAAAAGAAGCATACTTTTATTTTTTGGAGATGCTGTCCTAGCCTACGCCGCCTTAGTAATAATGACCAAGTTAAGTTACTGGGGTTCTTTCGGTTGGCCGATAATATTAAAGCATATCGGTCCTTTTTCTTTCGTTTATCTGTTTTGGTTCGCTTTGATTTACGCTTTTGATCTTTACGATGTTAGTTCCATCAGACCGGGTCTGGAGCTCTTCGGTAAAATAAGTCAGGCATTTATTCTCAGTATAGTAATAGGTATCTCCTTGTTTTACTTGGCTCCGTTTTTAAGAATTACCCCTAAAACCAACCTTTTAATTACTGCCCTGGTGTTTGCTGTTCTTTTATGGATTTGGAGACGATTATTCCATTCTGTATTTAAGACTTACGCCTTAAGAAACATAGCCTTTTTGGGAGAAAATAATTTATCCGAAAAATTGGAGCAAGAAATTAAAGACAATCCTCAACTCGGTTACACTTCCCAGGGTTTTTTAAACAACGAAAACATCAAACAACAAGTGAAAGATAAAAATCTGGATACGGTGGTTGTTGCTAAAAAATTGGAAGACAATCCGGGCTTGGCACAACAACTCTATCAATGCTTACCCCTAAGAGTGGATTTTATAGACTTAGCTCAGGCTTACGAAGAATTACTTCACGAAGTACCGGTTGATCATTTGAATCAAAGTTGGTTTTTAGAAAATCTGGCAGAAGGTAAAAAGCAGGTTTATGATAAACTAAAACGCCTGGAAGATGTCGTGTTGTCCATACTGTTCATTATCATAACTTCTCCCTTGTGGTTGCTCTTTGCCATCAGTATTAAAATAGAAGATCAGGGTAAAGTGTTTTTAGCTCAAAAAAGAGTAGGTATAATGGGAGAAAAGTTAACCTTGTACAAGTTCCGTTCAATGGTGGAAAACGCCGAAAAGAATGGAGCTCAATGGGCGAAAGATGGAGATAAAAGAGTTACCAAAACGGGTAAATTCATGAGGAAAACCCATTTGGATGAATTACCCCAAATGATAAACATTTTGAAAGGCGATATTTCCTTGATAGGACCTCGCCCGGAAAGGCCTCAATTCGTTAAAAAACTAAATGAAAGAATTCCGCACTACTCTTTAAGACATATTATCAAACCGGGGTTTACCGGTTGGGCTCAAATTAAATTTCGTTACGCTCGTTCTTTGGAAGACTCTCAACAAAAGTTCCAGTACGACCTTTACTATATAAAAAACAGGTCCTTATTTCTGGACCTGGGCATTTTGTTAAAAACTCTGCAGTTGTTCTTTAAGCAATAATTATAAATCTGTTTCTTCACTGGAGCCGGATTCAAAGAATTCCGGCTTTTTCATTATAATTTTAAACGTATTTTCCAGGAAATCACCTCCGGCATAACCTACAATTATCGCTATGGTGGCCGGTACGTAATCTAATTGCAAAAAGGTCATTCCTAAATCTTTTATAATCCAAG
>JAZKSW010000041.1:0-4794 GCA_036625875.1 Minisyncoccota bacterium
ATGGGTAAGACCGCTTTGTTGGAGAACATGGCCATCCAGGATATCAGAAGAGGAGACGGAATGGGGTTCGTTGATCCTCACGGAGAAGCGGCCGAAGAACTATTGGACTACGTACCGGAAGAAAGAATGGACGATGTGATTTACTTCAATCCTGCTGATTTGGAATTCCCCATCGCCTTCAACATTATGGAAGGAGTTTCTCAAGAGCATCGTCATTTGTTAGCCAGTGGTTTAATGGGAGTATTCAAGAAAATTTGGCCCGATGTTTGGTCGGCCCGAATGGAATACATTTTAAATAATGCCGTCCTGGCGTTGTTAGAGTACCCTGATTCAACCTTACTGGGTGTTCACAAAATGCTTTCCGACGAAGAATACCGAAAAGAGGTAGTTAACGAGATAAACGATCCGGTAGTCAAATCTTTCTGGGTCAATGAGTTTTCTCGTTACAGTGAACGTTATGAGGTGAGGGCGGTGGCTGCTATTCAAAACAAAATCGGTCAATTGATTGCTGCTCCCTTGATTCGTAATATTATTGGACAGGTTCACAGTACTATTGATATTAGGAAGGCGATGGATGAGAAAAAGATTTTAATCGTCAACCTATCAAAGGGACGTATCGGAGAAGATGCTTCTCGCTTATTGGGTTCTATGTTGGTAGCTAAGTTACAGTTAGCGGCAATGTCTCGAGTTGATATACCGGAAGAAAACAGAAAAGACTTTTATCTTTACGTAGACGAGTTTCAAAACTTTGCAACCGAGTCCTTTGTAAATATTTTGTCCGAGGCTCGTAAATACCGCTTGGATTTAACTTTAGCTCATCAGTATATTGCTCAGATGGAAGATGAGGTTAGAGATGCGGTTTTCGGCAACATGGGTACTTTAATTTCTTTCAGGGTAGGCGCAGAAGACGCCGAGTACTTGGAAAAAGAATTCGTGCCCGAATTCGATGCTTCGGACTTGGTTAACTTACCTAAGTTCAATATTTATTTAAAACTAATGATTGACGGGGTAGCGGGAAGACCTTTTTCCGCTACAACTTTACCTCCCTTTGAAGAACCCGAAGAGACGTTTACCGAAAAAATTATTAGAAAGTCTCAAAGGAAATACGGTACCAAAAGGAAAAAAGTGGAAAAGAAAATTTCCGAGTGGTCGGATATTGCGGCCGAGACCACGCAAAGCCAGGGCCAAGACCAAGAACTATATGATGTTACTTGTGATCGTTGTGGAAAAGAAACCAAGGTTCCTTTTGAACCGGATCCCGATCGCAATGTTTATTGTAAGTCTTGCTTGAAGAAAAATAATAAAGAAAAAGAACAGAAACAAAAAGAGGAGGAGGAAGAAGATTTTCCTTCAAAAATGTCTTTGCGAAAGGCTTTGGAACAAAATAACTCCACCTTTACCAAGGGTGATGAAAAACAGGAGAAAGAAGATAACAAAGAAGAGAAAAAGGAAGAACAGGAGGAACAGGAAGAAGATGAAAAATCCGCCCGTGATAAAGTTGACACGGACAGCCTTAAAAAACTTTTAGAAAAAAGTTTGGATGAAGATGAATAAATTTCCTCAACAAGTGAATAACAAAGTGGTTTTGGTGAGAACTGATTTTAATGTTTCCCTTGAAGAGGGAGAAGTAGTAGATTCTTACAGAATGGAACAAACCATCCCCACTATTAAGAAGTTAGTGGAAGAAGAAGCCAAGGTAGTATTAATGAGTCATTTGGGACGTCCTTTGAGAAGTGACGAATCAAAATACGAGTTTAGCTTACAACCTTTGGTTTCGAAACTGGAAGAGTTATTGGGTCAAGAAGTAATTTTTGTAGAAGATTGCATAGGTCCCAAGGTTAAGCGAAGAGTAGACGGTTTGAAGAAAGGACAAGTAATGTTATTGGAAAACGTCAGGTTTTATAAAGGGGAAAGAGAGAATGATTCCGGATTTGCTCAAAAACTGGCTGATTTAGCGGACATTTATATTAATGACGCCTTCGGGGTTTCTCATCGTGCTCACGCCTCGGTAGAGGCCGTTACTAATTACTTACCTTCTTATCCGGGTTTATCAATGCAAAAGGAAATTAATGAGTTGAAAGCGGTGATTAATGATCCTGATCGTCCTCTATCGATAATAATCGGTGGAAGTAAAGTAAAAACAAAAGTTAAGGCATTGAAGCCGTTGTTGGAACAAGCTGATCACCTTTTGTTGGGAGGAATGATTGCTAACATGATTTTGAGAGCAAAAGGGATTTCTATTAACAAACCCTTACCCAAAGAAGAAGTTGCTCAAGAAATTGACGCCCTGGATTTAACCAGTAATAAATTGCATTTACCCGTGGACGTGGTAGTTTCACCGACGGAGAGTGGTGATGTTTACACCAAACAAGCTGCTCCCGGTACTATTAAGAAAAAGGAGAAGATTTTGGATATTGGTCCCGATACCATTGAAATGTTTAATGAAATTATCAATGAATCAGCAATGGTAGTTTGGAACGGTCCGTTGGGTGTATTCGAGAAGGAAGATTTTGCTCAAGGTACCAAGCAAGTGGGAGAAGCAACAGTTGAAAGTGAAGCTTATTCTATCGCGGGAGGTGGAGATACCTCTGCTGCCTTACTCAAGTTTGACTTGCGAAGTAAGTTTGACCATGTATCCGTAGGAGGTGGAGCTATGCTCGAATTTTTAACGGGTCAAGAATTACCAGCTATTAAAGCATTAAATGATGATTAAAAACTTAAAGAAAGCAAGTAAAAAGATTTATTCTGCTGCTCGTTCAAAAGGAAGAGGTCAGTCCGCAGCCGCGGCAGACGATTCGCAGAAAATTATTTTATATGGGGATGCTGACACTGACGGAGCCGTTTCCGTTTACTTGTTGGAGCATGCTCTGAGAATAATTAATTCCAACTTAGATTTGGACATTTATATAATAGACAGAGAAACGGAAGGATACGGTTTGAACCACGACGCCTTGGATTATCTTGAAGGAGAAGATTACGACTTAATGATTATGGTGGATTGCGGCATAGGTAGTGTGGAAGAAGTAGAACGAGCGAATGAAATGGGGATGGAAGTAGTTATTATCGACCATCACGAAGTGTTGGAAGAAAAACCCGATGCCTCGGTAATTGTAGATCCCAAACAAGAAGAAGACCCGGACTTCAGAGATTATGCGGCTTCCGGGTTGGTTTACAGACTGTCCGAGCTGCTGCTTGAAAACACGGATCAGGAACCTCAGTACGTGGAATTAGCGGCTATAGCTACTTTGGCGGATCGAATGCCACTGGAGAAAGATAATAAGAAAATAGTTGAAGAGGGTGTTGATGCTTTAAACAGAACTCTTCATACCGGCCTTAGAGCCTTAATGGCTGTAGTTGATTTTCAACTTCCCGCTAATAAGGAGAAAATAAGGAGGCAGCTTTTACCTATTTTAGGAGCTTCCGATGTAGAAGATCACTTAAGTCAAACTTATCAACTACTTAAAACCCAGGACATAGAAGAAGCTCAATCAATAGTGGGTACCTTGATGGACAATCGAAAGAAAAGCAGCAAAGAGTTGAATGAGATGTTCAATGAAATTAAAAGTCGCGTTAGCGCCGACGATCAAATTGTTTTTGAAGGAGATCCCTCTTGGAAAGTATCTTTAGCGGGAGCTGTAGCCACTAAAGTCAGAAGAGAGTTTGATAAGCCCACTTTTATCTTTAAAAAAGGAGAGGAACAAAGTAGAGGAGGAGTGAGAGTGCCCGAAGGTGAAGATGCCGTGGAGGCCATGGACTCTTGTCAAGAATTATTAGAACAATACGGGGGTCATGCTCCGGCTGCGGGTTTTACAGTTGATAATGAAAACTTGAAACAATTTAAACAGTGTTTAATTGATTATTTTAACAATGGATAAGATAACAATTTTCACCGATGGCGGAGCAAAAGACAATCCCGGTCCGGCTGCCATCGGAGTGATAATTTACAAAGACGGGAAAAAAGTGAAAGAGTACTCCGAATTCATCGGAGAAGCTACCAATAATGAAGCTGAGTACAAAGCTTTGATCTTTGCTTTGAAGAAAGTAAAATCGTTATACGGTAAAGAAGAGATTAAGAATGTTAAATTAAAAGCGAATACCGATTCGGAATTAATGGCCGAACAATTAAGTGGAAATTATAAGATTAAAGATGAAAAAATCCAACCCTTGTTTTTAAAGGCTTGGAATTTATCTCTTAATTACGGAGAGTTTGGAATTACAGCTATTCCCCGGGAGAAGAATGAAGAAGCGGATAAGTTGGTCAAACAGTCTTTAAAACAACAGAAGCTCTTGTAATTTAATTAAAAGATGGTATAATAAAAGAGCTCGTTTAAACTTAACCCATTTTTTACAAAAGGAGGTAGTATGTGTCACCGATCTAACGGTCAAGTGCACGTTACGCAAGAGGAGCGTAAGATTATAGAAAAAGAGGAGGAGCTCGCCTTTAATGTCACAGAAGTGGACGAAGAGACGGCCCTTAACGAGGGTGTTTCAGTAAAAACTGTTCAGAAAATTAAGGGAGACCTTTTCAAGGAAGTAGGAAAATTAGGAGTTCCTATTGATGCAGTTCACTGCACACCGGCGACTCCTTTGCGAGTGATAGATTTTGCCAATCGTTCGTCAACAGAGTTGTAACTGATAATTTACCTTCTGTCAACATATTGCGCCAGGTTTGGAGGAACCTGGCGCATTACTTTTTAATAAAAAAAGACCCCTAGCAGGGTCGTAAGCCGAATTCTGTTTCCGGTGATCATTTATCTGGGACTAACATTGCTGTTAGTCTCAAGCAGCCTACCT
>JAZKSW010000005.1:0-24229 GCA_036625875.1 Minisyncoccota bacterium
ACACAGTGCTGCCCCCAGAGCATCAGCTGCATCATTCGGCTTGGGAATTTCTTCTAAATCAAGGTGTTCCTTTACCATTTTCTGCACTTGTTTCTTTTTAGCCTTCCCGTAGCCCGTCATAGCCATCTTAATTTGAAGGGGGGTAAATTCATAAACTTCCAGGTTATTCTCTACAGCAGTCAACATAGCTACTCCCCTAGCTTGTCCCACTGGAATAGCCGATTTAGCGTTTTTAAAGAAATAAACGCTCTCTATTGCAAGAGCCTTTGGTTTATATTTATCTATTAAGCTTTTAATGTCCTCGTGTATTTCTTTGAGCCGCTGTTCCGGTTCCAAATCCGCAGAGGTACGAATGCTACCAAAATCCAAAGCCTTAACTTCCTCATTCTCATACTTTACTAACCCGTATCCGGTAGTAGCGGTCCCGGGATCAATTCCAAGTATAATCATATTAGCTCTATCTGTCCATATACTAATCCGCTTAGCGAATTTAATTTTAAGGCAGATTTTAAATTACGAGGAATGTAATGTATTGACGACAGGAAATACATAATATTGACGAGTAATTTAACAATGTGGTCAAAATTAATTCGTGACAAAGTCAAAGCTAATAATTGAGCAATCTCTTTGTCGCTCCTCTTTGCTGTAGTATTGCTACGCAACTACAGCTTCATCGTTGCTCCGCGAGGCTTGAATTAATTGTTAGCTTCTAAGAGGATTCTATATGGTCAGAGAGAGCTATTGGTATAAACCGATTGAATTTCGGAATTATCTCTTAATTTCTCCACTAATTCTTTAACTTTTTCTTTTTCTTCTTCATTGGCCTCCGCTTCTTTTTTAGGTACCCATTTAATACCACTGGATTTTACTTCATAATCACCTAACTTTTCTTTTATCTGTTCCAGATCTTCCAGGGTAGTGTAAACCTTTAATTGTTCTTCTTCAGTGACAATATCATCAGCTCCAGCATCAATAGCTTCTAATTCTAATTTTTCTTGATCTTGATTCTTAGTATCAATTATCACCACCCCTTTCTGCTCGAATAACCATCTTACCGAACTTGTTTCCGCCAATTCACCTTGATTTTGTTTTAAAACTTGCTTTATTTCTGATAAAGTTCTGTTACGATTATCAGTCTCCCCCTCTAAAAGTATAGCAACTCCGCCAGGACCATACGCGCCAAACATAACTTTTTCTATACTTTCTCCTTCTAATTCACCAGTTCCTTTCTTAATGGCTCGTTCAATGTTTTCCTTGGGCATATCTTCGTTACGTGCTTTTTCAATAATGCTTTTCAAATCGGAATTCTTTTCAGGGTCGCCACCTCCTTCTCGAGCAGCAGTGGTAATTTGCTGAGAAAGTTTGGAAAACTTTTTAGCGCGTTTTTTGTCCTTTTTTTCTTTTTTATGTTTTATATTTGAATAATGAGAGTGTCCGGACATAATTTCAATTTAATTATATCTTAATTTGTCGCTAATTTTCAACTTCTAATAATTGTTTAAGGTAAAAAATAATGAATACCGAAAAAATAGCCGTTATTGAAGCCATTACTAACGTAAACCAAAAATTGGTAGTTTGAGGTAAGGAAGTAGTCAAAGGTCTAGCGGGCATTTGTTCCTTTTCAGGCTCTGGTTCGCTATTAACTTTTCCGGGAGTTCCACCTTCCTTTCGGGAGGTATGCCATTTCTTACCTTTTTCCATTGTTTTATACCCCTCAACTCTACCGGCCCTCCAACCTGCTTTGTCATTTACTTCTTGCAATACCACTTCTTTTCTTTTTAATTTCAAATACTGACCATTATTATTTAAACCACCAGTATAAATTTGATCAGCTTCGGTATCGGAAAGAGTTTTATCGTCAGTTCTTTCCAAAATAAAAAAGGAATCTGGGGCAATTTCTCCTTGTAAGTCTATTTGTAGATTTTCGTCTTGAGTTACTAACCTCCAATCCTTAAGGTTAATGGTTTTATCAGCAGAATTATACAACTCAATCCACTCGTCAGCCCAACTACTTTCCGTACCCATCCAAGCTATTTCATTAATACGCAAACTTGACCCAGCTGCCTCCACCGAGCTGCCTATCATTAACAAAACTGTTACTAACAATATTATTTTATAATTCTCAGGGAAAATATTATTGACCACGGCACTTATAATAATTTCCGGTTATCAATATCAACCTCATCTAAATGTTCATAGGATTTCTCGGTAGCTATTCTGCCTCGATTAGTCCTTTCTATAAAGCCTCTTTGAATAAGATAAGGCTCATAGATATTAAGAATAGTACGTTCTTGTTCTGAAGTAGCAGCAGCCAAGGTTTTTAACCCTACCGGTCCTCCGTCGAATTTATCTACAACTGCCTTTAAAATCCTTCTATCTCCGGGCTCTAAACCTTCTTCATCTATCTCTAAAAATGTTAATGCCTTTTCGGCGATATCCGCTTCTATTTTTCCTTCCCCTTTAACTTGAGCAAAATCTCTAACTCTTTTCAATAAGCGATTAGCAACTCTCGGAGTAAAACGTGATCTTTCTGCTATTTTTACTACTGCTTCTTCTTCAATTTCTACTTCTAAAATATCAGCTGATCTTCTAATTATATCTTCCATTTCTTCTTGGCTGTAAAATCCCAATCTGAAAGTTGCTCCAAATCTATTTCTTAAAGGTGCAGATATCAAAGCTAACCGAGTAGTAGCCCCCACTAATGTAAACTTAGGGAGATCTATTTCTTTAGTTTCTGCCATCGGACCTCTTCCTAACACCAAATGGAGTTTGAAATCCTCCATGGCGGGATACATTACTTCTTCCGCCATTTTATTAATTCGATGACATTCGTCTAAAAATAATACGTCTCCTTCTTCTAAGTTAGTTAAAATAGATGCTAAATCGCCCGGTCTTTCTATGGAAGGACCTGCCGTAACTTTAATATTAGCACCCATCTCTTCGGCTATTAAATGGGAAAGAGTAGTTTTTCCAAGTCCTGAACCTCCATAAAGTAATAGATGTTCCAAGTGAGGATCTCCTCTCTTTTTTGCAGCCTTAACTATCACTTTAATATTCTCCTTTACTTTTTCCTGACCAACGTATTCATCCCACTCAGTAGGGCGAAGGGTAGAATCCAACTCCTCGTCTTCTTCCGTAGGCGTAGGATCAACCGGATCCGACTTAACGGATTCATTTGAATTTAACTCAGAAGATCCAGAATTCGGAGCATCTGCCCCGTTTGAATTGGACTTGACAACCATTTTATTATTTATTATTATATAGGCGGTTAATAGAAAGTAACAGCCCCTGGGCTGGGGGCAGGAGACTTTTTCGGCCGGGTAATCCGGTGTAAAAGATGCTCTCCATACGGAGTATCGTCTGGATTATTCCTCAAAAAGACTCTGGCATTCCCCCCAGCCCAGGGGCTGCTTACATTTTTAAGTAGACTTAATAGGCATTATTACGTACAAATAACTCTCATCTCCATCCGGTCTCAAGGTAGCTGCACCCTCTCCCCCATTCATCTCAAAGATTACTTGATCCGTATTAATATTAGAGAGTCCATCTCTCACAAAGCGCCAATTAAATGAAGCTTCGGAATCTTCTCCTTCTACTTCAGCTGAAACTACTGATTTATTCTTTCCTAAATTAGGATCCTCAGAAGATATTTCTAATCCTTTATCCGAAGTTTTACATTTAACTTCATTAACTTTTCCTCCGAATAGGCTAGCTGCTTTAATTTGATTCAAGAATTTTTCGCGAGGTAATTTCAATCGAGTTTGGTGATCATCAGGAATTATTTTTTCATAGTCAGGATAGTCGCCTTCAACTAATTTGGAAGTAATTTGAAATTCCGGCTGAGTCTTTTCCGGCGACTCTGTTTTGAACATTATTTGGTTCTCGGAAATAAAAACTTTTAATTCCCTTTGTTGGTCTTTAAAAATATTCATCAACTCTCTTGCTGTTTTGCTGGGCAAAATTAAACATCTTGTTGAATCCAAAGTAGTATCGGATAAAGAAACAGTTTTTTCTCCCAATCTGAAACTGTCAGTAGCTACCATTTTTATTTCTTTTTTATTAAAGCAAATATAAACACCGGAAATTTCTGGTCTTACTTTACTGGGAGAAGCAATGTCTTCTACTTGAGAAAGTCCTTCCATTAAAACAGAACTTTTTATTTCGGCGAATTCATCTTCTAGTTCCGGAATAATGGGAAATTCTTTAGGATCCAATCCTTTTAATTGGCTTTCGTAATTTCCACATTTAATCTTTAAATCTTGTTTCTTTTGTTTTAATTGTATTTCCTCTTCCGGTAAGGAATTAATTAAATTAGAAAAGGCTTTAGCTGGTATAGCTACCTTTCCTTGATCTTTTATTTTAGCAAGTACTTCATATTTTATTCCTAATTCCAGATCGGTAGCAGCTAATTCTAAATGATTCTTTTTGGTGGTTAAAAGTACACTATCCAGAACAGGTAAAGAGGAACTTTTAGAAGCCACCTTTTTTATTTTATCCAGACCTTGTTTTAAATTTTGTTTTAAAATTTTTAATTTCATATTAATATTAATTTATTTAAATAATTAAATGTTAATACTACTATTAGGGTAGTGGATTGTGTTAATAACTTTTTAAGACCTTGAAAAAATAACGAAAGAACTGGAAAGAGATTGTTAAAAAATATTGGAAAAAATGTGGCCGTAATGTTAGTTGTTTTGAATCTTCTGATTGATAAGGTCAATCTCCTCAGATAATCCATCTTCTTTACCCAACTTTTCTTCAATTTTTTCACAGGCATAAATTACCGTTGTGTGATCCCTACCTCCAAATCTGTCTCCAATAGAAGGATAAGAATTGTCCAATTTTTCCCTTAACAAATACATTGCTACTTGTCTTGGCTTCACTACTTCTCTCTTACGTGAAGAAGAGGATAATTTTTCTTCATCTATTCCATAAAAATCAGCTACGGTTTCAACGATTTGTTCCGGATTAATTGGTTTTTTAGAAGAATAGGTGAAGTTTTTAAGAAGGGATTTAGCAACTTCTAAGTCAGGCGTTTCATTGTTAAGTTTTTTATATGCTACTAATTTATTCAAAGCTCCTTCTAACTCTCTGATGTTGTCTTTCACATTGGAAGCAATATAATCCAAGATCTTATCCGGGATTGTAATTTCCCCCTCCTTCATTTTTAGTTCCAGAATAGCCATCCTGGTTTCATAATCAGGTAAGCTAATATCCGTAATCATACCGCCCTCAAAACGAGACCTAAGACGGTCTTTTAATGAAGAAATTGCTTTGGGGGGACGGTCCGAGGATAAAACTATTTGGTTATCCTTTTCGTAAAGGACGTTGAAAATATGAAAGAACTCCTCTTGTGTTTTTTCTTTTCCTGATAAAAATTGAATATCATCAATTATTAAGGTATCGACATCCTTGAAGTTAGATTTAAACTCTTGGATCTTTTGGTTTTTGATTGAAGATACTACACCGGACGTGAATTTTTCTGCAGAAATGTATTTTATTTTCTTATCTTCAAAATCTTCTCCGACTCTGTTTCCTATTGCTTGTAATAAATGGGTTTTTCCCAAACCAACTCCTCCGTAAATGAAAAGGGGATTATAAACGGAACCTGGTTCTTTTGCTACTGCCCACGCGCCCGCATGCGATAATTCATTAAAAGAACCCACCACAAAATTTTCAAAAGTATAGCGAGGATTTAAGTTGGTTTCTTTATCTAAATCAAAATCATCAAACTTCAATTGTTCTTCTTTAACGCTAGGGTTAGAGGCTTGACTTGTTTCTGAAGAATCTACCTTGTAGTCTACATCTTTAATATCAGGATCAAGATTGTGTAGTATTTTTAATATCTTTTTATGATATTTGTTTTCTAGCCACTCCTTAGTAAAATTATTAGGTACAGATACCGTTAATTGGTCATCTTCTCTAGAAGATATTTTCGTTTTCTTGAACCAAGTAGCAAAGTTAGCTGGAGAAGTATTAAACTGGATTTGGGCTAACACTGCTTCCCACAATTCCTCTTTATTCATGGTTATAACTAAATAGGAGGTTAAAGTTTATAAAAGAATACAGAACTTTGTTTCTTTTGTTTCTACTTTAATTTTAACACATCCTGAAAAAGTTTCCACACCCCCAAACAACCTTTATTTATGTTTTTTGTGTATAACATGAGGAAAATTTGTTGATCAATTTTGGATTAATTGGTAGTTTTTAGAACATTGTAATCAGCAAAAATTTACGTTAAACTGAATAAGGTGCTTCTATTTTCTCGCTCGCTTCAGAAATATAAATAAACAATTATTTAATTTCCTTGCTCGCTCGTAATTATAAGATGCTGCCTAAAGATAATAGACTCAAAAAGGAAAAAGATTTCGAAAGGGTTTTTAAAAAAGGAAAGAGCTACAACCAAACCTTTTTATTTTTGAAGGTTCTAAAAAGAGATAACAACCAAGAAAGTCGATTTGGTTTTGTAGTATCTACTAAGGTTTCAAAGAAGGCAGTAGTTAGAAATAAATTAAAAAGACAATTAAGAGAAATAATAAGAGAGAAGTTACCGGAGATTAAGTCCGACTATGATGCAGTAACAGTTGTTCAGCCCGGTATTGAAACTCAGTCTTTTCATCAACTCAAGCAAAATTTACTTCAGCTTTTAAAAGAAGCGAATTTAATAAAAGATGAATCCATTAATCAAGATAATTAAATTTTATCAAGAATACATAACTCCTTATACGGGGAGACATTGTCGTTTTTATCCTACGTGTTCCCAGTATTCAATTACAAGTTTAAAAAAGTACGGATTTTGGAGGGGTTTATGGAAATCAACAAAGAGAATTAGCAGATGTCATCCTTGGAATAAAGGAGGAATAGATCTCCCCTGAAACTTTTTTGGCTAAAAAAGTTTCACAAAAAAACGTATACAAATCGTAAATTAACTAATTATTATTTTCCATGAACATATTTATTCAAGCATTTAACGTAATTTTATACCAGCCACTATTTAATGCACTGATTTTTCTTTATCAGGTTATTCCCGATTTTGGAATAGCCGTAATTGCACTTACGGTTTTGATAAGGTTGCTACTTTATCCTTCTACTGCTAAGTCCATTAGATCTCAACAAGCAATGTCTGAGATTCAGCCTGAGATTAAAGAAATCCAGGATAAATATGACGATGATAAAGAAAAACAAGCTCAGGAAATGATGGAATTATACCAAGATAAGGATGTTAATCCTTTTTCCGGTTGTCTACCCTTGCTGGTGCAGTTACCTATCTTAATTGGCTTGTTTAGGGTCTTTTACAGAGGATTTGGACAGGAGCAGATGAAATATTTATATAGTTTCGTATCCAATCCCGGAGTGATAGATCAGAGTTTCTTGGGATTAGTTAATTTAGCTGAACCGAATGCAGTAATGGCTGTTTTAGCGGGAGTATTTCAATTTTTTCAGACTAAAACCTCAACGGCTTCTACTCCGCAGACAGGAGACGATTCCGGATTCGGAGCTATGTTCAAGAAACAAATGATATATCTTTTTCCGGTAATAACTGTATTTATTGTTTGGAATCTTCCTTCTGCGATTGCTTTGTATTGGGTTACCACTACAATGTTTATGGTCGCCCAGCAGTATTATCTTAAAAATCAGAACTCAGAAGGTGAAGAGGAAACCCAAGAAGATTAACCCTTGCATTTAATAATTTTGTATTATAATCTTTAATTACCATGATTGACCAACAACAAACTAATAAAGTTAAGGAAATAATTAAAGGATTCTTAAACCACATGGATCTTGAGGCGGATGTTGAAGTTGGAAAACCCGATGATGATACCATCCCGGTTGATTTGGAAATGGAAAACCCTAAAACTTTAATTGGTAAAGAGGGGCGAACCTTAGCTAAGGTACAGCACTTGCTAAAGCTAATGAGTAGAGATGAAATTGAAGGCCGTTTTTACATTGATTTGGATATTAATAATTACAAAGAAAAAAAGACCTCCTATCTTAAAGAAAAGGCAAGAGAAGTAGCGGATAAGGTTGCTTTAACTAAAAAAGAGAGACAGCTACCAGCAATGCCTCCTTATGAAAGAAGAGTTATTCACATGGAACTAGCGGATCGTAATGATGTTACGACTCAAAGTGTGGGGCAAGATCCCGAACGAAAGGTAATTATTAAACCCTATGAATAATTTATTAATTTGATTGCCGAAGAGGAATAATTCCTATACTTCCTATTTCATCATCTTCGGGATAGGTTATGACATTGTGACCTGTTAAATTCGGGTCGCTATTTTTAATTACTTTGCATTGTTCTTCAAAGGTGAAGGGGTCTATAAAGCTAGTTCCGCCGAACTTATCTTTACCCAACACTACCATAAAACTGCCTTGTATTTCTATAGATAGTATTCTATCTACAGCCTTATCTTCATCGGGATCATCGGGATCATCATGCACCTTTACGCCTAAATCACCACTTTTAATTGGGTAGTCAATTTCTTCACTCCAGAAGCGTCTGTCATGCTTATCTTCTATTGTGCTGGCATCTATTGTGAAAAAATCCCCTTCGTGACCTATTTCTTCGTAAAAAGTGACTTTCCCTTTTTTTATTTTTGATAACCTAAGTGCAAACGGTGTGATAGATTCTGCTTCTTTGGCACCGAAATCGGACTGACTTGTTAAATCAACTGTTCGGTTTGTGCAAAAGGACATAGTACTTCTTCCTCCACCTATACCAGGCGGGCTTCCAGCTGTTGGATCCTGGGGCATAACTCCTTTTACTGTACACTTACCTTTGTAATCGGTTTTGCCATGAAGTACTGCTCCGTAAGCAATTTCAGGAACCAGAAGGCCATCTTTGTTTTTACATTTCCCGGCACTCTTAAAAACTATTCCCCCAACCTCATTCTTATAACCTCCCAAATCATCTTCTTTGCTAAGATAGTGTTGGTAAGGCTCTCCTGGAAAGGCAGCCATAGTACATTTATCAAAAGGATCTGAAGAGTCGTAACCCGATTTGGGAGGATTTTTATAAAGATACACCCCCGGTTTGTTATCTTCCAGATAAAATGATTTTAATCCGCTAACACTCTCTTTCTTACCATCTTCTTCCGGATCAGTTTTATAGTTACCTTTATAACTACAGCTTCCCTCGTATTTCTTGGAATCAAACCAAAAAGCTCCTTCAATTGCGTCTCTGATGCTCTGAAATTGCAACTCCTCTGCCTCAAACCCTTCGGGCAGAGCCTCTTGGCTGTCACTAAAACAACATCTTGTAGAAGAACCGTTTTCGTTCTCTCCGTACAAGCAAATTCCCTGACTGGGAGTTCCGGGATCCATAGTATTTCTTAACAGTTGTGGATTGATTGTTTGTAGAAGTAAATACGACCCCAGTAAGATAACAATTGCTATTACGGCTCCCGTTATGTAGCTTTTGGCATCATCAATTCTGCTTCGATTACCT
Organism: Minisyncoccota bacterium; assembly: GCA_036625875.1. Taxonomy (GTDB): domain Bacteria; phylum Patescibacteriota; class Minisyncoccia; order Minisyncoccales; family JAZKSW01; genus JAZKSW01. Next base: position 9,449 of record JAZKSW010000005.1, read on the forward strand.
CCTGAAATTAAATACATGAAACCTCCGAACACCAAAGCGCCGAAGACTAATAAACCTCCGAGCCATAAGGACCACGTGAAAATCTTAGCGATAAGAGAAGATAAGCCACTGCCTCTTCCCAGGATCACACAATTTGCCCCTGTAACTATTGAAGGGGTAATTAAGGTGATAGTTACCAAGAAGACAATTGTTTTTTTAGTTATTCTCATAGATATTATTCACGAATTAATTCTACACAGAAGAAATTATTCATGCCTCCGTTTCTCCCTAAATTCTTAATAGCGTTTTGGCATTTATCACTTTGTTTGTTTGTTAAGCAGGCTTCTTTTTGCTCGTTGGTTAAATCCTTGTGGCTATAAGGATAACAACTGTTTTGCACATTGGGTAAACTTGGCAAGGAAAACTCGGGAGGATAACAATTATTGTAGTTGGTGATGGGGAAATTAGGTTGAATGTCCAGTTGCCCTAATTTTAACAAATCAAGGCCCAAACTACAACTGAGTATACCTTGAAGGTTCATATTTTTTTCAGCCACTCCCCCAAAACCTGTTAAGCATCCTTTCATTTTATCTCTGCTTTGAGATAGCATAGTTATTAATTCGTGACGGTCAGGATCATCTTTTTTGAGGTCTTTTACTTTTATCAAATCAACAATACGATTGAAAGAATTTTTAATTGTTTCTTCAGCTTCTACTACTGTATTTGTCTGATCCTTAATTGCATCCATTAAACAAGGGTTTTCAATTTTGCATTTACACTCACAAATATCCGGTCCTGGGTCACAACAGTAGCAATTTTCTCCATCGCTGTCACAACACATCTCACAACATGCACCTTGCCCAACTACATCACAATAAGCTTCAGAGTGGTAAGCTCCCCAGTAATCATCCGGATTATTCTGACATCTACAACTTAATGGGAGTACGTAAAGCACAGAAAGATCTCCTTGAGGCTCATCCTCTAAGTCTCCTGCCGGATCTTCTGGATTGAATAAAGCATTAGTAGCCTTTTCTATTCTATTATTAATATCTTTTAATTTGTTTAAATTTATTTGGGCGAGTTTTTCTGCATCGTCCGTAGCATCTCCAATGGGGATTAAGCCTCGCGGGTATCTGCTGTCCGGTTCGGGATCTAAAGTGGCTTTTCCCAGCAAGGGGGCGATAGAACTAGGCACTTTTTCCGAATTAGGATCCGGACAGTAAAAGGTAGCCGGGTCACCGTCTTTTTTCTCACAGGTCTGTTCCGGTTTATCACCTTCTTTTTCGTCCTCTATTTTGCATAAAGTACAAGTGGCATCGGTAGTAGTACAAGATGAACTACCGGTTTCATTATTTAATAAATACTCTGAAGGTTTGCAGGTTTTTATTTCTCTTTTCCCTACGGTTGACGTAGCACAATCTCCCTTTTCAAGTGTATCTAAATCACAATCATAGCAAGGTAGTTTACCTTCATCGGTAGTAGTGCAATTTTTAGCATTAAATTCTTTACAGTATTTAGTAGTTTCCACTTTGTTTTCTTCAGAACAGCTGTTTCCCCAAGAAGTTCCGCTTTCACAGAAATCTTTTTTCTGCCATTCAGCGGGTCTTTCTTTTTTAGAGAAATAATAATTTGCCTGAGAAATTACAGTTTGGTAAGGACAATCATTTTTAAGAAAATTTTCTGCTCTTCTAAGATAAGTTAAGTCTTTTTCTAAGTCCTTTTCCAGAGGCTTTAAAAAGTTAACCATTAAAAAACGAACTTGGTCCGCTACCAACAGTGGTTCTCCTTCACCGGAGTGATCGTCCGGGTTAATTACAGCTCTTTCGTTAAACTGTTTGGTAGTTAAGTCCTTAAGTTTATCATCGGTGTAATTCCGCCTAATTTTCTTTCTGTATTCGTCAATTTTATCTCTAAAACCATCACAAGGGTCTCCGTCTTCATAAGGGTCTCCTATGCAACTTTCCAGAGGTTCACAGGTGCCCTGCTTGCATGATTTACTATCACAGGTTCCGTCTATGCACTCTCCTTCCACGTTGCAGTATTCAGTAGAACAATCACTTGTTAAATTTTTGATTTTTTCAGCCCACTCTCTTAATTTTTCCATTTTCTTGTTCACGGGTTCTTCGAATTTGGTCAGGCAGTCCATTCGGTCATGTTCGGTCATGGGGTCAATTTGTTCCGTGTCGGGATTAGCGTCTTTAAAAACAAGTAGTTCATCTTCTTCTATAAAATCATAACAATACCCTTGACGGGCGTCTTTTTGATTGACTAAAGTATCTACCTCCTTACCATCTTGACAGTCCACCATCGTCTCGTACTTCTCTCCTTTCCGGTAGCAATCTATTTCTTTCGCTAATATTTTTTCGGTTAGAGTTCCAATGGGAATTTCTTGAAAAGTAGTTGTGGCTTTTACAGTAGAAGGAGGATCGGGTTTAATTGGTGGAGTGGTAGTGGGGCTATCCACGTCAAAAGGAGTTTCTACTAGTTGGGGGTTAATAGTGGTTAATATTAAGACAGAAGTCAGTAGTAACAGAAGGCCTAAGAAAGCATGACGGGCCGTGTTTTTTGCATTTTGAATTCTCGTAGCGTTACCTCCCGAAGTTAAATACAAAATTCCTCCATAGATTAAGACTCCGGTTACTATTATAACACCTACGAACAATCCCAAACTAAAAAGGTAAGTTAAGAGTCCCGTAATACCGGCTCCCGGTTCAGGCTCCTTTACACCCGGAAGGTTGGGATAGTCTACAGCTTGCGCTAAATTAAAAAACCCTAACCCCAAAGAGATTAAGGTAAGAAGTAATAAAGTTTTATATTGTTTTTTATTCATATTAATCCTGAAGTATCTCCATTATTACGAGAATGGTCCAAAATGGTGCAATGTCACCAAGGGCGGGAATTAATTCCCCTCCGGTAAAGCCCATCAGTTTCTTAGCACTGGTTCCACCGAACCCCATACCATCTCCCCTGACAAAGTAAAGCCAGGATCCTAGAAAGACACCTCCTAACAAATCGGGAATGAAAGAAATGCCGAAGCCTATTCCTACAAAGTCTAGTACTAAACAAGCCAGACCTATTAAGTCCAATATCGCAGCCAAAAAGAACATCATAGTGGAACCCGGGCTAGGAAAGCTCATATTTTAAAATTCTCCTTGTTCTAACCTACTTTGATTTTTAGAAGATTGTTGTCCTAACTCTTTTTTGGACTCTTTAATCTTCTTAACTTCTTCCGGAGAGGTGGTAATTATTTGCTCCTCGGCATAAGAAGCTACTACTCTTAAGCCAACGTGCTTAGGCCCTGCAAAAAACAACCCTTCTCCTACCGGAGCTTCTAATAGCATTGTTTTTTCTGCTTCAGTTAAATTAAAGGCATCTTGAACTGCTTCGGCTCCTGAAGGTGATTGTTTCATTAATAATTGGAGAGAAGAGTTGGTAATAATAGGTTTTCCATAGTCCGACTTCATGAAATCAATCACATCTTGAGTAATAGTGGTAACTCCAAGCCAATATTTTCTGCCTCTTTTAGCTGTGCCGAATAGGAAGGAGGCTCCATCTTCGTTCTTCATCATCCACCATGCTTCGTCTACCACTAAAATTCTTTTCTTGAGTTCAGCTCTAATAGTGTTCCAAATGTAGCGCATAATCATGAACATGGCCATCGGCCTTAATTCATCTTCCATGTCTCTAATACCGAAGGTAACGAGATTATTATCCATTTCTACGTTGGTCGGATTATTGAAGAATTCAGAATAACTACCTTCGGTGAATTTTCTTAATCTCCTGACAAGTGATTCTGCTCCTTCCATCGTTTCCAAAACAGATTGAAAGTCTTCCATTAGAGGGGTTCTTTCGTCCCATAAAGAGGGGTCGGTTTCGGGAGTAATATCCCGAGCGCGATAAGTTTCGGTTAGAGCTTGATCTATAATTGCATCTTCCTCGGCATTAAGTCCGCCAAGCATTATTCTTAAAAGCCCTACTAAATTAATAATATTGCTTCTCAACACGTCTGACGGCCTTTCGTTTTCTCTCGGTGGAGGGAGGTCAAAAGGGTTAACATGGTTAGGGGAAGTCAAAGACATATTGTAATAAGAACCTCCTACTGCGTCCGACAGGAATTTATATTCGTTTTCGGGATCGATTATGATAACATCCGTTCCCATCATTAAGGATCTTAAAATTTCTAGCTTCTCGAAGAATGACTTTCCGGATCCGGCCTTACCGAAAACAACCGAGTTCGCGTTTTCTAAAGAAAAGCGGTCGAACAATACCAAAGAATTATTATGTTTGTTAACTCCGTAAAGAATTCCCTCATTGGAGCTTAGATCAAAGGAAATAAACGGAAAGGCACTGGATAACGGGGCAGTATTCATGGGGTTGGTTACTCCCAATTTATCAGTTCCGTAGGGAACGGAAGACAAAAAGCCCTTTTTCTGTTGAAATAAAGCTGGCTTAGGATAAATCATCCGGGATTCCAAAATAGATCTTAGCCGGGTTTCCGAACTGTTCAAATCTTCTTTGCTTTCTCCGTAAACGGTGATATAGAGTGAGAATTGAAACATCTTTTCCCTGGCGGTCTGTAATTTATCTCTCAATTCTTCCAGGTCTTGGTAGGCAGTTTCCAGTTCAGGACTTCTTACTAATCCTTTCTCTTCTCTTTCGGCAATTTCTGATTGAACCTCTGCTGTTCTTTTTCTCAACTTTTTAAGAATTTGTTCTGAATCTTCAGGATGAATAAACATTGAAACATCCATCGGGGTGTCCATGTTGATTACGGGAGACAACCAGCCCGTACTCAGATAACGGGGATAGGAAAATACGAAGAAAGATTTAACATATCTTTCTCCTAATTTAATATTATCCTCGCTGACTTTAATCGAAGCCGGAGCGGCTATATCTTTAGCTCCAATGGGCCGAGTCTGGAAAACCTGCTCCGGTATTTTTTCTCCTCTATTGAGTAATTTGTCCAAAAAAGGAATCTTCATTGGTTAAAATTTGATTGAGTTACTCTTTGTTGTTGATTTTGTTGAGTTATCTCGGGAGGGATTTCCGGGTAATAACCTACCTCTGCTCTACGTGGATGATGGATGCTCCAGAATAACTCTATTATTTCCGGAGTGGTGAGGGGTACGGCTTTTAAACTACACCTTCTCAACCCCAACGCTACGAATTCCATTCTTTGCCACAGTTGCCTTTTTGCTCTTTGGAATTTTTGCTCCGTCATTTTATGTCTTTTTGGCATTTTTCCTCCCGACTTTCGTTGTGCTTCTCTCAAAGTGTAGGGTACAACTACAAAGAAATTCTTTGACATAATGGTGTTTTTTTGTACCGTTTTATCTATAAACTTACGGTAACTTTCGGTCTGTGTTTGTAGTAATTCATTATCTTGTTCCTTTTGTAGTTGTTCTAATTTATCTAAATAACCGGTAATGTTAAGCTGTCTGGATTTAAGATAAATTTGCAGAGGAAAATCCAGAGAGTTCAGCATTTCTTGAAATTGATAGATAATCGATTTTTTCTGGTCCGAAGTCTTTAGAGCAAAATTTAAAGAATTAACCATTAAAATACCCCTTAATGCTTTGTTTTTCAATATGACTACTCCTTCTCTGACTTGATCAAATTTTAGAAAGTCTTGAGTTGCAGCTTCAGGCATATTTGTGAACGAGTGAGAAAATTAAATAATTGTTTATTTATATTTTTGAAACGAGGAAGCAAGCGAACCAGCGGTCGCGTAGTGACTGCTACACGACAATTTTCAAGAATTCGAGCGGAGCGAGAAGTTCTTATAATTATTACTTTTTACCTGTTTTAACCTTTGTTTCCATTTCTTTTAATCGACTTTTTTGAGTCATTCTTAAAGGAGATTGTTTAGTATCGGTTTGCTGTGGTTGCTTCTTTTCTCTTTTTTCAATAATTTTAGGAGTGCTTTGCTTCTTTTTCCATAAGTAAACTTTGGAAGAAAACAAGAACGAAACGGAATGGAGAATTATCTCTGGCAAAGATTTACCGCCGACAGTGATAAAAGCTAAAGCCATTGCCACTGCAAAAAGAAGAAGAGCGGAGAGCACAAAAGGGATTAGAGAGACAGTAAAGTAAAGGACGGCGGAAATTAAACCGGCTACTCCGATATAGGTAAATTGCTTAAAGGTCATCGGGCCTATAATTTTAGGTTCTTTTTCTATAAATTTTGGGACGCGGTAACGAGCCATTACTCAATTGATTCTCTATATTTATCTTTAGATGCTTTATCTTGTTGATTGGTTTGTTCCGGCTCTTTTGCTCCTTGTGGTTTTTGAGTTGGTTTTATTTCCGTTCCGTACAAAGCTGATAAGGTATCTCGTATTGGCATGAGAATAAACCGGTTAATTTCACGATAGATACTTCTAACTTGCTTTGCACTGAGTTCCAAGTCTTCTTTCAAGGTTTGTTTAAATTCTTTAGGGGTAAGTAATCCCATCAACACCTGACCGGTATATCTAGCTACCTCGGAGTTTTTATCTACTCCCGCTCTTTCACACGCCTGTTTAATACGTTCAGCGGTGTCAGGTGAAAAAATAGCCTCCTGAAGTTCTTCAGGTAGTTTTTCATATACATCCCATAATTCATCTTTGGAATATTTCTTAGCCATGTTTAACTGCCTTTATTTTAACAAAAAACGTTGGGTTATAAAAGTGGAGAAGCAGGAGAAAAGGTTAAGGTTGACAAATTATGTATTAATTAATATAATATGGATAACAATAGAAAGTTATTCTCTATTGGATATATTCTTTGGTCTTTGACATTTATATAAGGAGTGATAAAAATGTCTCCCTCTCAAGAAGAACAGTTTTTTACGTTTCTATTGGTGTTGAGTGTTATTGTTTTGTCAATTATGTGGTTATTCCAAGCACCGACTGCTTGGGAGTTACGATTTGGCTGGTGGTCAGTGCTGGCCTTGATAGTTGGAATTTCTAGTGTTTTGATACTAGCCATGAATACGGCTTGGAAACACCTTGCAATTGTTCTCGTAGCTGCCGGTGTATTTTTCGGGGTTTATCTTCTGCCCTTCTGGCTACAAATTTGCCTGATGATAGTAGGAGGTTCTGTAAGTTTATTCTTTTCCGTTTATTACGGATTAGCCGAAAACAACAGATGGTTTACCAAACTCGAAGAAGGACAAGCTAAATTCGTAATGAAAGCGGGTCGATACGTAAAGACTTTATTCCAATGGGAAGGACATACTTTAGATGACGAAGGAAACGTAGTGCCCCTAGGAAAATACACGAGAAACGGAAAAGTAATAGAAGAGTTCGAAGAGCTAGAAGATGATATGCCAATTGAGGCGAAATATCTTGCCGAAATGGATCGCTTTAGCTTTTCAAGGGCTAAAAAATTTAGGGAACGCATAGAAAATCAAGGTATAGACAACTTGGAAGATTTAAGGGAAGCAGCCAGTGAAGGAAGACTTGCCGAAGAAGTTAAAGGAATAGGAGAAGTAACGCAGGATGAAATTCATAGGATAATTGAGTCAAAGAGAGGTACTTATTATGAACCTTCCCTAAAGGCGGTTACTAAGCAAGGCAAAGAGGCAGATACTTCTTCTAAGGCGGACAAAGTAATTACTACCTATGACGAAGTAGCAAACCCTGCCGGTAGTGATGATATTTTCCGGCAAGACAATAGAGACTTTTATCGTGGAGGTGGACTTAGATTTTTCAGTCCCTATTACCCTCTGTATGAAGTGAATACTTACAAGTTTTCTTGGGCGGCTCTTAGTCAAGACGGAGAAGTGAAGATACACAAAAATGAAGAACTTGATTACATATTAGTACAACCTGATTTATATTATTTCCAAGTGACGGATGCAGAGGATGAAGATCTTTTACCTCTAGGTGCTGAAGTGACCGTGAGAATTAGAGTTGTCAATCCCAAAAAGGCAATGCTAGTTCCCGAAAATTGGCTTGAAATGGTGATTAATTTAATTCGTCCAGCAATAAGAAATTCTTTGAGCTCCGAGAAATACAAAAATCTTACTGGTCAATACGAAGATCTCAGTGAAGACATTTTCGCTACGATTGTCAGTAGTGGGTTAATAGACCAGCTTGAGGAAGACTACGGCGTACAAGTAGAAAGACTGGACATAAAAAATCTTGATCCACCGGAAGATTTGAGAGAAGCTACTTTGAAGGAAGCTATAGCCGGCTATGAGGCAGATGCAGCAAAAACAAGAGCGAAAGGAGAGGCTGAAGCGAAGAAGATAAAGTACGAAGCGATTAAAGAATACGAGCCCATTTCATTGACCGTAGAAGGAATAGAAGCAGCAAAAGAATCAAATCCATACGTTATCACTCAAGGTTTACCGGGACTTGTTGATGCTATGAAATCCCTTAAAAATTAAAAAATTAGATAATCAGATAGAGGGCGGAGTTCTAATCCGCCCTCTTTTTTATATTTCTTAGCTTTTCTTGTTCTGGCTAATTTAATTATTATCTGAATCATCCTTCATTTTATTGAGGATATTTTCAATTTCAGAATTCTTTTCTTGTAAAATCTGCTTTTCTCTATCTCTTAATTTATTATTTTTCTTTAATTGTTTTGCTATGGTCTCTAATCTTTCTTGAGTAACTTCATTTTCTTGAGTGAACCTTTCAAATTCTTCGTCTGAAATATTTCGTTCCTTTGAGCTGAATTTAACGGTACCTTCTGTTGAAGAAGATACTTCTATTTTGCTTTCTTCTGTTTGCTCATCCTTTCCGGTTTGCTTTTCATAGGGAGACATATAACCCATGCCTTGAGCCGCATCATTGCTGAGGTAGTTGGCTGCACCTTTGTTGTTTTTCTCAAACCATTGTTTGTCTCTTCCTTTGCCTTTTGCTTGTTCATTATATTGTTCTACAAAGTCTCTGCCGTGTTCTTGGCCTGCTTTGCTTAACTCACGACCCGACCAATCCAAATGAACACCCTTCATAAAGTTTTCGTTTTTAAAGGCTTCTTCATTTAAGTTTTCAATTTCATTGAGATCCAAGTCGGCAGCTACTTTAGCGGTCAATGATCCGTATTTGTCTTTTTCGGCCTGGGACATGGTCAAGCCTGTTTTTTCTTTTTGCTCGTCGGTTAATTCTTCAGCAACTTCGTCGGCAATCGTGGGGAATGAATTAACTATGTCCTCGGCTTTCTGGGGAGCAACTTTACTAGCTGTAATAGCAGCCTGTTTGATTTTGCTATTAGAAAGCCCCATTTTTTTCATAGTCTTAAGTTGTCCTTCTTCTATTCCCGCTAAGATTTGTGTCATCTCATCCATCTTTCCTGTGGCACCGCTTTTAATTGTACTGACTTTTTCTCCGGGATCGGTTTCTTCAGCGTCATCCACTTTTCCTTCAACCCTTTCAGTAGTTGTACTGCCCTGGCGTAAGGCCCACCTTCCTATAGTTCGTTTACTTCGAGCTAATGCACCGGAAGCTACTCTGGTAGCTGCACCGTAATCTTCATCGAATTCTTCTCCTTTTTCCTCTGCTTCCTCCTCTCGTTCAGCTATGGATCGAGAAGTCCTCATATCCTCCAAACGGTTTCTAACCCTGTCGGGTACACCGGTTGCTTCCGCTCCTTTCCAGGCTCCCTTACCGGCTGCTCCGGCTACCCATTTACCACTTGCTTTTGCCCCGTTTATAATTGCTTCACTTCCCATTGCGCTAACTTTCAAAGTAGCTAGATAACCTATAACCAAAAAGAGTAAAGGAAGGGTAAAAGTTATAATAAAAGTTATTAAACCTTCAGCTAAACTGTCTCCCATTCCCGCATCGGTAGTCATTTCGTTGGCTTTCATCAAAACCTCTTTACCTAAAAGCAAAGTAATGGCGGCTGGGATTCCGATAATACACCAATTTACAAATTGTTCCCACCAATCATCCCAGATTTTCTCTTTTGCTGCCGGGAAAATATAACTGAAGAAAGCAATAGGAGAAACAATAATTAGAAGCCATAATACTACGTAACGAGCCATAAACAAAAAGGCGAACATGAATAGAATTAAGGTAGCTCCCCAGCCGAACAACATCAAAAAGAATGCCTCTCCCAAAGCTCCCACCGTATCCGCATTACTTAATTCGGACATATAAGAACCAACATATCCTTGAATGCTGTTTGCTTGGGCTCCTCCCGGTGTTTCCATTGTTTGTTCTATAGTAGTAAAACCTCCGGCTCCCGCTTCTGCTAAAAACGCTTCCGTTGCTGCGTCGGCAAAGTCAATAACTGCAGCTGCTAAAGCAGGGGTGAAGTTGATTAACAAGGCCACTATTAATAACTTGGGTAAAGCTTTCTGCGCTTTATATTCTTCGTACTGAAGGGCGGTAGCTACTCCAATAATTATTAACCCCACGATAAAAAACATGTTAGCAAAATTCCTGACCGGTTCCCATCCTGCTTTAATAATATCATTGTTATGAGGTTGATAGCCTATGTCTTGAGCTAAAAATCCTCCTTCCAGGACCCAATTTAACATGGAGGTGGCAGCTTTTAACGGTAGGGTAGTCAAATGTTTCATTATCAACAAGATAAGATTTTGTCCCTTACAAACAAGATCAAAAGTACCACAGTTAGCAGCCTCGATCAGTTGGGGTAGAAAAATCAAAACTCCTCCTACTAATATTAAAATCAATAAGTGTTTTTTGGAAATGGAATTTTTAATTTTCTTCAGCACTTGAAACATTGCCTGATTATAAGCAAAGCTTGAAATTACTCGCTCCCCTCAAAAGATTAAAATAAGTGAACCATTTTAATTTTCTTACTCACTCGTGATTATAACAAAAAAATATTAGGAGGACAATTTAATAAATTGCTTAGTTAGTTTTATCCATTCGTCATTGGTTAAAGTTTCTGCTCTTCTGCCCGGTTCAATGTTGCTTTTTTTAAGTATTTGCTTTAATCCATTTTTGTTAAAGCTTAATTCTAATTCTAAGCTGTTAATCAGTTTCTTACGGGAGTGAGCGAATCCTCCTTTCATTACCTTGAAGAATGCTTGGTTGAAATTTTCTTTTCTGTATTTATGGTTTAAAGGTAAAATATCGGTGATTTTCAGAATAGAAGAATTAACTTTCGGTTCAGGAAAGAATTCCTGCTTGGAAATACTGCCTGCTATTTCAGGATTACTGTAAAATTGGATGGCAGAGGCTACTACGGTCATTTCCGGAGGATTGGTAGTTATTTTCTCCGCTACTTCCTCTTGGACGGTCACCGCCATTAAGTTAGGAGTTGATTCTTCCAGGATTTTTCTAATAATAGCAGTAGCGGCATTAAAGGGTAGGGAGCTTACTACCTTGTAATTTTTAAAGTGGGAAAGGTCTAACTCTAAAAAATCTTCATTAATCACCTCTACATTATTTAAATCACAAGTCTGGTTTAGAATTTTTACCAGGCGTGAGTCGCGCTCCACTGCTGTTACCTGTTTTACTTTTTCTGCTAATTCCTTGGTTATGGTTCCTAAACCGGGCCCTACTTCCAATACGTGATCGTTCTTTCTCAAGTCAGCAGTACCCAAAAGTTTGTTTAGAGCTACTTTTGAGGTTAAAAAATTCTGTCCTTGGTTCTTGTCGGCTCTGATGTTGTGTTGGGCCAGTAGTTCTTTAATTTTTGCTTCTGAAAGTAAATTCATTACATTAGTGGATTATTTGTGGAAAAGTAATTTGACTTTGAAGTGGATATAACTACAATTAGATAAAGTAGAGAATTGATATTATTTCTATTCTACCGAAACAATTAAAGAAAGCATGGAGAAGCAGCTTTGATTTGAAGCGCTTGCAAAGCTTTTCTTTAATAATAAGGCCCTTGTTGGTCATAGGGGTTTTTGTTTTTGCTTTAATATTAGCCTCTTATCCTTCTCCGAAAAAGCTGCAAGCGGATACCAGTGTTTCCAATCAAAGCTTATTTCTCAAATCTAAACGTACTAATACAGTCTCAGCTCCACTAAGAATAGTGGAGAGTTCTATTTTACAGAGTAACCGAACTCCCGGTTTGGTGCAACCTCAAACTTTAGGATCTGTGAGTTCTAATGAGGAACGAAGTGAAATAACCAAATATACGGTGGAAAAAGGAGATACTGTTTCTTCAATAGCGGATAATTTTGATTTGAAAACTGATACTATATTATGGGCTAATGATTTAACCGTAAATAGTACTTTGCAACCCGGAGATGAATTAATAATTTTGCCCTTAGACGGTGTTCTTTATTCCGTCCGGTCGGGTGATACGATTAGCGGTATAGCTCAGGCTTATGATACTAAGGCAAGCAAGATCGTTGATTACAATAACCTTGAAAGCGGTGCTGACATTTATGCTGGAGACACTTTAATTCTACCAAATGCAGAAAAACCGGAAACAGTGGCTGCAGCTGAGAAAATACCTCTGGGAGATACTTCCTTCAGTTATCCTGCTCAAGGAGTAATTACTCAAACTACGAGTGGAGTGACGCATAAACCCTCCATGCATGCAGTTGATATTGCTAATAACTGTGGGAGCCGAATAGTGGCAGTAGCGGGAGGAACAGTTAAAAGAGCGGGTTATGCGGGTATGTTAGGCAATAGAGTAACTATTAAGCATCCTAACGGAGTGGTTACGCTTTATGCGCATCTTTCCCAGATAAATGTAGTCCCCGGTCAAGAAGTACACCGAGCTCAAATCATAGGCAGAATGGGAAGTACCGGCTTTACAATAGGAGGTCCCGGATGTCATCTTCATTATGCTACTCCTAGAGCAAGAAATCCTCTATCTAGTTATCCGTTGAAAAGTACAATTAGCTGGTAAATTTAATTAATTTGAATACAAAAGAGCACCACTTTCAAATGGTGCTCCTCTGAAACTTTTTGGACAAAAAGTTTCACAAAAACTTAATATAGACAACAAACCTATACCATGAACTTAATTCATGGCTTTTTTATTTACTACAATCTACACAAGTCCTAGCTGCAGGATAAGCCTTTAATCGGTCTACGTTGATAGGGTCATTACAATTCTCACAAATTCCGTAATTACCTTCTTCCATTTTCTTTAAAGCCAAGTTGATGGCTTTTACTTTTAATTCCAGGCTATGCTCTACGGGTAACCGGGAAGTGTACTCTTCAACCTCCATCGCTTCATTTTCTTTTTTCTCTCCTCCTGCGTCCCCTTGGTTGTAATCCGGATACAAAGAATCCCAGTTACCTTCTATATCGGCATCCTCCTTAGCGAAAGTTTTTAATTCTTCAATAATTTCTTCTTTTTCCTCTTTAAGTTGTTTTTCGAGTTGTTGAAGTAACTCATCATCAAGATTAGCGTTGTTCATGATTTTAGTAAATCAATTAATTCTTCCATGCCTTTCCAAGAACTTGTGAATAAGAGATGATTCTTGGTTACGGCGTAGCAAATTCCCAGATCCTCTCGACTAAAGGCCTGACATCTAAAGTTTTGTTGGTTATGAGTGCCTTGAGTAAAGGAATTGCTGTAAGGTTCTCCGTCATAGCCTAATATTTCGTAGAAGCTTTCAAAGTCACTTTCCATGTCCGGTTCCCAATTGCTCAGTAACTTGGATAGATCTTCGTTCTTGTTCTCCTTAACTTCAGTGATAAAACCCGGCCTTTTCTTCTCTTCGTTAGTATAGACGAAGAAGGTTGAACTTGCCCTTAAGCTAGCGTGAAAGCTAGTAGCAGCCTTTATTTCAAAGACCGAAAAGATGCTTGATAAGTCGGAAAATTCGTTTTTCTTTTCGTTCTTTATTATTATTCTGGTGAATCCTTTTTCCAATTCTTGTTGTAAATATTCATTCAATACGGGAGAAATATCTTCACTGGAAGAAGCTGTTAATATCTTTGTTTGATCCACCTTTATCAGAGAAGCAGAAGGTTTGGGTTCCGGTTCGGGCTCGGGTTCCGGTTGTGGTTCTTCATGACAAGTCGCTTGTGCTGAACTTGTCGCGGCATACCAGTGAAAGCCTGCATCCGTACAAGTTGTTTCTTTTTCAAAGTCGCTTGGCTTCTTCGGTCTTACGACTTCTTCTTCCTCCTGTTCTTGTTCGTGGCAAGCGTTATCATACCAGTAAAAGTCGGCATCTTTACAGGATTGCTGGGTAACATAATCTTCGGGGCCTTTGGGTTCTTCTCCTCTTATTGCAAAGAACCAATATCCCAATCCGCCGATCCCCGCTAATAACAAGATTACCAGGACTACAATTAAAACACGGGATGCTATTTTCTTTCCGGAGGAAGGTCTTTCCGGAACCTCAAATTGTAAATTACCACTTGAGGGTTCGGAAGGAGGTGGTCCTTCCGATTGTTCTTGTTGAGGTTGAGCGCGCGAACCTCGTTCCGTAGCCTTCTCTTCTTTTATCTTAGATAAAAATTCCTCTCTTTTTTCATCTTCTTCCTCTTGAATATTTTTTAATTTGTTTTTTAGGTTTTCCAGTCTTTCTTTTTTATCTTTTTCTTGTTCTTCTGCTTTTCTCTGTTGTCGGGCTTCTCTTTTTTTATCGAACCACTCCTTCTCTTGCTTCTCTGCTTCTTTTTCGGGTGGTTTTGGCGGTTGGTATTGTTCTTTTTCCTCTAATTCTTGTTTCTCTTTCATCATTTCATCTTCCTCTTGCTGTTTTTGTCTTTCCTTTTTCAGTTTTTCCAAGAATTCGTCTTTTTGTTCTTCTGTTTGCCGACCCTCAACTGACTCTCTGTATTCTTCTTCTGTCTGTTTTTGTTGCTTTTGAGGTTCCTCTTCCCTCTCTTCTTTCTCCTGCTGTTCGACTTCTTGCGGTTCATTCTCCATCTTTTTTACTTGTTCAACAGTTTCTTCTTCCTCAGTTGCTTGTTTGGG
>JAZKSW010000042.1:0-4692 GCA_036625875.1 Minisyncoccota bacterium
TTCTTCCCTCTTAATACCTACACTCTTTAGCAGATCATTAAGAATATCACCTGCCTTACCACAAAAAGGGCGACCAGTTTTGTTTTCTTCGGCTCCGGGCGCTTCTCCTACAAACATAATATCTGCTTGATGATCCCCCTCTCCAATCACCGGTTTAATTCTATTTTTATAAAGAGGACACTTTTGGCAATCAACAACTTCCTCTTTAATCTTCTTTAATTTTTTATCTTCTTCACTCATTTAACTCTTCTAGGATTTTATCCACGTCTAAATTATAACGGTTGCACATATCCTTTAGAGTTAAATCTTGCATCTCAAATTGTGCCATCGGACACCCCAAGCACGGAAGTTCGTATTTCTCCAAAACTTCTTTAGCTTCCTCATCTTCCAAAAGTTCTTCTAAAGTTGTATCTTCATCAAAACTCATCACATGAGAGTGTAGCCGCCATCTGCAGTGATGGCTTGACCAGTAATAAAGCTTGTTTCCGGTGAGGCAAGAAAACCGACAAGGTTAGCAATATCCTCCGGTTTACCTACTCTATTTACGGGCGTATGCTGTAAGATTTGCTCTTGGCTCATTCCCAATTTTTCCGTAACATCTTCCAGCATTTGAGTTTGAATTGCTCCGGGACAAATAGCATTAACCGTAATTCCGTGTTTTCCGACTCTACCGGCCAAGTTTTTGGTCAGACCGATAATACCTGATTTAGACGCTGAGTAATGTGTTAATTTAGCCCAATAAGCAACAGCGGCAATGGAAGAAATACTTATTACTCGCCCCCACTCTTGATCTATCATTTGGGGTAAAGCATATTTAGTAACAAGATAAGCGCCTTCCAAATTAACCGATAAAACTTGTTCCCAATCTTCTTTTTCCGTTTCCATATAATCATCAAGAGGAGCGATCCCCGCATTGTTAACTAGGATATCAATAGATCCTAACTCTTCTTTCGTTTTATTAACCGCTTCTTCAACTTGTTCTTCTTCGGTCACATCAAGTTCCAGGGCTATTCCGTCTTCTTTCAACTCCTGAACCACCTCTTCGCAATCTTCTTTATTGATATCAGTAACAGCTACCGAGGCGCCTTTTTTACTTAACTCCATTGCTATTGCTTTACCAATTCCTCTTCGAGCTCCAGTTACTAATGCCGTTTTATCATCAAGATTAGACATAATTTTAATTAAAATTTAATTAATTATTTTTGACCTTTGTAATTCAGACCTAATTCAAAGGCTTCTTTGTTCATCTCCCAATATTTTTCGGGAATTTGTCTTTCAATGGCTTTACTAAAAAGTTCTTGATTAAAGTCAAAGTGATCTCTCCTAAAAGCATAACCGAGCATAAATACTCCGGCCACGACTCCGGTATCAAATTCCCTCTTACAAATCTTAGTAGCAGGAACTAGTTTAAGCCGGTCACTAATATCTCTAAGACGCTCCATCACTTCTTTATTAGAAGCACTTTCTGACAAGGTAGGAGTTTGATATTCGTTTATCAAAAATTCCGTCTCTTCGGAAGCATATTGAGCGCAAGTTAGAGCTTCTTGGCTCTCTAATGCCAAAGCCAAGTTCAGATCGCCGGGAGTTATTAAAGGGCTGTTGATCTTTTTTCCCAATCTAACATGAATGTTTACCGAACCGCCTCTCTGGCTTAAACCATGCAACTCAGAGGAACGAAACTCTACTCCGTCTAACAAAGCAAGTTGCCCCATAACCTGGGTTAGGGTAATCAAGCCCTGTCCTCCAACTCCAGCCAACATCATATTAAGTTTTTCCGATTTATTATCCATTTTTTTGTTGCGCATTTAACCAGCAGGGATGCTTGGCTACGATTACTGAGGCTTCATCCTTATTTAAAAACTCTTCTACCGTATCAGATATTTTACCGAACTCTTCTACTTCATCCACTACTGCTATATTTTCTACTCCTACCGCTTCGGCTATGTCTTCAATTCTAATACTTGGTGATTCTTGACCCATTCCTGTTCTCTGCATTCCCGGATTGGGTTGAAGACCGGTCATAGCGGTAATTCTATTATCAGCCACGATAATTAAAGGATCGGAATCATTGTAAACTGTGTTAACCAAAGCGGGCATTCCGGCATGAAAGAAAGTGGAATCTCCAATAAAAGCAATTACTTTTTGGTCGGCACCTCCTTGTTCCAGGGCTTTTTGAACTCCGTGAGATATTCCCACCGAAGAACCCATATTCAATAAGTAATCTTGCATTTCGGTATGAGGTAGTCCCCCCATCATGTAACAACCGATATCTCCTCCGTAAATAATTTCCAATTCTTGTTCTTCCTCTACTTTGTTGGCTGCTTCCCTTACTGCAGCAAAGAGCCGCCAATAAGGACAACCCGATCCGGAACCGGAATCCGTGCAAAAACGTGGGATATGTTTAACGGTCTCTATTTGTTTTTTATCCACCACATGATCAGCATCAGTAATTTCATTTAAAGCTTCTATTACATACTCAGGTTTTAATTCTTCCACTATGGATGGAAGCTCTTTAGAAAAATTCTTTTTAGCTGAAGTAAGAAGTTCTTTTCCCAAAATTTCCAAACCAGAATTATTGTTTTTAGCTAAGCCTTTAATTTTATCTTCTAAGTAAGGTTCTAATTCTTCTACTACCAAAACTTTCTCTAAATCTTTAATAAAGTTTTTAATCTTCTGTTCAGGCAGTGGATAAAAGTACCCAAGTTTTAGCACCGGTACCTCTAAATCTAATTTTTCCAGTGCTTCTTTAACATAATTATAAGAAACTCCCGAAACAATAATTCCCAAATCAGAAACGTGACTATTGATGGATTCAATTGGATTAAGTTCGCTACGTTCAGACTTTTTCTTAATTTCTTTAATTTTATCCAGCAATTCAGCTTTCAACTCTAAAACACGAGGAGGCATAGTCACATACTGATCAAATTTTTTCTCGAATTCCGCTTCGGGTTGAGGTACGTTTATCTTTCTTAAGGGTACTACTTGACGTTGGTGAGCTACCCTCGTGGTTATCCGAACCATTACCGGAATATTAAATTGCTCAGAGAGTTCGAAACCACGCTTCACAAACTCCTTGGCCTCCTTCGGGTCCGAAGGCTCTAAAATGGGTACGTGAGCTAATCTTGCAAATGCCCTGGTATTCTGTTCGGATTGCCCGGAGGACCAACAAGAAGGATCGTCCGCAACAACTATTACCGTGGGTCCGTTACATCCAGTATACAAAAAGGGCATGAAGCTGTCCGAAGCAACATTCAATCCAAAATGCTTCATTGAAACAATACTTTTCAGTCCCGAATAACTTGCTCCAATAACTGCTTCCAGAGCAGTTTTTTCATTGGGAGAATACTCAAAGTAAAAATTATCAAACCGTTCCTCCGAACTTTGAATTTCCGAAAAACTATCTCCTATTTCTGAAGAAGGGGTACCTGGATAAGTAGCTGCAAATTGAACTCCTGCTTCTAGTGCACCTCGAGCAACAGCTTCGTTACCCAATAATACCGCTTCACCTTTTTCTTTTAGAATATTCATAATCTACTTTAATTGTATCAAATATTGATGAATTAAAAATGTGGAAAACAATTATTGTATTACTCCTCCTCCCAGTAATTGATCACCAGAATAAAACACGACAGATTGTCCCGGTGCAATTGCCCATTGTGATTCATTAAAAGTTACTTTTAATTTATTATCTTGCTCTTTTAATTCTGCTTTTACCCCGGAAGAATTGTACCTTATTTTAGTTATTACCTTCATTGGTAAATCCGGTTTGCCGGAAATCCAATTTATTTCATCAGCTATTAGTTCTTTTTTCTTTAAATTTTCTCTTTCCTTTGTAACTACTATCTTGTTCTCTTTCACGTTCTTCTCCAATACATACCAAGGACCATTAGATAATCCTAATCCTTTTCTCTGCCCCAGTGTAAATAAGTATGCACCTTCATGTTCCCCAAGTTCTTCTCCATCTTCAGATATAATTTTACCGGGTTTTTCATCCAAGTGTTTATTTAAAAAATCCTTTATCTCGTTGGGTATAAAGCAAACTTCGTGAGATTCCTGAGCCCGATCAGGCAAATTAAGACTATCGGCCATTCTCTCCACTTCTTCTCTTTCAAAATTTCCCAAAGGAAACAAAACCTTGTCTAACTTGTTCTGATCAAGTTGCCATAAAAAGTAAGTCTGATCTTTACTTTTATCTTTTGGTCGGTAAATATTAACTTTATTATTCCTTTTCAAGCGAGCATAATGGCCCGTAGCGATAAAATCAACATTTAAGTCCGAGGCTTGTTTTAAAAACAAACCGAACTTTATCTCGTTATTACAAACTACACAAGGATTGGGAGTTCTACCCTGCCGATATTCTTTTAAAAAATAATCGACTACTTCTGCTTTAAACTCTTCCCCGAAATTAAAACTATAAAAAGGGATATCCAAGGAGTCAGCTATTTCTTTCGCTTTTTCTTCGTTCTTGTCTTGTTTAAAGTTATCACCAGGCCTCCATAATTTCATAAAAGCACCTGCAACATCAAATCCAGCCCTTTTTAGAAGGGTTGCAGTCACAGAAGAATCAACTCCTCCCGACATTGCTACTAATACTTTTTCAGAATGATTGGTCTTGTTCATGAAGTTTTTCCTCTACCTTAGACCAGTCTTCATATTGTTCTTCAATTTGTTCTTTTTCTTTTTCATTTTTCT
>JAZKSW010000006.1:0-24009 GCA_036625875.1 Minisyncoccota bacterium
TCTTTTTCAGGATGGTCTTCCAGGGCTTTTTCTATGGTTTGCAGGTCTTTCATCATCAATTCGGTATTGATTATTTCAATGTCTTCTTGTGGATCAACTCTTTCTTCTACATGTTTGATCTTGTCGGAAGGAAAGACTCTTACTACTTCCAAAATGGCGTCGCATTCTCTAACATTCGCTAAAAATTGATTACCCAAACCTTCACCCTCGTGAGCCTGCTTAACCAATCCGGCAATGTCTACGAATTCAATTACGGTAGGGGTAACCTTTTCCGGTTCAACAACTTCCGCTATCTCTTGTAGCCGTTTATCGGGTACTTCTACCACCCCTATATTGGGTTCGATAGTACAGAAAGGATAATTGGAAATATCAACCTGGTCCCGGGTAAGGGCGTTGAACAGGGTACTTTTTCCTACATTGGGTAAACCGGTTATACCTACGGAAAAACTCATATTTACGAGCAAGCGAGAAAGTTAAATGATGTTAATTATTTAAACTTTTGAAGCGAGTGAGTAAGTGAACTAGCGGTAGCTACGCTACAATTCTCAACCTTCCGAGTATTGGCGAGGATAGGTTATAATTGCAGAGTGAGAGAAGATTATAATTAATTCTTTTCAAAATATATCTTTCCTGTCTATTAACAACCGAGTCGTCAAAACTTCCAGCGGAGTTTTGCGCTCTGCCCTCTCGGCAAGCTGACTTGCAAGCAAGACCATGCTCAGCTTGCCTGTGAGAGCTTGTTCTAGACAGGAAGATAATTTTGTTTTTATTAGTTTAATGCTATAATAATTATAGTTTATGGTCAATATTGATTCTGAAATTTTTAAAGCCTACGATATTCGAGGGACTTACCCCGATCAGATCAATCCCGAAATCTTTTATTTGTTCGGAAGGGCCTATTTTGAGTTTTTAGACGGAGATGAGGTTGTTATCGGAAGAGATGCTCGACCTTCTTCTTTTGAGCTGTTTAAGGCTCTGGCCGCCGGAATAGAGGAGCAGGGAGGGCAAGTTATTAATATTGGAGAAGCAACTACTCCCTTGCTTTACTTCGCTACTGGTTATTTTGAAGCGAGTGGAGGATTAATGATAACGGCTTCCCATAATCCTGCCGGCTATAACGGATTAAAAGTAACTGGAGAAAATGGTATTCCCGTGAGCGGAGAAACCGGATTTGATGAAATTCAAGAGTTAATCAACAACTCCGATTGGGAGGTAAAATCCTTACAAGAGAAAATGAGTCAGATACAACCGGATACGAGAGAAGTGAAGCAGGAATATTTAAGAAGGTTAGTTACGGAAATTAATTTAAATCAAAAAATTGCTATAGATTGTGGAAATGGTATGGCCGGAATACTGGTCGAACCTTTATTAAATGAGTTGGGAATTGATTACGAAATGCTTTATTCCGAACCCGATTGTACGTTTCCTAATCATGAAGCCAATCCTTTAAAAGAAGAAACTTTAAAAGATTTAAAGCAATTAATGAAGAAAGAAGATATTGAGATAGGGGTCGCTTTTGACGGAGATGCGGACAGAGTGGGATTCGTGGATAAAGACCTGGGAGTGATCGGGGGCGATTACATTACCGCCTTGCTTGCGGAAGAGCAGCTAAAAGACAAGAAAGGTCCTGTTGTTTACGATTTAAGATCAAGTAAAATAGTACCGGAAGTTATTAGCAACAACGGCGGGGAACCGGTTAAAACCAGAGTAGGACATTCTTTTATTAAACAAATTATGAGGGAAAAGGAAGCTATTTTTGCGGGTGAACTGTCCAGCCATTATTTCTATCCCTTTGAAATTAAAAACCGAGTTACTTACTTCGAGTCGCCTTTGTTGGCTGTAATTCAGTTATTGAAAAAAATCTCTGGGCAAGAAACCTTGAAAGATTTAATCAGACCCTTAAAAAAATATTATCAATCGGGAGAAATAAACTTTGAAGTAGATAACAAAAAACAGATTATGGATGATTTGGTGGAACACTATGAAGAAGAAGCACAGCAAGTATTACACTTGGACGGAATCAGCATTGAATTTGATGATTGGTGGTTCAATGTAAGACCCTCCAATACGGAGCCAGTATTAAGACTGAATTTAGAAGCCGACAATGAGCAGTTAATGAAAGAAAAAACCAAGGAGGTCCGCTCCTTGGTTGTAGACAATTGATTTTCTCTTTTTTTAATAAGGTAATCCCATCTTTTCTTTAATTTCTTTCATGGTATCTTGTGCTCGTTGTTCAGCTTCTTTTCTTCCTTCTTCTAAAATTTCATTAATTTGATTTTTGCTGAGTTCATCTTTCTTCTGACGAAACGGCTCTAGCTCTTGAATTACCAGTTCGGCTAGGGCTTTTTTAAATTCTTGATAACCGCCGTTGAATTCTTGCTCAACCTGTGAAACTTCTTTATCGCTGAACAAACTGTAGATATTGATTAAGTTTGAAATTCCGGGTTTCTCTTTCTCATCGTACTTTATCTCCCGGCCGGAATCCGTTTGAGCGCTCATGATCTTTTCTTTTATCTCTTCGGGAGAATCAAAAAGTGAAACGTAACTTTCTTCCCCGTCGGACTTGGACATTTTGTTGGTTGGTTCCTGCAAGGACATTATTCGAGCTCCTTGCTCGGTGGTTTTCGCTTCGGGTTCGGGAAAAGTATTCCCGAACTTATTGTTAAACTTACGAGCAATAGTTCTGGTTAATTCTAAATGTTGTTGTTGGTCTTCACCGACTGGTACTAGTTCTGATTTGTAAAGCAGAATATCGGCGGCCATCAGCACCGGGTAATTAAGAAGTCCGGCATTCACTGATTTTTGTTTTTTGCTCTTCTTTTTGTATTGAGTCATGCGCTCAAGCTCTCCGACCGGAGTTACCGTAGACAATAACCAAGCAAGCTCAGCATGTTCTTTTACTTGAGACTGTACGAAGATAGTGGATTGTTGGGGATTCACTCCCGCGGCAAGATAAGCTGCAACCTTGTTAACAATGGATTCGGGCAGCTCTTCGGGGTTGTAATCGGAGGTAAGAGCATGTAGATCTACAATACAGAACAGGCAATCATGCTCTTCTTGTAGCTCAATCCATTGCTTTATTGCACCTAAATAATTGCCTAGATGAAGAGAACCTGTTGGTTGTATTCCACTAAATACTTTCATGGTTTTGTTTAAACTTCAATGACTACTGGCAGGACCATTGGACGTCGGTGGGTTTTTTGATAAAGAAAGTCACCGAGGCGGTCCCTTAAAACGTCTTTGAGATAAGACCAATTGAGTGATTGTTGTCCGGCTGCTTCTTCGGAAACAATATCCTTTATCTTTTTTCTTGCGTCGTTGAGTAAGTCTTTTGAATCTTCTAAATAAACGAAGCCCCTGGAGATGATGTTGATGTGGCCCTCAACTTCGCCGCTGTCACTATTGACTTGGACGATAACCACGAACATTCCTTCCTCGGACATTTTCTGCCTGTCTCTGAGTACTATTTCTCCTACGTCTCCGACCCCGAGTCCATCTACGAATACATAATTTGAAGGAACTTCATTCTCTCTTACTTCTATTTCGTTTTGGTCCAGGATTGCCATGTCTCCGTTTCCCAAGATTACAGTATTCTCTTTGGGCATTCCCATTTTCTGAGCCAATTCCGTTTGCAACTTAAGCATGTAGTAATTTCCTTCAACCGGAATCAGATATTTGGGTTGCACTAAATTAATCAGCATTTTCAAGTCTTCTTCTTTTGCGTGTCCACCAGTATGAATATCCATCATTTCGTAGTCAATTACTTTTGCTCCCTGTCGGAATATGATGTCTTTCAAGCTTTGAACGGTGTTTTCATTACCGGGTACGATTGAAGAAGAAAAGATAACTACGTCTTTCTTACTTAGCTTGATATGACGGTGGTTGCCCTGGGCTATTCTCATTAAGGCAGCATTACCTTCTCCTTGAGCTCCGGTAGCTAATATCACTACGTCTTCGGGTTTGTAGTTAGAGACCTTTTTCATCGGTATCTGAGTACCTTTGTGAAATTTCAAATAGCCCAATTCTTTGGCTATTTCTACGTTGGTCTTCATGCTGTATCCGTCTACCGCTACTTTACGGTTGTGTTTTTCGGCTAAATCAAAGACCTGCTGTACTCTGGAAATCAAAGAAGAAAAAGTAGAGACAATCAGCCGATTATCCTCAAATCTTTCAAAGATTTGATTTAGATTTTCTTTAATTTCAGTTTCCGAAGTAGAGAAGCCTTCTTTTTCAGCATTGGTGGAATCCGATAACAGAGCAAGTACTCCTTCTTCTCCGAGTGAGGCCAATTTAGGAATGTCAGTGGGGTCTTCCGAAACCGGATTACGATCAAACTTGAAGTCTCCGGTATGAATTACGTTACCAACCGGAGTACGAATGACCGCTCCCAAACTGTTTGGGATGTTGTGGTTCACATTAAAGAACTCTACCGTAAAGTCACCCAATTCAACAGTATCCCCGGCTTCTACCTGATGGATGTCCGGTTTGGATACATTGGAATAATCTTCCTGTCTTTTTTCGATGATCTTTTGAGTTAACTCTCCGGTAAAGATGGGAGGATTTCCCAATCGGTCAACTACGTGAGGAATTGCACCGATGTGATCGTAGTGTCCGTGGGTAATAATCGCCCCTTTAATCTTTTCTGAATTCTGTTGTAGGTATTTTGTGTTGGGAATGATGTAATCAACTCCCGGCATATCTTCCTCGGGAAAACCCAAACCAAGATCCACGATTAAAATTTGGTCCTGGTATTCAAAAACGGTACAGTTTCTTCCTACTTCTTCTGTTCCGCCTAGAGGTATAATTTTCAATTTGTCTTTGTTGTCTGTCATAATTTGTTTAGTTTATGTTATTCATTTAAATTAATATTTAAGTTTTTTGTGAAACTTTTAAAAATAAAAAGTTTCAGAAGGTGCCGCGGGTGGGATTCGAACCCACATGTCATGAAGACACACGGCCCTGAACCGTGCGCGTCTGCCAGTTCCGCCACCGCGGCGTTAATGGTTATAGTTGTTCTTTGAAGTCCTCTATGATTGGTACGGGTTCCGGATCAACCCCGTACTGCTTGGCAAGGTAGTAAGTTGTCCAGTCCGAGAGCAATAAACTATTAAAAACTTTTGTCAAAAGAGTTTCTCCTTCAACGGGAATAATTTTTGTATTTATTTCCCGTTTGTTTAATAGCTGCTTGGTTAATTTTATTCTCTCGGCAATCTTTTCTTTTTCCTGGTTTTTTAATATTAAAACTTGGATCTTTTCTGGGTCAACTTGCTTTTCTGCTAATTCAAACCCCGTCATTTCATTATGATTTAGCTCCGGAAAATAATTCCAGAAGGCCATACTTTTAGCATTTTCATTGAACTTAATCTTCCAAATCCTCGCTAGTGCTTTAAATCTTTCCGAACTGTAAATAATTGGTAACTTGTTAGTAAGTAGCTTGGCAAGATCTTTTCCTTGTTGTTCTAATTCTTGAGGTTCAAGGTCTTGTTCCAAATGGAGTAGATCAGGTTTTGAAACTATACCACAGTTATTTAAAATTTGCAAGAGAGCTGAAAATTGATAACCCACAGCCTGTCGAGGTTGAATACCCGAAGGTATTTTAGCTACCGGTAAGTTATTCTCTTCAGCTAGTTCTTTTAATTCGCCTCCGGTCGTGATTGCCAGTGGAGTTAAGTCTTGTGCCAGGGCTTGTTTGTAACAAGAAATAGTTTCCTCGGTGTTACCGGAGTAGGAGATACATATTACTAAAGAGTCTTCATCGGTTTGAGGTGGTAGTTCATAATTACGAGGAATGTAAAGTGGAAGTTCCAATTCGGGCTTGTAAGTGATTAGTAAATTCGCCGGCAAAGCGGAACCTCCCATGCCGCAAATTATTATATTACTGAATTCCTTGCTTACCTCAACTCCTTGAGCAGCCTCAAGGCCTACTTGAAATTGTTGAGGAAAGTCTAAAACTGCTTGTTTCATACTTATCTCCATACTCCTTTAAGCTTTAAATACCAATCCTTCACCAAACTGAAGCGGTGAGCGGGATTGACGATTAATGAAGGTTCAACGCCTTTAATTTTAGAAGTTTGATAGGTAAACTTAGGATTATAAAGGAAAACAACGGGAGCTTCTTCTAATAATAGTTTTTGAAAGTCTTCGTAAAGATCAGCTCGTTTATTATTATCTAGGGTCTTTCTTGCCTCCCCCAAAAGCTTATCTGCCTCTTCGGAGTCGTATTTAGCTAAGTTTAGTCCGGGGTCTTTGTCCTGAGAGGAATGCCAAAAAGAATAGAAATCGGGTTTTATTCCCAAACTTTGGCCGAACAGCAGACTTTCGTAGTTCCTGGATTTAATATGGTCCGTTTTTAATTTGGACAAAGAAACAGAATTGATTTTAAGATCAACCCCCGCCTTTTTCCATTGTTTCTTCAATAGATTAGCTACTTGGTTCATTTCCGGTTGGTCTACCAAGGTCAGTTGAACGGAAAGAGGTTGCTTGGGAGTTTCAAAACAAACCTGATTTAGTTTTTTACGGGTAGATTGTCCGACAATGCCCGTTCCCGATTCTAGGTCGTGAGGTTGTAACACATCTTCTTTGTACTTTTCCTGAAACTTAGTTACGGCTTCCTTTGTTTTGTCACCGAAATAACTGGTAACGTTTTCCTGGCTATAATCCACTTCTTTTACTAAACATTTTTGTAACTCTTCTACAGATGCGTTTTCCATTCCTCCTTCCAGCCTTTGATTGAATTGAAAATCTTGCTCTTTTGTTTTTTCACGAAGACCATTTTCGTTATTATCTTCAAAGCCTTCATTTTTTAATATTTCTTTGGCTTTATTCAAATCAAAAGCGTATTTCTGTGAAGGTTGCTTAAAGCCATAGATGGAGGGCAGAATAGGGGAGTAAACCGGATTCCCTTTTCCATCCAACACTTTTTCTACTAATTCTTTTCGATCGGTTGCATAATTTAGCGCTCTCCTTATGTTCTTGTTTGAAAGCAGTTCTGAGTTTTCAGGATTGAAGAAGACTGCAAAGTAGCGGGGTAGAGAAAAATTATGGCTTTCAAAAGATTCAAGTTGAGTGGAGGTGCTTAGGGAAACTCCGTTAACTTTTTCCTTTTCTGCGGCTTCAATCAATTGGTCTTTGTTTTTGTAAAATTTAAAGATTATTTTATCCAAGTATGGTTGGTCGTGGTAATTTTTATTTCTAACTAAAGTTAAAGAATTAATACGGTTTTCTTCTTGGTCTATGTCTTCAATTTGATAAGGTCCGGAGCCAATTGGTTTTAGATTATAGGAAGATAAAGAAAAATCAGCGGGCTGGATATTCTTCCAAACGTGCTTGGGAATGATTTTTAGAGTAAGGTTTTCAAGAAATTGAGGATAAGCCGTACTTAGTTCGAATTTTACCTTTTTGGTGGATACCTTTTTCGCGTTTACTCCGATCCAATTTACACGCTGAGGACTTTTGTAATCAGAATCTTGTAAAACGTTGACTGTAAAAACTACGTCTTCAGCTGTAATGGGTTCTCCGTCCTGCCAGGTAATATCTTCTTTGAGTGTGACTGTCCATACTTTTCCGTCTTCAGTATTATAGCTCTTAGCCAAGTCGGGTATGATCTTTCCGTCCTTGTACTGCATTAGTCCCGCGAAGGTTAACTGTACTAAAGAACGGTCTATATCATTGCTGGAAACGTAAACGGGGTTGATAAAACGTGGCTGTCCCGTCATTCCTTCAGTAAAAGTTCCTCCTTGGGCGGGCTGAGGAACAGTATGCCTGTATTTGTAGTAAGCGCCCAAAGAAGCAGCTGATCCTATTAAGACAATAATAAAAAGAAGAAGGGCGAATTTATCGAATTTGGTTAGTACTTTAGGTAGTTGTTTCCATTGTTTCCAGCTCGGAAAACTTTTGTATTGCGAAAAGTCCGGCAGATATTTTTTAATTTTATCGCTTATCATTTACAGCACCAAGTTTATTAAAGAGAAAATAATAAAAGCAGAACCGAGTACAATGGTGGCCCAGTAAAGTTTTTTCTGAAAGCCCCGCTGAGAAGAATAAGCTTCTCCGCTACCCCCAAAAGAGGAACCTAAGGCTCCACCTCTTTGTTGGAGTAAAATAGAGGCGATTAAAACTACTGATATTATGATCTGAATGATGGTCAAAATAGACATTGTTATTAATCTTTGAAGTTAATTCTTGTAAGTATTATACTTAATATCATTATTATCAATGTTGTCCAGAATAAGGGAACAATTCCCACTATTACCAATGATTCAAAAAGAATATCCGTTGCCCAGACTATTCCCATATCCACAATCAAACTGAATAGTCCGAGTGTTAAAACTCTTAATGGGTAAGTGATAATATCCAAAGGGGGCTTAATAAAAAAATTAGCCAGTCCGATTACTGCCCCGGTTAGAACCAAATAAAGAAACTTCTTTTCTATTGCGGGATCAGTAAAGCTAACTTTAGGCAGAAATTGTAGAGCCAAATAAATACCTCCAATTCCTGCTATAATTTGAGCAGTAAGCTTGTTCATTGTTTTAATAATACCAGAAAGAGGTAAAATTTCAAATTATCTTACAGGGGAAACACTGGGAGGGTCGAGTAATGACTGAAGAGTGACGAACTTAAAACCCTCTTCTTCCAATTTGGGTATTATTTCTTTTATAGCTTGAGCGGTATGAGGAGCGTTTGGCCCGCCCAAATGAAAGACTATGATTGATCCGTTGCGGGTATTGCTTAATGTTTTATTCACTATAGAAGAAGCGTTGTTGGCAAAAGCGTCGCCTGAAACTACATCCCACTGAACTGCCCTTAAACCTGATTCGTTAACCAATTGTAGGTCTTGTTCTTGATAGCAGCCTCCCGGAAAACGAAAGTAGTTAGGGGTCGTATTCGTTATTTCTTTTATAGTTTGTTGCGCTTTTTGGATAACTTCAACTTTCTCTTCTTTCGAACTTAAGGGTGTTAAGCCGTAACAGGGCTGAGAAAATGATTTAGTCTGATAAGAATGATTTTCTATCTCAAACAGGCCATTATTAGCTAGCTGCTTAGTTACTTCGGGGTAAGTTTCAGCCCACATTCCGGTTAAAAAGAACGTGGCCGGAATTTGCTCTTCTTTTAAAATTTCAATAATTTTCGGATCGTACCATCTGACCTCTTGCTTTTTCATACCGGAACTCATATCAGCATCGAAAGTTAATGCTATTCTCGGTAGATCTCGAGGACCGGAAGTTATTATTTCTTCTTGTGAAATTTCGGAGTCGGTGGAATTGCCAGCGGGGTTGTTGGAAGTAGAGTGGTCTTCGGAGTTGGTGAGTTGGGCTTCTAAGTTTTCAATTTCTTCTTTCATTTCTGTCAGTTGCTTCTCTTGGTAATAATAAAGACCGGCTACAAAGAGTCCGGCGATAAGTATCATTAAACCAATATTAAGCCAGAATTGATCCTCTTTTTGAGAATTTGCTTCATACATATTTATGAACGAGCAAGAAAGTTAAAATGATTTATCTATTTTAATCTTTTAATGCGAGTGAGTAAATAGAAGAATTTGTTTGCTGATTCTTATATTTAATGCAGATTATGAATTCTGTTTTATTCTACTACAAACAACTGATTTGTCAATGTATTGTTTTGGTAGAGTAGCTGTGTTACGATACCAGTGAAAGGTTATTAGTATTTTTTAAATGTTCTAAGTTAATATGTTAGGAGTTTTTGATTTGTTAAATAAAAGTTGGGAAGTTTATAAGGATAAGTTCGGAACGCTTGTTAGTATTACCGCCATTCAGGTGGTCGGTAATTTTGTTATCGGGCTGATAGGAATATTAATTACCATTGTAACGAGCGTTTCCCTTAGTTCTCTGCAAACAGGCCTTCAATCTAGTAAGCTAATGGGGTGGGGGCTCTGGTTTTTGGTTTTCGCTGTGTTTTTGCTTCCCGTTATTGTGTTCAATATTTGGGCTTCTATTGCTCTAATCTTTGCAATAAGTGATCGGGAAGAAAATATTGGGATTGGTACTTCCTTCAGGAGAGCTTGGAGTCAGCTTGTTTCTATGATTTGGGTGGATATTCTAAGAGGTTTGGCAATATTTGTAGGCTTTCTTCTCTTGGTTATTCCCGGTATTATTTTTAGTATTTGGTTTGTATTCTCACGCTATGTTTTGGTAGCAGAAAACAAGAAAGGAACTGGTGCTCTAAAAGCAAGCAAGAAACTTGTAGAAGGTCACTGGTGGGATGTATTGGGAAGAGTTGTTTTCCTTGGTTTAGTTGCTTTAGTGGTCGGAGCCATTTTGGGGTTTGTGCCATTAGTAGGACAATTAGCGGTTTCACTTCTTTTACCTCCCTTTTCGGCTACTTTCCTATTCATGTTGTATGAGGATTTAAAAAAAGAAAAGAGCGGAGAGGTTGTGAGTAGTGAATTATAACGAAATTGGAAAAGCCCTCTTTCTTGCGCCGAAAGAGGGCTTTTTATATGGAACTAGTAGATAGGATTTCTTCGCAAGACCTGATTATTTTGCTTTGCATTTCTTTTCGTATCAGTCTCACTTTTTTAGGGTCGACTTTTTCCTTATTGTAATAATCGGATTCTACCTGGTCCATTTCTTGCCGCCAAGCTCTACCGCTGAGTTTTATTCTGAGTAAATGAAGATTGGGAACCAACTCTTCTTCTATGTATTTCCAATTCTTCTTTAATTTATTAATGTCTCGATCCCGAGAAACAAAAATTCCTTCTTGCAAGTGAGAATTTATTTGGTTGAGATTCCTCATCTTATTATTAGAAATTCTGATTAATCTTTTATCACCAGCTTTCTGAAAAGAATCAAAGTAATATTTTACTTTGATTTGGTTTACCGGCAGTCTTGTCTTGATTACCTTGAACGGAATCTCGCCCTGTATAATACAAGAATCTACGAAGAAAACTATTACTTTTTTCATTACTTACCTCCTTTTGTATAGAGAGCTATTCTTATTTTACTTGATGTGTGTAAATTGTAAAGTGCCGAACCAAGACGGTTTCCATTTGACAAATCGGAAATTTTTTTTAAAATAGTAACTACAATCAGTACTAATTAATAACCCATAAGATATGAATGTAAAACCTTTACGTAATCGTGTTCTCATCAAGCCCGTTTCACAAAAGGAGAAGACGGATAGTGGAATTTTAATTCCACAAACCGCCGATAAGAAGAAACCGGCTCCCGGTAAAGTGGTAGCCGTTGGATCAGGTAGAAAGACTTCTTCCGGAAACACTATTCCTCTGGAAGTAGAAGAAGGAGACAAGGTGCTCTACAACAAGTTTGGAGCCAAAGAAATTAAGATTAAAGGTAAAGACCTCCTTTTAGCTAAGGAGCAAGACATTTTAGCAATCATTAATTAATCAAAACAAAAATTATGGCTAAAGAGATTCATTTTTCCGAAGAAGCCAGAAAAAAGCTCAAGAAAGGAGCGGACCAACTGGCTGATACGGTCAAGGAAACATTGGGACCTCGTGGTCGCAATGTAGTTCTTGATCAAGGATTTGGTCCTCCTACAATCACCAATGACGGTGTGACTATTGCCGAAGAGATTGAGGTTGAAGATAAGACTGAAAACCTAGGCACGGAAATTATCAAGGAAGTTGCTTCCAAGGCTAATGAAGAAGCCGGTGACGGAACGACTACGGCAGTAGTTTTGACTCAAACTATTATTGACGAAGGTCTTAAGAATGTTGCTGCCGGTGCTAATCCTCTTGCTTTAAAGAGAGGCATTAACAAGGCAGCCGAGACCGTTACTAATGCATTGAAAGAACTTTCCGATCCTATTTCCGACGAAGAGGAAATTGCTCAGGTAGCTACTATTTCCGCTGAAGATCCCGAGGTCGGTGATATGATTGCCGAGGTAATGACCGAAGTAGGTAAGGATGGAGTCATTACCGTGGAAGAATCCAAAACTTTCGGCTTAGAAAAGGAAATTGTTCAAGGTTTACAGTTTGACGAAGGATTTATCTCTCCCAATATGGTGACCGACTCTGAGAGAATGGAAGCTGTTTACGAAGATGCTAAAATTTTAATTACCGATAAAACTGTTTCTTCCCTGCAGTCCATTCTACCTTTACTTGAAAAGGTAGCTAACAGCGGTAAGAAAGAGTTGGTAATTATTGCTGACGATGTGGAGGGAGACGCTCTTGCGACTCTTGTGGTAAACAAGATTAAGGGTAGCTTTAAAACCCTAGCAGTTAAGGCTCCCGGTTTTGGCGATCGCAAGAAAGAACAGTTAAAAGACATCGCTGCTGTAACCGGTGGTGAACTGATTTCAGAAGAAAGGGGACTTAGCTTGGAAGATGTTGAGTTGGACATGCTGGGAGGAGCAAGAAGTGTTACTTCCACCAAAGAAGAAACTACCATTGTCGGTGGACAAGGTGATAAAGAAAAAATTGAATCCAGAATTGCTCAAGTTAAGACCGCGATTGAACAAAGTGATTCTGACTTTGACAAAGAAAGACTACAGAAAAGATTGGCTAAGTTGTCAGGAGGTGTAGCCGTTATCAGAGTAGGTGCTGCTACCGAAGTTGAACAGAAAGCCAAGCAACTTAAGACTGAAGATGCTTTGTCCGCTACCAGAGCTGCAGTAGAAGAAGGAATTGTACCCGGTGGTGGAGTTGCTTTGTTAAGATGTAAAAAAGAACTGAAAAACATGGACGGAGTTTCCGGTGACGAAGAGACCGGTGTTAAGATTTTGAAAGAAGCATTGGACGGCCCTCTACAACAACTGGCGGATAACGCCGGTGTTAATGGAGCTGTTGCTGCTTCAAAAGTTAAGCAAGGACAGGACAGCTTCGGCTTTAACGCGGATACTCGTAAGTACGAAGATTTGGTAAAAGCAGGAGTTATTGATCCTACCAAAGTGGTAAGATCAGCCCTGCAACATGCTACCTCTGCGGCTAGTATGTTCTTAACCACCGAAGCGACTGTAACCGATTTACCCGATGAAGATAACGATGAAGGTGGTGGCCCTGGAGGAGCTCCCGGTGCCGGCGCTCCCGGAATGGGAGGAATGCCCGGCGGAATGGGAGGAATGATGTAAGAAACCTCGAAAGTTCTGAATTGGAAAGTCCGGCCTTTTCTGGCCGGGCTTTCTTGTTTCACGTGAAACACTTTATTGGTTGAACTGTAGTCAGTTTGTGGTATTATAAAAGGGAAAACAGGAAATAAAAGGTTTTTAACATAATCTAATTAGAAACATGCCCATTACTTATATTTTATTAGCAATAGTTGCTGTTGTCGTCGTGTGGATCATTTTTATCTATAATAGACTAGTAACTTTGGTGAACAGATGTGAAGAAGCTTGGTCCGATATTGATGTACAGTTAAAAAGACGCCACAATTTAATTCCCAATTTGGTAGAAACAGCAAAAGCTTATGCCTCTCATGAAAAGGAGGTTTTTCAGAATGTTACGGAAGCACGATCCAAGGCGATAGATGCGGATGATGTTGAAGGACAAAAACAAGCTGAGAACCAACTTACCGGAGCATTAAAAAGTCTATTCGCTGTTTCTGAAGATTATCCCAAACTGCAGGCTTCTGAAAACTTTTTGGAGTTACAAAAAGAGTTAAGAGATACGGAAGATAAAATTCAAGCAGCTCGCCGCTTTTACAATAACAATGTTAAAGATTTAAATATTAAGATAGAAAAGTTTCCTTCTAATATAATTGCTTCCTTGTTCGGTTTTGAACAGAAAGACTTGTTTGAAGTGGAAAGTTTATCCGAAAAGGATACTCCCGAATTACAATTTTGATTTTTAATTATGGCAACACTATACAGTAGAGCCGAGTCCAATACTCGTAGGACATGGGTTTTGATCTTTATATTTTTAACTCTAGTAATAGGTCTAGGTTATTTATTTAGTTATTTGTTGGATAGTTATTTTATTTTAATATTGGCAGTAGTGTTGAGCATTTCAATGAGTTTCAGTAGCTATTGGTATTCGGATCGAATTGTTTTGCGGATGAACAAAGCTCAGGAAGTAGAGAAGGAGGATTATCCCGAATTGTATCGGATTGTAGAAAATCTTTGTATTACTTCCGGTTTGCCTCAACCTGATGTTTACGTAATTGAATCAAAGCAACCCAATGCCTTCGCTACCGGTCGTAATCCCGAACATGGGGTAGTGGTAGCTACCACCGGTTTAATTGATAAATTAGAACAAGACGAATTGGAAGGAGTTATCGCT
This sequence comes from Minisyncoccota bacterium, assembly GCA_036625875.1. Classification (GTDB taxonomy): domain Bacteria; phylum Patescibacteriota; class Minisyncoccia; order Minisyncoccales; family JAZKSW01; genus JAZKSW01. The sequence goes on from JAZKSW010000006.1 coordinate 14,195, forward strand.
CATGAACTTTCCCATATCGGTAATCGTGATGCCTTACTTCAAACTGCAGTAGTAGTCTTGGTGGGAATAGTGGCTTTATTATCACGTTTCTTTTTAAGGATTAGTTTTTGGAGTGACAACAAAAAAGGAGGTGCTTTGTTTATGTGGCTGGGAATTGGAGCAGCTATTTTAACTCCGATTGCCGCTACTCTTATCAGGTTATCCATTTCCCGCAAGAGAGAATTTTTAGCTGATGCCGACGGCGCCTTGTTAACTCGTTATCCGGAAGGATTAGCTAGTGCCCTGGAAAAGATAAGTGAGGATGAAAGTGATTTGGAAGTAGCTCGCAATTCCACTGCACACTTGTATACTGCAAATCCCTTCAGGGGAGAGCAAAGCAAAAGTTTCTTTACACGTTTATTCATGACACATCCTCCGGTGGAAGAACGTGTTAAGGCTTTGCGTAATATGAATATTTCTTAATTTATTATTTATGCGTTGTCCAGTTTGTGATAACAAATTAGATAAGTCCGTATTTAATAAAACAGAAGTGGATGTATGTCCCAACTGTTTAGGGTTATGGTTCGAAGATGATGAGTTGCGTTGGGCTAAAGACAATGCGGATGAGGGATTGACTTGGCTGGATGTTGATTTATGGGAAGATGAAACTAAGTTTAAGATTTCATCCGAAGATAAACTTTGTCCTTCTTGTCGTTTGCCCATGTATGAAGTTAAATACGGAGATTCGGATACTAGGGTAGATGTTTGTAGCGTGTGTAAGGGTGTTTGGTTGGATCGAGGAGAATTTAAAGATATTATTGATTATTTGCACGAAGAAGCAGATGAGGAAGTGTTAAACGATTACTTGCGTAATGTTATCAGGGAAGGATTTGAAATATTCATCGGCCCGGAACCGGTTAGAGATGAAATAGAGGACTTTGTAACGATAATGAAAATGTTGAAGTACAAGATAGGAGCTCGTTGGCCTCACATTTCAAAAGTGATATCGGATTTACCGGAATAAAGGAGGGGTAAAAGGTATGTATTACGTTTATGTTCTTCTTCTAAATAATGGGAATCTTTATAAGGTAGTGACCAGCAACTTGAAAAGAAGATATAAAGAACACCAACAAGGAAAGGTTACATCTACAAAAGATAAGCGCCCCCTTAAACTAATTCACTATGAGGTTTATGGATTAAAGAGTGATGCTCAGAGAAGAGAAAAGTTTTTAAAAACTACCAGAGGCATTAAATTGTTAAAACGACAGTTGAGAGACATTTTAGATAAGGAGGGGGCATAATTGAGGTAGGGTGACTGAGTCTGGTCGAAAGTGCGTGTTTGGAGTACACGTGTAGCCTTATGGCTACCGTGGGTTCAAATCCCACCCCTACCGCCATGATTTAAGATGGGTTCGGCACGTCATTCGACGTGCCGCCCCGTTGGATAACGGGGCGAATCCCTCCTCCACCGCCAAAATTATATGACTTCAGATCCGGTTCAAGAAATAAAAGAGCGATTGGATATAGTTGATGTTATTAAAGAATATATTAAACTGGAAAAGGCTGGTTCCAATTATAGGGCCCAGTGTCCTTTTCATTCAGAGAAGAATCCTTCTTTTTTCGTTTCACCTTCGCGTCAGATTTTTCATTGCTTTGGATGTGGTGAAGGAGGAGATATGTTTGAGTTCATTAAGAAAATTGAGGGTGTTGAATTCGGTGACGCACTGAAAATTTTGGCTGACCGGGCTGGAGTTGAATTGAAAGAGCAAGATCCACGAATGAAAACTAAACGTAACAAGATGCAGGAAATCTGCGAACTTAGTTGTCAATTTTTTGAAAAACAGTTAGAAGGAAGCAGCAAAGGTAAGAAGGCAAAGAAATATTTAAAAGGAAGAGGTATTAGTGAGGAGTCTATTGAAAGGTGGCGTTTGGGCTATGCACCTGATCAGTGGCGAAGCTTATTGAACTTTTTAAGTAATAAGGGGTTCAAAACCAAGAATATAGTTAAGGCCGGCCTTGTCATTAAAAAACAAGATGGTAAGACTTACGACAGATTTCGCGGTCGCATCATGTTTCCCGTGTTCAATTTGAACGGAGAGGTAATTGGTTTCGGGGGACGTGTTTTTGAGCAGGACAAGACGGCTAAATACATGAATACCCCCAATACTTTGCTTTATGATAAAAGTAAGGTTTTATACGGTTTAGATAAGGCCAAAGTGGCTATTCGTAAAAAGGACCAAGCTATTTTAGTGGAAGGTTATACCGACGTAATTCTTGCTTCCCAAGTCGGTTACGAGAATGTGGTAGCAACAAGTGGTACCGCCTTAACTTCCAAGCAACTTAAAATATTAAAGCGTTATTCCGATAATTTATTAGTTGCCTTTGATATGGATGTAGCCGGGTCCACGGCGACTCGTCGTGGAATTGACATGGCACAAGAGCAAGGTTTTAATATTAAAGTAGTTTCCATGCCCGAAGATTCCGACCCGGCTGATATTGTTTCCGAAGACGAAGAGCAATGGGAATCCCTGGTTGAGAATGCTGATTCCATCATGGAGTTCTATATTAAAAATGCGTTTTCTCAGTTTAATGATGAAACACCCGAAGGTAAGGAAAAAATTTCTAACAGGGTGTTGCCCGCTATTAAAAGAATTCCCAATGAGATAACTAAAGCTCATTGGATTCAAGAGCTAAGTGACCGCCTGGGAGTAGATGAAGAAAGTATTAAGAGAGAGCTCGGAAAAATTGAAGTAGAGCAGGAACAAGATGAGGAGGAAGAAGAAAAGGAAGAGAAAAGTAGAGAAGAGAAACTTGAAGAAAGAGTGTTGGCGTTAATTCTTCAAGATCCTTCGTTGATTAGAAAAGTTAAATCCGAACACTTGGATCATTTTACTGATAAAAGCCGGAAGATTTTGAAGGCAATTGAAAAAAACGTATCCGAAGAAGAAGTAGTAGAAGAAATCAAAAAAGAATTAGAAGGAGACGCTATTGAGCACCTTGATTATTTAGCGCTAAAGTCCGATGTAATGGAAGAAGAGAAACTTGAAGAAGAAGTGGAAGTTTGCTTGAAAGAACTCTGTTCATCTTCCGTTAAGGAACAGTTGAATAAGATCGCTAATGCTATTAAGAAGGCTGAAAAGAAGGGGGATAAAGAAAAAGTTGAAAAATTAGTCAATAAATTTAATAATTTAGCTCAAGATCTTAATTCCTTATAATGCCTAAAACAAAAAACAAAAAAAGCCAGACGGTTTTAGATAAAGAGAAAGTTGAATCCCTAATAGAGAAAGGGGAACCGAGGGGTTTTGTTACTTTTTCCGAAATATTACAACAATTTCCCGATATTGAAGAAAATATCAAGGGATTGGAAGAACTTTATGCTCGTTTAGAACAAAAAGGCATAGAAGTTAAAAGGAGAGAAGGCTATTTAGACGTAGAAGGAAGTGCTAAAAAGGAAGCTAAGAAAGCCACTCAGAAAAAAATTGATCCGGTTCAAATGTACTTAAAAGAAATTGGTAAAGTTCCGTTTTTGAGTGCAGATGAGGAGAAGGAGCTCTCTAAAAAAATTGAAGAGGGTGATGAAGAAGCCAAAAGGAAAATGGTACGTGCTAATTTACGGTTAGTGGTTTCTATCGCTAAAAAATACATTGGTCGTTCTCCTAATTTGAGCTTCTTGGATTTAATTCAAGAAGGTAACAAAGGACTTTACAGAGCTGCAGAAAAGTTTGATTGGCGTAAAGGTTACAAGTTTTCTACTTACGCTACGTGGTGGATTAGGCAAGCCATTACCAGAGCTTTGGCTGATCAATCTCGTACTATCAGGATTCCTGTTCACATGGTGGAAACTATTTACAAGTATCGCAAAACAAGACGTCGCTTGCTACAAGAACTGGACAGAGAACCGACCCCGGAAGAAATAGCTGCTGAAATCGGTATTAGTGTAGATAAAGCTCGGCACGTAATGAAAATTGCTCAAAAGACTATTTCTCTGGAAACTCCCGTGGGAGAAGAAGATGGTGATTCTGTCTTAGCAGAGTTCATTGAAGATGAAGATGAAACGCCGCCCAGCAAGAGTGCTGCTCGAGGTTTGCTACGCAAACGCCTCAATGAGATTCTGTCTGATTTGAGTCCCAAGGAACAGAAAATACTTTCCATGCGTTTCGGCTTGGAAGACGGAGTTACTCATACTTTGGAAGAAGTAGGGGAGGTTTTTGATGTTACTCGTGAGCGTATTAGACAAATTCAAGAGAAAGCCTTAGAAAAAATAAGGGAACATGAAGAATTGGAAAAAATAGAAAATTATTAAAAATAACTAAACTTATGAAAATTATTGAATTTCTTAGAAATTCTTTTCGCGTTAAGCGTTCCATTAAAAAAGAAGCAGTTGATAAATTAATATCAGTGAGTACTCCGGATGGAGAATTCTTAATTTTATTACTGCTGTCAGTTTTAATAATCACTGTGGGGCTTGTCTTGGATAATATCTTTTTAGTAATAGGAGGTATGATGGTCACTCCTCTTCTTTATCCGGTTCTTGCTACGGGACTGGGAATTGCCATTACTGATTGGAAGCTTTTGAATAGATCTCTCGGTGGTTTTACCTTTTCTTGTTTAGTGGCAATAGTTTCCTCTTTTCTTTTGGCTCGCTTCTTTTTTGCAGTTACTGAAATCTCTACTTCAATGATTAATAGCATTGAACCACGACCCGCTTATTTCGTTATTGCTATTTTAGCAGGGGTAGCAGCTACTATTACTTGGGTTCGTCCTAACCTTTCGGCTGCTTTGCCCGGAGTGGGAGTTACTGCTACTCTGGTGCCTCCTTTAGCTACTGCCGGAATAAGTCTTGCTCTCGCTGATTGGGTTTTCCTTCGCAGTTCTTTAGCTCTGTTTGGCCTCTCTTTTATAGGGATTGTAATTCCCAGTGCTGCAATCTTTTTCTGGTTGAAGTTTGAAGAAGTAGAAAAACAAGTGGAAGAATCAATTGAAGAAGAGCAAAAACGATTGGAGGGATAATTGTTTCATGTGAAACATATTTTACATTTCTTTCTGTTGAAATAATATCTTTTTGTGATAATATAACATTACAATTTAATAATCCGGGGTAGTTCAATGGTAGAACGGGTCCCTGTAAAGTTACTTGCAGCTTCTTGGAGAAATCCAGGTTGAAACACTGAGTGAATTCAGGGAAATCCTTTAAGGATAATCCTGAGCCAAGCTCTGACTTTTTTTCAGAGAAGGTGCAGAGACTTATAGCGCTCAGCATCTAAGTTGGTAACAATAAGATGATGAGATAGTCCATCTCTCCTAGTAATAGGGGAATAAATGTAAGGATCATGTTGCCGGTTCGAGTCCGGCCCCCGGAGCACGCCATCCTGCCCTCGAAAAGGGGGCAGTTTTATTTTGGTCAAGTTAGACTTGACCAAAACCCTACATCTAAGGCATTCACCCGAGAGTAGGGTACTCCGGGTTTTTGAATTGGTTGAAGAAGTTATTACAGGAGAGTATAATAAAGTAAAATATTCAAGGTTTTTATTGATTTTATTAATGCTATCAACCATGAATTTAAAAAAAGGAATTTCAACACCAATTGTCATTCTCCTCATCGTATTAGTTGTAGCTATTATCGGAGTTGGCGCTCTATTTTATTTAACAAAAGAAAAAGAGAATCCTGAAAAAGAAGAAATGTCCGTAACAACAATTCCTGAATCTGCTTTTAAAGCGGAACTAAGCTTTAACTCTAAGTCAATAAAGTTAGCTTCTCTTTCTGATCTTGAACAATATGAATCTACGAATGATTTTCCGGAATTTGGTTCCAAGGGAAACCAAGTAGTCTACCTGAAGAAAAATGACGAGGGATATACAGTCATTCGAAGCCTGAAAAGAGGAAATAAGCATTATCGGGCTGAGAGTAAAACTTATTCCTTAGTAAAAGAACCTGCGATTAGTCCAGATGGAAAGCATTTTTCTTACTCTGCAACTGAAGAAGAAGGAGATTGGTTTGCAGTAACAGACGGAAAAGAAAATAAATCTCAAAGAGTGGTAAGATCTCTTACCTTCACACCTCAAAATGAAGTTGTCTACGACAAGGGGGCCTTAAGAGAAGAATTTAAAAAGAATAAGGAAAGAACAAAGGAAATGTTAAAAGAAATGAAAGACCAACTAGGGATTGATTTTCTTGGGCATCAGTTAGTGATTGGCGATAAGAAAAGTGAGACTTACCTCGAGATTAAAATACCAATCCTCTTTTCCTCCGATGGTGAATATTTTGCTTACAGAGCTCGGAGTATTAAAGGGGGCGAAGAAGTAGTAGTTACTAATCAGAAAGAATTTCCGGTAGAAGGTAAGATTACCTCGATTGCACTTTCCTCTGGAGGCAGAGTAGCTTATGGAGTTAAACAGTCTGATAAAAGTTATATAGTAGAAGATGGAGAGAAGAAAAAAGCTTATGAAAAAGGAATTGTCAAAAGTGTTACTTTTAGCCCCACTGGAAACAAGCTAGCTTATAAAGTAGAAAGAGCAGTTAAAGATAGTTTTGTGGTAGTAGACGGAGAGGTTGACGGATATTATAGTCTTATTAAGTCTCCTATTGTATTTAGCCCCAGCGGAGACCGAGTAGCTTATATTGCTGGTTGGGAGGATAAAGTTTTAGTAGTTGGAGATGAGGAAAAGAAAATTGCTCATAATCCAGTCAAAAAGCCCGTGTGGGGACCGAATGGGAATCATATTGCTTATATAGCCAAGGATGGAGAGAAATGGTCTGTGGTGATAGATGGTGAGAAAGGTAAGGGTTATAATCGTATTTACGACCTTCCTACTTTCAACTCCAGTGGAGAATATATTGGATTTGGGGTTCTCTCTAAGGATGCTCTGTGGTGGAAATCTAGACAAATAGAAAGTTTTCTCTCCAAGTAAGCTTCAATGATTTATCTTGCACTCGTAATCTTATGAGAAATTATAATATAACAAAGGTCGCATTAGAATTAATTTGATAATTAGTAAGATGCTTTCAGCCGAAAATTTACCTAGAGACTTAAGACTTATTGGAGGTTTAACTCTTTTATTCGCTCTGTTTCAAGTGGGAGGACTGGGTCGAGGGAAAATTTTTTTGCTAACCTTTATTGTTTATCTATCTGGGGCTGTTGCCTTGTTTAGTCTTGCCTCTGGTGTTTCTAAGAAAGAAAATTGGAGCTGGGGAGCTGGAATGATAACTTTTAGTATTCCAGTAATTGGATCAATGATTGGCATTTTATTGCATTGGACATCTCCTGTTTACCTTGTTGCAAATTTGCTGATTCCTGTATTATTTCTGATAATTCTCGTTAAAAATAAGAGAAAAATCAAGGTTTCTGGCAATCTAAGCCCCCTTTCCTTTACAGTTTGGGGTATTAGTTTTCTTTTCTTTCTTGCTTCTAACGGATATTTGCTTTACTTGGTTACTTCAAGACTTCAATAAATTCTTGGGGGGAGTTGCAAAGAGAAAGGAGAGATTTTTACCTTTTACAAGAATAGAGGAGACTATTAATGTCTTTTGCCCATTCCACCGTTCGAAAATCGTCCGCCAAAGCGAGCACGCCACCCGAGAGTAGAGCACTCTCGGGTTTTTGAATTGGTTGAAAAACTATAGCAGGAGAAGTATAATCAATGTAAAAAGGTATATAATAGTTTATAATTAATATTTAAAAATATGAATAATAAATTTTTCTCTAAAATTTGGATTATAATTTGTGTAATTATTGTAATTGCTGGAACAGTTTTAACTTACAGTTATTTGTTTAATGGAAGTGAGGGCTTAGAAAAAGAACAGCAAGGACTAAATTCGAAGAATACCAAATTGGCAACAGTTCCTAGGGAAAAAGTTGAGTTTACTACCTTTAATACTTTTAGTCCAGACGGGAGAAAAGTGGCTTATTCAATAAATGAAGGTAAAGAATGGAATGTATTCTTAAATGATGAGAAAGTTGGCTCTTCTGCTGCAAATCCCTTTTATAGTACGGATGCAATTTTTAGCCCCGACAGTGAGAAGTTTGCCTATGCGGGAATTAAAAACAACAAGTATTTTGTAGTTCTTAACGGAGAAGAAAAAAAGAAATATGATATTGTTCAAGATCCTACTTTTAGTTCCAGCAGTAAGAATTTTGCTTACATAGCGGAAGAGGATGATAAGTATTTTGTAGTTCTTAATGGAGAAGAGAAAAAAAGTTATTCTCATGTTTTGGGATTCACTTTTAGCCCCGATGGTGAAGATTTTGCTTATATAGTGTCGCAGAAGGATGAACAATTTATTATTCTTAATGGGGAAGAAGGAAAAGTCTATGAGAAAAAAGACCCCTATACTGATATCTCATCTCTTACCTTTAGTCCTGATAGCGAAAGATTTGCTTATATAGTAGATAAAGATTTTGGAGATAATTTCGTAGTTATTGATGGAGAAGAGAGGAAACATTATAACTCGGTTAGGAAATTTACTTTCAGTCCTGACAGTGAGAAGTTTGCCTATGTTGCACTTCAACTTAAGCAGGAAAGTAATCTGTTTGTAGTCTTAAACGGCGAGGAGAAAAAATCTTACGACGACATCAAGTGGCTTACCTTCAGTCCCAACAGCGAAAAGTTTGCTTACGCGGCAAAGAAAGATGAAGAATGGTTTGTTGTGGTTAATGAGAAAGAAAAAAAGAATTACGAAAAAGTTGAGAAACTTACCTTCAGCTCCAACAGTAAGAAGCTTGCTTACGTAGCACATAAAGGAGAAAAGCAATTTGTGGTACTTAATGGAAAGGAGAAGAAAAAGTATGATGAAATTAAAGAATTTACCTTTAGTCCTGATAATAAAAGATACGCTTATGTAGCAAGAGAAGGTGATAAATCCTTTGTAGTTGTCAACGGAGAGGAAAAGAAGAAATATAACGCAATTAAAGACCTTGCCTTTAGCCCTGATAGTAAGAGCTTTGCTTATTGGGCTCGAGAAGGAAATAAAAAATTTATAGTCTACAACGAAAAGGAAGGAGAAAATTACGATTCTATCTTAACGGGTTATAATTTTGCATTTGATAGTAATTTTCTTGGCTACGGAGCTCGTATTGATAATGAACTCTGGTGGATAACCGAAGAAATAAAATAATAGAATACGACCTACCGCCCAAGCGAGGTATTTATCTCTGTAAAAAGATTTTTACCTCATTAGAGTAGTTCGAACGTCGTACGGTAAACGGAGCACGCCACACTGTCCTCGAAAAGAGGGCAGTTTGACTTTTTAGAAAGTTATTGTTAAGTTAGAAGTAATTAGAAAGTTGTGGTCTTTTAAAATCTATTTTTCTGCAAGGAGGGATAAGCATGCTAGCTTTAGAATTTGAGTTAAATCAAACTTGGCTTAGAGAGGAGGAAAAGAAGATAAAGGGGGCTGGTAAATCAACCTTCCCCGACTACTATGAAGCCGGGGAGAGCCTGAAAGAAAAGGAGTATGATGTCTTCGAGTCGGAAAGATGTTTGTTCGGTATACCAATATCTTTAATTGTAATTGGAGAAAATAAACAAGAAATAAAATCGGATGTCTTTAGTGCCACTGGTTCATTTCGTTACTCCCTTACTCAGGTTCATAAAAAAGCTTAAACTCACAACCTTAGTAATTAGTTGAAATAGGCGGGGAGGTTACTCCCCGCTTTTTTGCTAAAGCAGTTCGAACGTCGTACGGTAAACGGAGCATTAGAAATTCTTAGTGAACTTGTGAACTTAGAAGTTCTTATGGCTGCCGAAACGATAGTGTAGAGCAGCCCATGCCACCCGAGAGTTGCACTCTCGGGTTTTCAGATTGGTTGAAGAGTTATCACAGGAGAGTATAATAAAGT
>JAZKSW010000043.1:0-4564 GCA_036625875.1 Minisyncoccota bacterium
AAGCTAATCGAGCTTGGCAATAGCTGGTTCTCTCCGAAATAGCTTTAGGGCTAGCTCTTGCTGTGTCTTATGGGGGTAGAGCACTGGATGGTTTATTTTGGACTTAGTCCAGATAAACCAACCAAACTCCGAATACCATAAGCTAAAGCAAGGAGTCCGACTGTGGGGGCTAAGCTCCATAGTCAAAAGGGAAACAGCCCAGACCTTCATCTAAGGCCCCTAAATCTGAGCTAAGTGCAATCAAGGCAGTAGAATTCCATAGATAGCTAGGAGGTTAGCTTAGAAGTAGCTACCCTTTAAAAAGTGTGTAACAGCTTACTAGTTAAGGGATTCTGCGCCGCAAATTTATCGGGGCTAAAGCTCAGTGCCGAAGATAAGGATAGATGCTTTTGCATCTATGGTAGGAGAGCGCTCTTATTGCACTGAAGCCGAACCGGAAGGGTCGGTGGAGCGATAAGAGGTGAGACTGTTGGCATGAGTAACCGCAATCGTCGTGTGATCCGACGACCCCGCAAGCCCAAGGTTTCCTTGGCAATGTTAATCAGCCAAGGGTTAGGCGGTCCTAAGGTGAATCCATAAGGAGTAACCGATGGATAGCCGGTTAATATTCCGGCCCGTCTCTTGAATAACCTGGGACGACGAATGATAATACTTCAAGCGGATAATTGGTTTTCCGTTTTCTACTTAAGGTTTTTCCAACTGTAGAAAGAACTCTGTTTTCAGAGAACTTGAAGGAACATCGTTCCGAGAAAAGTTCCAGCATATTTTTTCAAGAGTCTCCGTACTTCAAAACCAACACAGGTGGGCTGGTGCAAGTATACCAAGGGGAACGGGTGATTCCTCGTTAAGGAACTCGGCAAAAAAGCGGTCGTAACTTTGGAATAAGGCCTCCCTCGTGTTCAACGAGGGCGCAGCGACTGTTCTCTGGCGACTGTTTATCAAAAACACAGATCCCTGCTTAACTCGAAAGAGGATGCATAGGGGTTGATGCCTGACCACTGCTGGAACGTCACGAGCGCCAGTCTCAAGTTTCCTTTTTGGAAACACGAGGCTGAGCAATCTAAGCGCCAGTAAAGGTCGGCGGTAACTATAACCGTCTTAAAGTAGCGTAATCCCTTGTCTGGTAAGTTCAGACCCGCACGAAGGGCACAACGACTGGAGAACTGTCTCAACGAGGAGCCCGGTGAAAATGCAGTACCGGTAAAGATGCCGGTTACCCGCGGCAAGACAGAAAGACCCTAAGAGCTTTACTGTCCTTAGGCATTGGGTTTTGGATTTGAATGCGTAGCGTAGGTGGGAGGCTTTGAAATCTCGCTTCTGGGTGAGATGGAGCCGTCCATGGAACACCACCCTTTCGAATCCTTGATTCTAACCCGATTCACCGTTACAAGGTGCAATTGGAAACAGTGTCTAATAGGCAGTTTGAGTGGGGCGCTTGCCTCCTAAATCGTAACGGAGGCGCTTAAAGGTCAGCTAGCTTCGGATGGAAATCGAAGTGGTCCTGTAAAGGGATAAGCTGGCTTTACTGCAAGGTGGCTATACCGCGCAGTTGCGAGAGCAGAACTTAGTGAACCGACGTCTTTTCGTAGAAAAGACGGAGATCATCAGATAAAAGTTACCTTAGGGATAACAGGCTGGTAGGGCCCGCGAGCTCATATCTACGGCCCTGTTCGGTACCTCGATGTCGGCTCGGCGCATCCTGGGGGTGAAACAGCTCCCAAGGGTTCCGCTGTTCGCGGATTAAAGCGTCACGTGAGCTGGGTTCAGACCGTCGTGAGACAGGTTGGTCCTTATCTGCCGTGGGCGTTGAGTCTTGAGAGGATTCATCTCTAGTACGAGAGGACCGAGATGAACCAACCTCTGGTGTACCAGTTGTTCCGCCAGGAGCATTGCTGGGTAGCTAAGTTGGGATAAGATAAGCGCTGAAAGCATCTAAGTGTGAAGCTTACCTCAAGATCAGGACTCGAAGACTCCTTGTAGACCACAAGGTTGATAGGCTATAGGTGGAAGTGCAGCAATGCATTAAGCCGAGTAGTACTAATAAGTCGTCTTGCTCTTGGCTAACAGTTAGTGATTATAATGTTTATTGTGAGCAGCAGAAGGGGGTTATACTGGTGTTGTTCCACCCGTTTCCATTCCGAACACGGTAGTGAAATACACCGAGGCCGATGGTAGTAGGGCTTTGACCCTGCTAGAGTAGGTAACCCCCTCCTCCTGCTCATAATTATGAGTAAGGTGGGAACATAATACTTTGTATTAATGTTTTCTACCGAACGAATAAATAGAAGTTTCGAGTGTAAACGAGAAACTTATAATTATAAAGTTAGTGTCGCCCCGAGGAGGCGGCTTTTTTTATTACTTTAAATAAGTTACAATAATAAAAATGACCAGAGGTAATAGTAAAATTAAATTCGGCCTGTTTTTCCTGTTGGTGGTTTTGATAATATTTACGATAAAACCCTCTATTAGGATGAGGGTTAAAAAGCCGTTTTATGCTTCATTGGCTCCGGTTCAGAGAAATTTTGAAGCAGCTGACCACTTTTTATTGGGTTTAGGAGAAGTAGTAGTTAACCTGAATCATTGGCAGGAGGTGGTTACTCAACTTCAGAAAGATAAGTTGGGTTTACTGGCTAGAAATGCTGAGCTTCTGCAACTCGAGGAAGAGAATAAAAACCTGAGAGAAGCATTGGATATGGAGTTACAAAAAGATTTTCAAATGGAGTTAGTTCAGATAATAGGCAAGAGATTAGAACAAGAAGAAATAATTATTAATAAGGGCAAAGAAGACGGTCTTGAAGAGGGAATGCCCGTTATCAATAGTCACAAAGTGCTTGCGGGTAAATTAACTCAGGTGAATAGCAATACTTCTAGAGTGAGATTTATCTTTCATCCCGAGTCGTCTTTTTCCGCTAATTTGAAAGACAAGGAAATGGAGGGAGAAGTAAAAGGACAAGGTGATTTTAAAATTAAATTTGATTTTATTCCAGCGGATGAAAAAATTGGAAAAGGACAAGTAGTGGTGACTAACGCACTAGGAGAAATTTATCCACCGGGTTTGTTAATTGGAGAAATTGAATCTGTTAAACAAAGAGATGTAAAACCCTTTCAGGTTGCCCAAGTTGATCCTTATTACAAAGTTAATAATGATTTTTTATTTGTAATAACAAATTACTAGCATGTGTATTAGTGAGTTTTTAAAAATTATAGGAGTACTGATAATTACTTTGGGCTTGGGATTGATACAAGTAACTTTTACTTCTATAGCAATTAGAGGGGTCGTTCCCAATTTGGTTTTAGTATTGGTTTTTGGTGTGACCTTTTTGGAACTTAAGAGTAAATCCCAATTGGGTTGGAGAAGTTACACATCAGCAATTGGAGGTGGGATTTTATTGGATATTTTTTCTAGTTTGCCCCTGGGTACGGAGGCTTTGATGTTATTGATTATTATTTTAATGCTTGAGCAAGTGTTTAAGTTTTTGGACAAAGTAAACTTCTTAATTTATTCTATTTCATTTCTATTGGTAACTATTTTGTATCAACTTGTTTTTAATTTACTTTCGTTCGGTGCCTTTAGATTAAGTTGGGTTCTAATAGTTTACAATTATTTATTAGCCGTTGTACTTTACTTTCTATGTTTCTTGGGAACAATTCTGAAAGAAAAGTGAATAGAGATCATAGTAGTTTAGAACCTCAGCAGGTTTTTATGGATAGGCTTGCGGCTAAGCGAGAGGAGCTTTCTAAGAAAAAATTTGAGGTTCCAGTTAAAAAGAAGAAATTATGGGTTCTTTTTTTCTTCTTTTTGCTGGTGATGCTTTTATTTTTAGGAAAGACATTTGATTATCAAGTGTTAGAACATGAAAAACTTTTGGCTTTGGCCGAAGACAATAAAGACATTACTCACCTGGTAAAGGCCAATCGAGGGGTAATCTATGATAGGAATGGAGAACAGTTAGTTAGCAACAAGGGTAGTTTTGATCTGGTTTGCTACAAAAGAAGACTTCCCGATGATCCGGTTAGCCGAGATAACTTAATTAGAAAAATTGCTAATGCGATCAATAAAGAACAAAAAGAAATTAAAAAGGAGATTCAGGATTCAGAGTTCAATCGAGTTTTAATTAATAAGGATTTGACACATAAACAATTAATTTTAGCAAGAACCAAACTGGTCAAAGAGCCCAGCATCAGTATTATAGAAGATGCTGTACGTCATTATGAGGATAGCGAACTATTTGCTCATATAATTGGTTATACCGGAAAAATCAGTGAACAAGAACTTAAAGAAAAAGAAGATTATTCTCCGCTTTCTTACATCGGGAAGTCCGGATTGGAAAAGTCTTACGAAGATATTTTGAAGGGAGAACCCGGAGAACAAAAAGTAAAAAAAGATGCTCGAGGAAATTTTCTCTCTCGTGAATTGGTTAAAAAACCCGAATCCGGTAACAGTTTGGTATTAGAGGTTGATAGAGAATTACAGAAGAAATCTACAAATGCTTTAAAAAAGATCTTAGAAGAATCGGGTTCCGAGAAAGGTGTCGTAGTGGCTACCGATCCTCGGAATGGAGCC
>JAZKSW010000044.1:0-4514 GCA_036625875.1 Minisyncoccota bacterium
TATCGTTTTGAATGCTCCGAAATTTAAGAAAAAACTAAAATCAGTTCGTTATACCATCATTGATGAAATTCACTCTTTGTGTAGCAACAAAAGAGGAGTACACTTGTCTTTGTCTTTAGAGCGCTTACAAGAAATGGCAAAAGAGAAGTTTACCAGAATTGGTTTATCGGCTACTCAGGCTCCCATTGAAGAGATAGCTAAGTTTTTGGTTGGTTATGAAGATCCCGAGCAGGAAAAAAGCAGAGGTTGTAAAATTGCACAAGTGGACGAAAGCAAGGGTATGGATCTAAAAGTGCTGTCTCCGGTAAAAGACCTAATTCATACCCCTCCTTACGAAGTGAACGACGAAACTTACGCTTACTTACATGATTTAATACAACAACATGAGACTACCTTGGTATTTACCAACACTCGGGCTGGTACGGAACGAGTAGTTCATAACTTAAAGAAAAGATTCCCTGATTCTTACAATCAAGACAACATCGGCGCCCACCACGGCTCAATGGGCAAGGAAAAACGTTTGGAGGTGGAAGAAGATTTAAAACAAGGTAATCTAAAAACGGTGGTCAGCTCTACTTCTTTGGAGTTGGGTATTGATATCGGTTACATTGATTTGGTTTTACAAATGGGCTCCCCTAAAGGAATTGCCCGAGCTATTCAAAGAATAGGGCGTTCCGGTCACCAATTACGAGAGACGGCTAAAGGAAGAATCTTAATTGCTGACCGCGACGATAATTTGGAGTGTTCGGTGATGGCTAAATGTGCTCGGGAGGAAAACCTGGACAAAATCAAAATTCCCCAAAATTGCCTGGACGTATTAGCTCAGCACGTTGTAGGCATGGGTTGTCATAAAAAATGGGATATTGATGAAGCTTACGATTTGGTAAGAAGCAGCTACAATTATGTTAATTTAAATAGAGAAGATTACGGTAAAACCTTAAAATACGTGGCAGGTGACTACGCCTCTTTGGAAGATCAGCACGTTTACGGAAAGATTTGGCTGGACGAAGAAGAAAATAGATTCGGCCGGCGTGGGAAACTTACTCGTGTCATTTACATGACCAACATTGGCACCATTCCCGATGAGTCCAACTACAAAGTTTATACTCGCCAAAAGAAGAATTTCGTGGGCACTTTGGACGAAGAGTTCTTAGACCGTTTAACCAAAAAAGACGTTTTCGTTTTAGGCGGTTCCACTTACGAGTTTAATTACAGCAAGGGCATGAAAGTTTACGTCACTCCTCGCCCTAATGCTTCTCCGACCGTGCCCGCTTGGTATTCGGAAATGCTGCCTTTGAGTTATGACTTGGGGGTGGAAATTGGCAACTTTAATGACCAAGTGAAAGAAATGCTGAAACAAGGCAAAAGCGACCAAGAAATTAAAGACTGGATTTTGGACGAGTTTTATCTTAATGACAAAGCAGCCGATGCTTTGTTCTCTTATCTAAAAGAACAACACCAGTATTCTACCATTCCGGGGAATAAAGAAATTTTAATTGAGAAAACTACCGACGAAGAGCAAAACCAGTTAATAGTGTTTCACACTATTTTCGGTAGGCGAGTAAATGATGCCTTAGCCAGAGTTTTCGCTGATGTTCTTACCGAGCAAGTGGGAGAAAACGTGGGCATCGTGGTTGATGATCACGGTTTTGTTCTGAAAACTTCCTTGGATTCCATTGATCCGGTTAAGAGTGAGTTCAGAGATGACAGAACTGAATTAGTACCGGCCCACAATTTTGATGAAGTTGACGTAGAAGCATTGGTAGAAAAAGTTGCCGGCTCGGATATCAAGCAAATTTTAAAAGAGACGGTTCGCAAAACCGAGCTAATGAAAAGGCGGTTCAGGCATGTAGCCGCTCGGGCCCTAATGATTTTACGCAACTACAAAGGTCAAAAGAAATCAGTGGGCAAGCAACAAATGAAATCCCACTTTTTGCTCAATGCAGCGGAAAAAATTGATCCCGATTTCCCCATTATCAAAGAAACTTACCGGGAAATTATGGAAGATGTTATGGATTTGGAGCACGCTCAAGAAGTAATGAAAAAGATAAGAAGCGGAGAGGCAGAAATTACCATTGCCAAGAACAAAACTCCTTCACCTTTCGCTCATAACTTGGTGTTGCAAGGTCGCAGTGACTTAGTGCTGATGGGAGACAAAAAAGAACGCCTACAACGTCTACACCGTAAAGTACTACAAAAAATTGATAGTTAATTATGAAATTATTTGATAAATTTGAGATAATTAAACCTTACCCCGCGTTATGGCTTGAAGAATCAAAGACAGTAGTAATAGCTGACTTGCACTTGGGTTTGGAAACTTTGTTGGCTTCCAAGGGCGTTTACTTCCCTAAAGTTCAATGGGAGGAAATGAAAGAAGACCTACAGGTAATTTTTGAGCAATACCCGGCCCAACAAGTTATTATTAACGGAGACATTAAACATGACTTCGCTAAAAGTAGTCGCAAAGAAAGAAAAGAAGTAAAAAAACTATTGAACTTTTTAAGTTTGCAGGTGAATAAAATTAAGTTAATCAAAGGCAACCACGATAACTATTTAATTTATTCGGTAAAAGAATTTGAAAACGCTTCTTTAGAAGAAAAAGTTTGCCTTAACAATACTTGCTTTATTCACGGTGACGAAGAGCAACTTAAAGTTGAACAAGACTATGTAATAGCTGGCCACGAACACCCGGCCTTGGTGTTAACTGATGAACTGGGAGTGGAAGAAAAAGTGAGATGTTTTCTTTACGGTAAGTACCAAGGCAAAAAGGTAATAGTAATGCCCGCCTTTTCTAAGTTAGCCGAAGGCTCCCAGGTAAATGAAATTCCCAAGCATGAATTGCTAAGTCCTTGGTTGCAAGAGGAGGGAGTAGGTAACCTAAAAGCAGTGGGGGTTTCCGAAGAAGCGGGTTTGTTGGAATTCCCAAAAATAAAAAAGCTTTAAATTTGAGTTTTTCCACTTTTAAGTTTTTTTGAAGATTGTTATAATAAACTAAGACTTAGTAATAATTAGTAAAAATGGAAAAAGTAGACTACAATATTGAATTCGCTCATATTTATTCTGACGAAGAAATAGGAAAAGAACAGCTAAAATCGGCTGAAATTACAAAGGATTTGGTTGAAGACCTGGAAGAGCAAGGAAAAAGTTACACTACTTGTATTTTAATTGATGAATATCATTCTGAATATTCTAATTTTAGTTTGGATGATTTTTTAGCTCATTTTGATAAAAAAGGCATTCCTCCGTCCTATATCGGTTACGAAGGTCAGTTATTTGACACAGCCGAGTCTTTACTGAAACAATTACCGGATAAAGTATTAGATTCGGAAAAGATGCATTCCGAACTTGATTATGTCAAAGAAATTGTAAGTTTGAAAGGTGATGATAGGGCAATGAAGTTAAAAGAGGTTCCCGAAACTAAAGTTCAAGAAGATTATACCTGTGTTTTTCTTGCTACTGCATGGACTTTGTTGCGTTTGGGTCTAGTCCGAGCACAACATGCTACACAAATAACCGGATTAACGGATCCCAAGCCTTTTCCTGCTGAAAATTTAATTACGGTAATCCCCGAGAAATATAAGTCAGTTGAAGAAAGAGTGGCCGAAGTAATAAAAGCTACCGAATACGAAAAATACTTAGACAACATAGAACACATTTATTTCGAAGCCGATGTCGAAAGTAGACTATAATATTGAATACGCCCATATTTTTACCAGTGAATCCCGCTTTACTTCGGAGCAGGAGAGAAGCGTGGAAGAAGCAAAAGATTTAATAGAAGAACTTGAAGACGAAGGAGATTCTTATACTCTTTCCGTGTTGCTCGATGATTATTCCCCCTCTTTTTCCTATCTGGATGCAGGACATTTCCTTTTTAAGTTGAGAGAAAAGGAGTTACCCCCTAATTACGTAGGGTATGAATCTCGATTAGTTGCTGCAGCGGAAGATATTTTAGATAAGATTCCGGATGATAAAAAAGAAGTTAAGAAATTAGACAAAGACGTTTCTTTGTCTAAGAATGTCACTTTCTTGCATCCGGACCACGAAAAGATAGAAAAAATAGGATTAAAAGAGGTAACTCAATTTAAACATGAAGGAGAATATGATACCTCTCTTTTAATAGCGGCCTGGTACCTTTACAGGTTGGGAGCTATTGAAATTCCGAGTGTGATTCGAAGAACTGTTTTTTCGGAAGCTAAACCTTTTACTGGGGAGAAGATTATTAATATTCTCCCTGAGAAGCACAAAAGGGTGGAAGAAAAAGTTCAAAGGCTGTTAAAATCAATTCCGGAATACTCTTCTTACGTTGATGATATTGAATATAGGTACTTCAAATGATTAAAGATAAACTTAAAAATATTATCAGGGAAGCAATTGAAGACGCCGGGCTTGAAGGGTTGGAGGAAGTTTCGGAGATCGAGATTGAACCTAAACCACGCGTAGAACTTGGCGATTTTTCCAGTACTGTCGCTTTTGATCTTGAAGATGTAATTGACAAACCCTCCGAAGAAATATCT
>JAZKSW010000045.1:0-4474 GCA_036625875.1 Minisyncoccota bacterium
CATATTTAAATGATAATTATTTCAAACTAATTTCAAAAGTTTGTTTGAAGTACAAAGTGGGGAGTAAAACCGGTTTTCCCTATTTCACTAACTTAGAAGTAAAAGTAAAGTTGGTCAAGGGTCAAGATTGCCTGTAAAGCTTTATCGTGGGTATATTTTTCAGGGTCCACTACGCCATGTGTGCTGCTCGGCCGGGCAACTTCTGGGCCTCCTTTTGCAAGATCAAATTGATCATAGAATTTGTCGTCTAAGTAATCAAAAAAAGCTGCCGGTAATAAAAGTGACGAATCATCACCACCTTTTCTCCGACCTTTTTCCTTGACGAAGTCTTTTAAATCGCTTGTTTTTGCTTTCCCTTTACCGGTTTCTTGGTAATATATTTCCCGGATAACGCCATCTATCTCTGAAACGAGAATTTTTATACAGCTTATATCCCCCCGTTGATTGTTTTCTAGGAATTCATTAAGACCTTTTTGTAAAATTGGCTTTTTGCTCTCGAAGATTTCTTTTGACCACCAACGGTTTTTTATCTTTCCAATCCTCTCTTCCCCAAATTTCTCTGACAACCTATTTTCACTATAGTTATCGGTTTTGTAGAGCCACCGGAGATCATCAAAGTCATCACCTAATAATTCTAGAAAGGGAAACCAGCCGTCTTGTTTCATTTTTTGATAAAGATCATCATATTCCAAAGTTTGGAAGATCTCTTGAAACACCAAGCCCCTTAATAACTGTGTCAGATAATACGACAATTCGCCCAACCTATTTTCGCTCTCTAGGCGAAGATCAAAAAAACACCCAAATTTCCAACCGATTCGGGTACATAGCACTATTCGATCATTTTCAGATATATCTATACCCTCAATTTCTACATTTCTTATATCAGCAATATCACTTTTTCGGATAACATCGCCCTCTCTAATTTCTCGGCTCTTATTGAGAATACCCAGTTTTAATTCAATGCCCTCATTTATAAATAAATCCGCTGATTGATCATCGTGGATCTATAACAAGAAGGAATTTACTTGTCGAGAATTTTCTTCAACTTGATCCCTTCCGAGGAAACCATTCATTAAATCTACTGCAGAGCGATGGAAAATATCCTCATCAGAAGTAAAGATTCCAAGTGTTTGCACTTTAACCTTTTCGCCTTTTTGGGGAGCATTCAATGCAAAACCGGCAAGTTGATTGTCTTCTTCTAATTTGTATCTGCTCAAATAATCACCTCCTATAGGTTAAAACTTTTGATCTTTGCCACTCTCCTAAAACTTATATAATTGCTCTTACATTGTCCACTAACCTCTGATGAATTCATACCTTTCGTCAGTGAAGACAATATCCGCCAAGCGGTGGTTGGTGTTACAAATGCAATTATGTTAGGCAGGGGGAAAATACTAGGAAAACTATGTTTCATCGTCAGTCATTGCAAAGGTTTGTATGAAGTAAAAGTGTGGAGTAGAAACCTTAAACCAAACTATTCTTGTTTTTTAGCCCCATTACTAGTCTAAACGGTCGGCTGAAATTATAGGTAAAGTAGAGAGACCTTGAAGAGCTGTAATAGCTTGATAAGGGAAAGATTTGTTTGGAAATATTAACGTTTTTTATATAATGAATTATTGTTATTAACTCCCTTTGCGGGCTGGTTTTTCTAGGTTGATTTTTAGAATTAGGTAGTTGAAAGAGAATGCCTCGATTTGGTAAAAACTTAAAGAAGTATTTAACTTCCACACATTCTCGTACTTATAACTTACAATTATCAGTTGCTCTCTTAATAGGCTATCTTCTCGCGTTTTACTTCTTTCCAGCTTTGGCCAAGGGAAAGTTAAATCCTCTCGAATCTTTCCTAAAAACCATAATAGTGGTAATTGGATCCTTTGCCTCCAGCATAATTATCGCAACACTAAATAACTGTCTGATCCAGAAGCAAGAGTCTCGTGAACAAGCTAATACACTATCTTGTAATATTGGACTCTACAGAGGACTTGGAACAGCTTTATTAAGTTTTCCTGCTGTTATTGGTTTTTATTTAATATTGTCTAATGTGATACCTATGGTATCTCTTGTACCTGTAGTCTATGTAATAGCCACAGTTGCTGCGGCTGAGTACACCGATTGGCATATAGAGGTTAGCAAACATATAGCTAAGTCTGAAAACAAAAGAGAAATTTTGAAATTAGAATACACGGCAAGAATAAACTTAGTTCAAGTCCTTGCCTTGCTCGCTGCGGCAGGTTTTCTTAGCCCCGCACTAACGGTAGGGAGGATAGACTCGGTTACAATAAAAAGCATTACTCTGGGCAATATAACTTATGCAGCAATTATTTACGTGGCTTTTCTCTTGAGAATAATATATGAGCGTATTGTTGAAATTAGGTCGAAAATAAGTGATTTAGATAAAGAGTAAGATACATATTTAGGTAGTTTGATGTTTGTGGATATTTTTAAGGTAATTACGCGATAATTTCATATCATCCTCTCAATTAAGAAATGAAGGGTTGGTTGCATATTGAAAGTCGAACATCTATGGGTGTTGTGGCTGAGTATAAACTTGTACCACCAAACCAACCAATAAACTACGATAAAAGTCTTCGTTCTGGTAGGGACATTCTCGAACCAAAACCGTACTGACGTACCTAAGTTTATCCTCTTTAAAATCAAAACTATTTTCAATCCAAACTCTCTACAAAAGTTTGTATGAAGTACAGAGTGGGGAGCTCGTACTGTCAGTAAACTATTTCAGCGTTTCTCCTTTCTTAAGCAAAGGAACTTCTTTTTTCCTTTGCTGATAGGGCTTTCCTGTCATTTTAACAATAAATTATGTACTTTTTTAAATTTTTATCTAGGCTGGAATTATAGTTAAATTAGTTATTTTTAGATTAAGTTTGAATGTTTTCATTCTTACGAATTGGAATGAGTCTCAAGTAAAATAGGGGCACGAATGAAACCGCGCCCCTACGGTGCAAATTCAACAATACTAATTAAAACTCGTCTTGGTTGCCTTTACCCTTCGGTTTACCCTCAGGCGTCGGATCGCATTCTTCATTTCCGTTACCGATACCATTGTTACATTTACTTCCTCCAGGGGTAACAACTTCGGCTTCTACAGCAGTTAAGTCAAACCCGTTTCTTCCGGCCGCTCTTTCACTTACATCAATTAACTTAACATACTTATAGTTACCTTTAGGCATGTCCACCAAGGTTGTATTCCTTTGCCATGATCCGCTTTCTCCGTTGGTAACCGTATCAACAAAAATCCAGCGTCCTTCACCTCTGCTAACATAGACTTCAACTGCCTCGTAATACGTATCAGAGCCGAAGCGTGTACCAGTAATCTCCACTATTTCTAGCTCTCCTGTAACAAGACCATCGAATCCAAGAACTATGTAACCACCAAATCCGAGGCTAAAAAAATCATTTCCTGTAGTTGGTGGCCCAAGGGCATTATTAGGGTCATAATAATCATAGTCTCCCCCGAGCAAAACTTCCCCTACCTCGAAAGAAATAACCTCTGAGGCATATTCAGCACTTGCCCCCACTGAGAGTAAGCCAAGTCCCAAAACGAGACCAACCATCAACAAAACAGATAGTTTCTTCATAGAAACCTCCTTAAAGTTTCGATAAAAGATTAAATAGGTAGGTTCGGAAGGAAGACTACCTACTTTTTGTAGGCCCTATCTTTTGCTGTCCCGTGATTTCTCGCGGTTTGCTTTTTCGGCTTCCTTGTAAATAAAGTATAACTGGTTTTTTTTAATAGTCAATATTAATCTATGTCCATTATTTACGAGTATTAAATATTGCCTTACCACTTAAAGAAGCAATAAATTAACTATTTTGAACTTAATAAGAATATAATAAGATTTCTAATTAAAAGTCATTTCAAAAGTTTGTTTGAAGTACAGAGTGGGGAGTAAAGTCCGCTTAAAAATATAACAAAAATCTTACCTCCTCTAGAGGTGCCTTTTCTTTAGTCACTATACTTATTAGATATTTTTTTTACTTTAATAAGTATTTGATGATTCTGAAATCCACTTAATTTAGCTCACTCCAGCCTGGTATTTCTTTCTATCAAAAGTCTAAACCATGATAATCCAGTTTCATCTGAAATGGCGAGATAAGGCGCTCTAAATAAAAACAAGAAGTTTGCATAGAGTCTCCTCCACCTGTTATAAAGTAGCAATGTAAGGAGGTAGATGTTAAAGTGGAAATATTCGCCCATTCAGATTTTGATTTTCCTTCGTTTATAAGAATTAATCTCGTTATCGTAATGGTTGTAGTTTCTATTGTTGTGTTAGCAAATCATTCAGTTCAATCAGATGAAATCGGTACACTAAAGTGGAAATACAAGACTGGCGATTCAGTATATTCTTCCCCTGCCATCAGCTCCGACGGCACGATCTACGTCGGCTCACATGACGACCACCTCTACGCCATAAATCCAGATGGTACACTAAAGTGGAAGATCGAAAGAGGAGAC
>JAZKSW010000046.1:0-4401 GCA_036625875.1 Minisyncoccota bacterium
TTTCCATTACTTCAAATGAATTGACGGGAACCTTCATTGAAATTTCTTCATTGATTGTGGGTTGTTGACTCATCTGCTTCCACTCGTCCTGATTAATTCTTCCTAAGGTTATATGGGGGTGGTAAGTTCTTGATTCCTTTTCTTCTACTCCGGTATTTTCCACTCTTACCAAAGAATCTTCAAGTTTATGATGTAAGTCCACTAGCTGTTCGTTTCTTTTTCCTTCGACCCAAAACATGCGCGGTGGTCTGTTAGGTGGGCCAAGTGTAATATTATAAAGTTTAATTGAAAAAGAAGAGCAGGCATCTCCTACTTTCTTGCTTGCTCCTTTTATTTGCTTTAGTTGTTTTTCGTTAACGTCACCGATAAAAACCAAGGTAATATGTAAGTTTTCCGGCGGTGTCCAACGCACCGGAAAGTCGCTCCACTTTTCTTGGTAGAAGATTAACTCTTTCTTTACTTCTTTTGGTAAGTTTATAGCGGTAAAAATTCTTTTTTCTGCCATAATACTAAGGGTTAACTTTATTTAAACATACCAGAAATTATGCTAAAATTCAATTAGTGATGAAAGAAGCTTACTTATACAAAAAACTGGATAATGACAAGGTTCAATGTCAAACATGCGAACATCGTTGCTTACTAAAAACAGGAGAAAGAGGTAAATGTGGGGTTCGCGAGAATAAAGACGGAACACTTTATTCTTTGAATTATAACAAAGCTATAAGCATCAATGTTGATCCCATTGAAAAGAAACCGCTTTATCATTTTTTACCCGGTACTCGTTCTTTGTCCGTCGCTGCTGTCGGTTGTCAGTTTGCTTGTAAAAATTGCCAGAATTGGCGTATTTCTCAAGGACCCAAGTTGAATCCGGAGAAAGAAATTCCCGGTGAAAAAATAACTCCGAACGAAATCGTAGAACAAGCTAAAGATAAAAACTTAAAAAGCATTTCTTATACTTATACCGATCCTACTGTTTTTTTGGAGTATGCCTTGGACACGATGAAACTTGCCCACCGACAAGGTATTAAAAACAATTGGGTTACTTCCGGCTTCTTTACCAAGAAAGCCTTTGATAAAATCAAACCTTATCTTGATGCGGTCAATGTTGATTTAAAAAGCTTTGACAGCGATTACTATGAAGAATATTGTGACGGAAGGCTACAACCGGTTCTGGACAACTTAAAAAGATTAAAAGAAAACAACATCTGGACGGAGGTTACTACTTTAGTTATTCCGGGTTTAACTGATGATGAAGAAAGCTTACAACAAATAGCTCAGTTTATTGCCGATGAATTGGGGACGGAAACCCCTTGGCATATTTCTCGTTTTTCCGGAGCTATTTCATGGAAGTTACAAGATGTTAAAGACACGCCAGTTGAAAAGCTGAAACAAGCTTACAAAATAGGAAAGGATGCTGGTTTGAAGTATGTCTATGTAGGAAACGTTCCCGGGCTCGAGCAAGAAGATACTTTTTGTTCGAACTGTGGTGCAAAAATGATTGACAGAAGTGGCTTTTCTTCCACTTGTTACGATAAAGAAGGTGAATGTTCGAAGTGCGGTGCTAACTTAAATCTACAATTATTATGAAAAAGTTCTTAGCTCTCGCCTTGTCTTTCTTTTTGTTATTGCTGATTATTGCTTTTTACCAAGTGATAACTTCACCTTTCTTGGAGGACTTTCCTCGGCAGAAAATCGAGCTCGGTCAGCAGGAATTAAAAGTAGCAGTAGCTGATAATGATAGGTTAAGAAGGCAGGGTTTGAGAGATGTACGAAAGCTAAAAAACTTGGATGGAATGTTGTTCATATTTCCTACTTCCACTCAAACTGGTTTCACCATGGAAGATACTTTGATGTCCCTGCAGATTGCTTTCTATTCTTCTGATGGTGATTTAGTAGATGCGAAACAAATGAAACCCTGTACTGATAAATGTAGGATCTACAAATCGAAAGAAAAGTTTAAATACGTTTTGGAAATACCACAACAATCAGGCATAAATATTAATCGTAAGTTGAAACCTTGATCATGGCCATTAACTTTGCTTCTCTTTGTCCTCATCCACCGTTAATAATACCCAACGTGGGGAAAGAGAAAATTCAAAGAGTTTCCGATACTATTGAATCTATGGAAACTTTAGCTGATGATCTCAAACAAAAAGATCCTCAAACCGTAATAGTAATTTCTCCCCATGCACCTCAGAATCCGAACTCCTTCGTAATTAATAATGCTGAATTTTTTAAGGGGCATTTTCATCAGTTTGGCGACCTGAGTACTGAATTAGCCTTTCAAAATGATCTTGCTTTGGTCAAATCAATAGAAGATAAGTTTAAAGATAAAGGAATTTCTCTAAAAAAACGAGGTTTCAGGGAGTTGGATCATGGTACCTTAGTTCCCCTTTATTATCTCACTCAGGGAAAGCCCAATTTACAGATAGTTTCTTTAGCTTATTCCAATTTGTCTTTGGAAGAACATTACCGAATGGGTGAAACATTACGGGAAGCAAGTGAAGGTAAAAATGTAGGATTGGTAGCCAGTGGTGATATGTCTCATCGACTTACTCAAGGAGCACCCGCCGGTTATTCACCACGTGGGAAAGAATTCGATCAAAAACTCATTAAGTTGATCAACAAAAAGGATGTAGAGGGAATTTTAAATATGGACTCTACTCTAGTTGAACAAGCCGGGCAGTGTGGCTACCGTTCTTTGGTGATAGCATTAGGGGCTTTGCAGGACTTAAGCTGTGAACCGGAAGTTTTATCTTATGAAGGTCCCTTCGGAGTCGGCTATTTAACGGTGAGTTTCAATATTGACAGTTAAATTGACTCAGGGTACAATCAAACCAAGAGTCCTTTTCAACGTGGGGGTGGAAGAATGGAAAAGGTAAACAGTATTTCTGATTTAATAACCGCTATCAAGGAGGGGTCTCCGCCACTCAAAGAACATACTTTTCTTTTCGATCTCTACCGTACTATTAAAGAGGGCGATACGGACGAGGAATATTATGAAGGGCAAGGAAAATTTGAGAATACTCGCCTGTGTTTTATCGATAATGAAGTGTTTACTTCCGTGGCTCCGTCCGTTGATGATTTAAATATAGAAGAACTAAACAAAACAGACGGCGAGCCGATTTTAGAAATAAAAGCTAATTTTATTCATACCTATCCTTCTACCGAAAAGAAAGAAACACGCACTGCAAGAACTTACATTACAATCGAAGAGAATGTTGTTTGTCTCGGCGGAGAGAAAATGAAGGAAATGGATGAAAAATCTGTTTTAAAAGCCCTCAAAAATATATCTTTCGATGGGTATCATGCCCGAGCACCCCGTTGACTTA
This sequence comes from Minisyncoccota bacterium, assembly GCA_036625875.1. Lineage (GTDB taxonomy): Bacteria > Patescibacteriota > Minisyncoccia > Minisyncoccales > JAZKSW01 > JAZKSW01. The sequence continues at coordinate 3,333 of JAZKSW010000046.1, forward strand.
ATGGGGTGCTCTTTTCTTTTGCTACTCTTTGGTTTAAAATAAAAACAAGGTGTTGGAAAAATTAAAACAATTGGACGAAGGTTCTTTAGTGGAAATTGAGCCAGAACAGAGAGTGGTAGTGGTTGGAGATACCCATGGAGACTTTAACTCCTCTCAAAAAATAATAGATGAATTTTTAGACGACTCCACTACTCTGATTTTTTTGGGAGATTACGTAGATCGGGGTTCTGCTTCCAAAAGAAACGTAGATTTTCTTTTACAACAAAAACTTAACAACCCCGCCCATGTTTATCTACTTCAAGGGAATCATGAAGGTTATCCTTGGCTGAAATTCAACCCCGTTGACTTTTGGAAGAATTTAGATAAAGCAGAGTTTAAATTCTATAAAGAAGTTTTTCAAGAATTACCGTTAGTGGCTACCTTCAAAAACGTGATTGCTCTGCATGGGTGTTTACCGGATATTGAAAGTTTGGACTCAGTTAACGAAATAAAAGAAGGAAGTGAAAATTGGCGAAGAATAACTTGGGGAGATTTTTCCGAACGTTCTTTTTTGCAGGGCATAAGACCCCAATTCGACCAAGATTATTTTGAAAGAAAGATGGATGATTTTAATAAGAATTTCTTGATAAGATCTCATCAGCCCAATTGTCCCTCAAAAATGTTTAATGACCATTGCTATACTATTTTTACTTCTTCCGCTTATGGCGGACAGAAGACCATAGCTTTAATAGATACTGAGAAAAAAATAAAAAAAGAAAATATAACCATTAAACAATTTTAATATGTTAGCTAAATTAGCCCAAGAGGCCGTAAAAGAATATGTTAAAAACGGAGAAACCGTAGAGCCCGGTGTAGTTCTGGATGAAAGTTCTAAATTCTTTGATCGAAAAGCGGGTACTTTTGTAACGTTGAAAAAGAACGGAGATCTACGGGCTTGCATTGGAACTTTCTCACCAACCCAGGCTAACGTAGCTGAAGAAGTCATTCATAATGCAATCGGAGCCGCCTCCCGAGATTACAGATTTGGGGCGGTAAGTGAAGATGAATTATCCAACCTTTCTTATGAGGT
>JAZKSW010000047.1:0-4182 GCA_036625875.1 Minisyncoccota bacterium
TATTTAGAATTGGCCATAAGAAGAACTTGATCAAATTTTCTTCCACCTTAACGTTCTCTTATACGATTAGCTAGTTCTTCTGTGCTAAGTTCTTTATTGTCATTTAAAAAAACTCGTTGTTCAATCGAGTTTATGAGACTCTCTTTTGCTTTATTTTCCGAATTCTTGATTTTTTCTTCTTCTGCATCGATCAAACTTTCAATTAGCGTTTTTTGAGCGTTAACCAAATCATCTAGCACCGGATCGTAGTCCCAAGTTCTTTTAATCAATAAATCGTCTATATTAGATTGAGCTCGTTTTCTTATATCACGTTCCTCATAAGAATCAATTATAGCGTTAATCTTTCTTTTTTTATTTCCTGACCAAGTAATGTCATCTCGGTAAAAAGTTTTCTTTAATTCTTTCAGCGTAAAAGATTTTAGCAAAGTTTCTATTTCAAATTCATCTGACATAATAATTAGATTTTTGTTATTCAGTTCTAACACTGCTTCTATAGGATAGGCCAATACTCTGCTGTAGTTTTCCATATCGCCAATTTTATGTAAGTTATTTTTACTGTAACATAGGCGCCAAAGTATTAATTTTGCGTCCCTGGATAGCCCCTGAGCCCTTTTAAATACTTTATTGTTTTCAAAAAAGCTTTTATCGAAAAGCATAGACTTTATATTTTGCTTCGATTTTTCCGATCCTGTATCTCCGTTGAGTAAAAAAGTTATTACACTATCTAAACTTATTTCATTACTTTTGTTTTTCAGGAGATTCACAAGCAAATTGAATCTGAAATTCTCGAATAATAATGTAAACTCTTCGGAAAAGCCCCTACTTAGTGCATCTTTTAAGCTATATGTAGCTTTTACTTTCTTCTTAAGGGAGTTACTTGCATCTAAATAATAGCCAATTTTGCTATATTTATTTTTTATTTCAGCATCTTTGACATTAATAGAACCAAATTTTACACCCTTTGCTTTTTTCTCATTCTTTTTTATCTTGATGATTTGATCGAAAACATCATCCCATTTTTCGCTTATTGCTTTATCTAAGAGCTCTAAATTCTCTTTTTTTCTTTTTTTAAGTCGGTTTAATTTTTCATCCTCAGAAGTATATGTTGTTGAGTTCTTCTGTCTCTTTTGCTTTTCCTCTTTGATCTTATTTTTAGCTTCATCTAGATCATCTCTAGCGCTGCTGTAAGTAGGCAATTTTTCTTTTCCTTTAACTTCAATATTTTTTGCTCTTTTTTTCAAATTAAAATCAAAATTTTCGGAAAGCTTTTCGGCCACAAATTCTGGTTCTAACGGTTCATCGTATCTGAAATAAATTAGTTGAACGCCGTTTTTGTCACACTTTTCTTTCTTCTTTTTGTCCCGTTTTTTATTTTCTTTTAAATTTTCCTCTCCTCCAAAATGTTCGACAGGTTGGTAATGTTGCTTACCCATATATTCTATTCCCAAGTCTAAATCAGGGAGGTAAACATCAAGGTGTTGTCCCTTTAACCAATCAGGGTGGGCGTGTTGCTTTACCTTATATCCAGTTGGTTGAAGAAGTTTCGAAATAATATTTTTTAAGACTGTTTCACTTACCCAGCCTTTACCTACTTTTGGTATATCGGCCTTTTCTCTTGCTCTATTTTCTGCTTCCCTAAAAAGGTTTGAATCAAATAAGTTAGGAGCTTTTGAAAAGTCCGCTTTATACATGTCCACACTTAAGTAACGGGATAAATTAGTCGACTTATAAGCAGCCCAGCTACCGTTGGCTTTTTTTGTTATTTTTCTAGTTAACTCAACATTATTTTTCTCTTCAAATTTCCGAAGAATTTTAGTTAACTCATCTGCTACTTTGCCCGAATTTGCCTTCCCATAGTCAGTTAGCTTTTTGGTTGATATTATCTCGCTACCAGTCAATGGTGTATTGCATTTTCTTTTTACGGTCCAAAATTTTGCCCCATGTAATATCTGTACTTTCTTATCGTAATCCCAAGCTTCCTGAAATTGTTGGTTTCCTACATATGCATCAATTGCCCATCTATCTAAGTAATGTAGCTTTTGGTATTGATAAACTTGACTAAGCTTCTTCAATTCAGCAATTACCTCTTTGCGTTGCCCTTGATTTATTTTCGTGAGGATTTTATAGACATAAGTATAGATGTAGCTTACATTACCATCGATTTTGATTGGGTTACCCTGTTTCCAACTAGATTTCCAATGTTTATAAAAGTCTTTTGCCTCTTGGTTCATATCGGAAACAGATGGAAAATAAGTTTCGAAAGGCGGAACTTGATCGAATTTTTTCGTATCACGAGCTCTTAATTCCTTATTATTTTCTGGCATGAAGGCCTCCCCAAAAAATAATTTTGGTCACCTCAGTTTGGATTTTTTGTTTTGTGTTAATTTAAGTTAACTCAATTCCAACCTCAAATAAAAACGGAAAAGTTACATAGAGTTTTCTCTTTTGCTGTCTTGCTATCATTATCAAAATACTAATTTACAGTGGTTGTATAGAAGTCTTGCACTAACTCGGAACTGACCCAAAACCGGCTCTTGCTTAAAATCTTGGGCCAATTTCTCTACCAATTTACGCTAAAGATTTTGTCTCCTTCGGTAGAATCTCCTCTTGGTAAAGAAAAGTTGGGGGACCTGATAGTTTATCGCAGAGAGTATTCCGAGTTTGTCCTATCATTCTCTACCCTAAAAGCAGTCGACACCTTTACTTCAAGTCCCGCAAAATTCCTGTAATATATTCCTAAATTCCTTGTACTCATCTTCGCTCAAGGTTCCAATACTTCCTCCAGTCTTTTTGTACAGGCTATAATCCTCTACTATACTTTCATCGAAATCACAAAAAGATAAGTCTGATAAGCTAGACAACCAATCGTCTCGAATTTTTTCATCGGGAAAATCTTTCTCATTTATGTATACATCTGCCTTTCCGTCTTTGTATATATCTAGAATCCTGCGTACCTCGATTTCACCCATTAAAGAAAGACGCGAGTCGTTTAATGGCTTTCTAATATTTTCTTCTTCGGCCCACTCTACAAGCTCTATTAATCTCTCCCTTAAAGTTTCATCGGATATCCTCTCGTATTTAGCTTTTAACTCTTCCGCAGTTAAGGTTTTTTGTGTGCTGGTTGGGGCCGTGGATTGAGTCTGGCCCAAGATAAGAGGTGCAACTATCATGTCTTCGTCGCTGTCACCGTAACACCTAACATCCAGACCCAGAAGTTCTACGTTCTCCATTTCCTCGTTCAAAAATTCTATTATTTTTCTTGCTTCTGGCCTGAATTCTTCCATTGCAATAATGAGCCTAATGTTGTTGCTCTCCAAGTTGTTTTCGGCTCTGTTCCAGAAATCATCTATGTCGGGATTCTCGGTCGAAAGTAAATCCCTCAGTTTGTCATTTAGATTTTCATCTTTGTCCGACCAGTAAGACTTAGCCCTTTCCCTTAACGTACCACCGCTCCAGGCTTCCTCCGCGTTTGCGGCGTAGTTCATGATTTGGCCTACTACTTCTCGTTTAGCTTCCCGGTTCCTAAAAAGTTTTGCCTCTAGTAATGTTGGAGTGGCATATTGATCAATGAGCAAGACATCCAAACTCCACCTTTTTACTGGCATCTCTCTATTTAGAACCATGAATCTCGGTGGGCTGTCGCTGCCAGGGGCGATTTGAGAACCAGGAACAACTCTTTCCGGTGTTTTTTCGATCAAAGTTTGTAATGCATCTTCCAGCTTTGTCCCAAATATTTCATTGTCCTCAAAGGAAAAAGAGGAGTAGGTTTCTTTCACTTCACCATTCTTAATGGTAAAGACCTGATCTGTTTCTTCAGGCATTGCGAACCTCCTTTGCTTATTACCCGTTTGGTAAAGCAGTTCTAAGCACGAACAGAGAGTTAATTGTTGAGATAGCGTTCAGCAACTCTCTCCGTTCATTGCAAGTCTAATTGTCTTTTGGTATATAAACCTTTTTGAGTGGAATTAAAGTTTTATATTCGGGGTCGATATCTTCGTAATTTTCGATCAGCAGGCTAATGAAATCATCCCTGTCCAGTAAGGTGAGACGACGATGTGACTTGTCGGCTGCCTTTTGGGCGTGACTGGTATAGCCACCAGTGGAGACGTATAGGCCCTTGTCCTCGTCACCTATTGCACCAATAAAGCTTTGCATTTCTTGTGACCCAACTGATTGTTTACA
>JAZKSW010000048.1:0-4068 GCA_036625875.1 Minisyncoccota bacterium
AGGAGGCACCTCTTTTTTAATATCCTTAATCAGCCTGATTAATTCTTCCTTGGTGTATGGAGTATACTTGCCTTCTTTGTACCAGTCATAGAGTGGAGTACCCTCTAATACTACAGTAGGGTAAATTTTTAATAAGTCCGGTTTAAAGTTTGAATTAGAGAAAAGTTCTTTAAATACCTCCTTATCTTTTTGTAAGTCTGTACCGGGCAGATCAGGCATCATCTGATAACTCACCTTAAAGCCAGCGTCCTTTAGAAGTTTAGTGGCTTCTATCGTATCTTTTACTTTGTGGCCTCGCTTGACTTTTTTTAAAATTTTATCAGATAAAGTTTGGACTCCAAGTTCCACCCTTGTTACTCCTAAGTTTCTTAATTGCTTGATCTCCTTTTTATTAATGTAATCGGGTCTCGTTTCTGTAGATAAGCCTATTATCCTTCGATCTGCTTCTTCATTTTTCTTTTGGGCTTTTTTTAGGGATTGGCTTTCTTCACCGTTGCAGGCGTCGAAACAGCGTTTAATAAACTTTTTCTGGTAATCATCAGGGTAATAAGACCAGGTAGCACCAATTATTCTGAGTTCTATTTTATCCGTAGGATGACCTTCCTTTTCTAATCCCTCAAGTCTTGTTCTAACTTGTCCGGCTGGATCATAATCATTAAGTTGAGCTCTCATTACTGCTGGTTCCTTATCTACGTAGCTTTGGGGGGCATTTTCGCTTTGAGGACAATAAATGCACTGACCGGGACACTCATAAGGCTTAGTTAATACGGAAACATTAACAATACCCGACAAAGAACGAACAGGGCTTGTACGTAAAAGTTTTTCTATATGTTTTGATTCCTCTATTGTTTCGTTATCTACTAATTTATGATAAGTTTGTAATAAGGAAATATTGGAAGGACAACTTTCTTGCTCCTCTTTAGCTACCTGCCTCTTTAAGGATTCAAGGTCAGATTTGTCGTAGGTATCATTCAGTTTCAGTATAATTTTTTTGTTAATTTCTTCGCTCATGAGAAAAGAAAAAGCTAAAAAAATATTAAGGGAGACGCATGCAAATTATAACCGAAATGCTGAGGACTTTTCAAGGGCCAGACAAGAAACTTGGAATGAGGTTCATCTCTTATCTAATTATATCACTAAAGGTGACAAAGTGTTAGATTTGGGTTGCGGAAACGGACGTTATTTTGAAAGTATTCAAGATAAAGATGTTGATTATTTGGGAATTGACTTTTCCGAGGAACTTATTCAGATTGCCAGAAAGAAATACTCCGAGCAAGATAATGCCGAGTTCAGAACTGGTGATGTTTTAGATTTAGACTTATCTAAAAATCAATTTGATTTAGTCTATGCTTTTGCCTTACTTCATCACATTCCTTCAAATGAATTGAGAGCCAGGTTTTTAAAACAAGCCAAAGAAATTCTAAAACCAAACGGAAAAATTATTTTAACTGTGTGGAATGTTTGGAATTTTAAGAAAAAGAGAATTATTAAAAGTAATTTGTTGAAAATTATCGGATTATCGGATCTGGATTTCAATGATATTACGACTTCTTTCGGGGGACTGGATGAAGTTTATGTTCATTGTTTCAGAGAGAAAGAACTGGTGAATTTACTTGAAAATATGGATTTTAAAGTAAAAAAATCAGGTTATTTAAAACGCGGAAATAAGGAAAAAGCGAACATTTTTGCGGTGGCAAAAGTTTTACACAATAATTAACACTCTCGCTCCTCCTGATTTGATAGGGTTTAGTTTTTGTATAGTTGGATTTTAAGTAAAATTTCTTCCTTTTATTATTTGTGTTTGCTTTTCTCGTAACTTTAAAAGCTGAAAACCCTACTATGATAGGAAAAATAGAGTTTTCACGTGAAAACTCTCTTCTCTTTTGTTTAATTAGAACTTTTTTGTAAATTAACATTAGTTTAGAATAAGTTTTAAATGAAGTGTCAAGTTTATTGCGGAAAAGGTGTGGAAAACCTTTTGAAAAGTTCTATTTGCACTTTTTTAATAATGAGTTACACTATACTAATGAGGGAGCCGGGAAGTTATTCCCGGGGACAAAGTATACTTGGTAAGTGAGACATGAGTACTCCCGGTGAAAGTCCTAAGTCGGTTTTGCAAATAAGTTGATCTTACCAGGGTACTTCTCCCTCCCTAAGAGCGGGGCTTCTCGGCCCTGCTTTTAGGTTTTAAATATGTTATAATTTAAATACTATGAAGATAAAATTTTTAGGAGCTACACAAACTGTTACTGGTTCCTGTTTTTTATTGGAAAAAGGGAACACAAAAATTCTTATTGACTGTGGTATGTATCAAGGGCAGGATCTAGTTGATAAAAATTATGATGAGTTTGATTTTGATCCTTCTCAAGTGGATTACCTTATTGTTACTCATGCTCATCTGGATCACGTAGGAAGAATTCCCAAGTTAATAAAAGAAGGTTTTGACGGAAAGATTCTAAGTACCGGCCCGACTAAACAAATTGCCCCGATCGTATTGAATGACAGTTACCATATAATGGAAAGAGAGATTTCTTCTGAACTTTTATTTGAGAAAGAGCATATTGATCAATCCTTACAACAATGGGAAACCGTAGATTATAATGAAAAGATAAAATTAAATGAGCAATTTGAAATTCGTTTTAGAGAATCCGGTCACATTCTTGGTTCTGCTTTGGTAGAGTTGTGGAGCTCAGGTAACAAAATATTGTTTACGGGAGATTTAGGTAATAGTCCCGCTCCTCTACTGAAAGATCCTGCACAAATTAATAAAGCTGATTATGTAGTGATGGAGTCTGCTTATGGAGATAGAACTCATGAGGATCAATCTCGAAGGAAAGAATTATTAGAAAATGTAATAGAAAATACCATTAGTTCTGAGGGAACTTTAATGATCCCGGCTTTCGCAATAGAAAGAACTCAGGAATTATTATATGAATTAAATTCTCTGGTTGAGAATAGTCGTATCCCCAAAGTGCCAATTTTTATCGATAGTCCAATGGCTATCAAGGCACTTTCCGTTTATAGAGATAATAAACAGTATTTTGACAAAGAAGCTAGTCAGTTAATGAAGCAAGGAGACGATTTGTTTAAGTTTCCCGGGTTAATATTTACTGAAAATGAATACCAATCCAAGCAAATTAATGACGTTCAACCTCCTAAAGTGGTAGTAGCAGGAGCCGGTATGTCTACCGGTGGAAGAATATTACATCACGAAATGCGTTACTTACCCGACCCCAATAGTTGTTTATTATTGATTTGCTATCAGGTTGAGGGCACTTTAGGACGAGAAATCTTAGAAGGAGCGGATAAAGTTGAGATTTTCGGAAAGGAAATTCCGGTGAATGCCAAGGTCAAGGAAATTGGGGGTTATTCTAGTCATGCCGATCAATCTCAATTATTAAGTTGGTTGGAAACTATCAAAGAAAAGCCGAAGAAGGTTTTTGTAGTTCAGGGTGAAGCTGAGTCCGCCGAAGCGATTAGTCAGAAGGTTAGAGACCAGCTGGGTATTGAAACAAAGATACCGACTTTGGGTGAAGAAATTGAATTATGAGTAAAAATTAGTTATTATAATACTACATGAAATACAAAATCTGTGTTTCCGGTGCAGCCAAAACCGGTCATTGTGAAGAAGGAGCATTGGAAAAAGCTAAGCAAGTAGGAAAAGAAATTGCAAAGCAAGATGCAGTGTTGTTTACTGGTGCCACAACAGGTGTTCCCTATTGGGCAGCTATAGGAGCTAAGGAAGAAGGAGGTATGTCGATCGGAATTTCTCCCGCTAATTCAGAGAGAGAACATGTTGAGGAATATGAAATGCCTACCGATAACTTTGATCTGATAATGTATACCGGATTTGGATATTCTGCTCGTAATCTGCTGTTAATGAGAGCGGCTCATGCTGTTATCTTTATTTGTGGAAGGACCGGGACCCTTAACGAGTTTACCATTTGTTACGAAGATGGCAGGCTAGGCGGAGTTTTGGAAGGAACCGGTGGAACTTCTGCTATGATTAAAGAGATATTGGAGAGAAGTAACAAAGAAGGTCCGGAAGTTATTTATGATTCCGATCCT
>JAZKSW010000049.1:0-4054 GCA_036625875.1 Minisyncoccota bacterium
GGTATGTGGTGGCCGATGATGGTTCATCCACCACGACTTCCGACACTTGGGGCTTTATAACCAATTACTCTCCCTACGTCAACTCCATTGCGGTGTCCGATGATTATACTGATACCGGCCTGATTGCATCCAGCACCCACCTTGATGTTGCCACTAGTTCCGGGATAGCCCGGATAACGGAAGCTTGGTTTCTCACCACCAACTCCGAGACGGGCGGTAGTGTGACCGAACCCGGCGAGGGTACTTTTGCTTATGAGGAACAAGGCACCACGGTCGACATCACCGCTTCTGCTTCTTCCAGCTACGGATTCAATGAATGGACGGGTGATACCGGTACCATTGCCGATACTTATGCCAGTAGCACCACTATCACTATGGATGACAGCTACTCCATTACAGCTAACTTCATAGAGCCGGCTGACTATTGTAGTGATCCTCGCAATTATGACACTACCGCGCATTATAATGGTGATTTGTTTTATTGTGACGACTATGGCCGAATATGGACCCCAACTGCTAATGTGGACGGCTCAGCCGATACCAAACAATGGTATACTTCAGATACTGACACTGCTGATTCTTGCATTGGCCAGGGTGCTGACTTTGAGGCCTGCAATTACTGCGATACTTTAAATTATGCAGGTTATGAGGATTGGGAGCTTCCTTCTTGTACTGACGATGATAACTTACCTGATTCTTGTAATTTATATCAGTTTGGAGAGTCAGCTTGCGACTGGACCGGAACAGATGGCTCAGAAGACAGTTGTACCCCTTCCTGGGATGATAATGCTCAGTCCTCCTACTATTGGTCCTCGTCCGAGTATCAGGACAATACCGACTACGCGAGGTACGTGTACTTCCTTAATGGCGACGTGTACATCCGCAATAAGTCCGGCTACGGCTACGTGCGTTGCGTCCGCGGGCAGTAAAATATAGAAATTTATCCTTTTGAAAAGATTTTGGAATTTGAGTAACGCGAATTACGCTAATTAACTAACGCCAATTCTGCGAATTAATACGAATTATGCTAATGATAAATGATATAAATGATAATGGATGTTTTTAGCGGAATTAGTTGTAATTTGCGTAATTAGTGTTACATTATCCGCCGGATTTTTAGAGTGTCGGCGCGTGGAGGCGGGCCGGCCCCTAAAAGAGAGCGGCTGAAAATTTACTGCGCACTTCCACCACCAACCTCGGTTGGTATTAGTGGTCAGGGAATCTTTCATGGGTCAGGTTCCCGCAGTATAAATAGTGTGGAAGTATTGTTTAGTCCCCTTTGCTGGGGGCGGGCGTCCGTGCTCAGTCCAACAACTATTGGTCCTCGTCCGAGTATCAGAGCAATACCGACAACGCGTGGAACGTGAACTTCAATAATGGCAACGTGAACAACAACAATAAGTCCAACAACAACTACGTGCGTTGCGTCCGCGGGAAGTGGATTTTCAGCCCGTTCCGCCCGCCACCCGCCTGTCATCGCGAGTCTTCAGACAAGGCGGACAGGTCGCGAGCCTGAGCGGCTCGCTCAGGCGAGGCGGGCGGGACGCGGATAACTTCTACCATGAATAAAAAATGTCTGATAAAAACAACAAACTACCCCTATACCACAAATTTTACCAGATTCTAAAGTTTCTTTACAATGCAACGGATAACTTTGAAAAGCAATACAAATATAGCCTGGGAGAAGATATTTTGGAACTTACTTGGAAGTGCATGGATTTAGTTATAGAAGCTAATGCTTTAACTAAAAAGAAAAAATCAAAGACAATAAAGAAATTAAGTATCACTTTTGATCAGCTGAAAATAAGGTTGAGGATGGCCCAAGAGTTGGAGCAATTATCAAAAGGTCAATACTCTCATCTGCAGACCGAATATATGAAAGAGGCGGGGAAAATGATAGGGGGCTGGAGTAACGCGAATTGAGTAACGCGAATTGCGCTAAGTGGAAAAGCGAATTACGCGGATAGGAGAGAGTAACGCTAATTACGCTAATTTACTTAATTGAGACTATAAATTATGGCGGATATATTATACAAGGAGCTTTCTTACGAAGTTATTGGAGCTGCAATGGAGGTTCACAAGGTTTTGGGACCCGGTTTTCTGGAGAAGATTCATCAGAAAGCCTATGAAGCCGAGCTGGAGAAGAAAAGTATCCCCTTTTCCAGTCAACAAAGGGTAGAAATTTATTATAAGGATGTTGATTTAGGATGCCAACGGCTGGATTTAGTGGTTGCAGGCAAAATAATAGTTGAGTTGAAAGCCGTTACGGAAATGCTGCTTATTCATAAAGCTCAGCTTTTGTCTTATCTTAAGGCAACTGATTATAAATTAGGAATTTTAATTAATTTCGGGTCAAAAAGCTTAAATTACAATCGTATTGTGTTGTCAAAAAATTAGTGTAATTAGTATAAATTAGAATAATTAGCGATGTTCAGCTACCAAAAAATCTACAAAGCTTATCTGGACTGCCGGCAAAACAAAAGAAGCACCGTTAATGCTTTGAACTTTGAGTGGAAGCAGGAAAGAAACCTGTTTGAACTAAAAGAAGAGTTGCAAAACAAAACTTACGAGCCGGGCCGTTCCATTTGCTTTGTGGTAACCGATCCTTCGCCGAGAGAAATCTTCGCCGCTACTTTTAAAGACAGAGTAGTGCACCACGTGTTGGTTAACGAGTTGGAGGAGGCGGGCGAAAGAGCTTTTATTCATGATTCCTACTCTTGTAGAGAGGGTAAAGGTACCCACAAGGCAGTTGAAAGACTACAAAAGTTTATGCGCAAGGTAACTGACAATTACAATCAAAAAGCCTATTATTTGCAGTTGGATATTTCCGGCTTCTTTATGAACATTGATCGTAATATTTTAAAGGCTATTTTGAAAAAACTAATTCTAAAGCAACAAAAGCCATACCAGTGGAAGAAAAACGTTTTCTGGCTGGGCCAAAAGGTAATTTCCTATGATCCAACTGATAATTATATTACTAAAGGAAACAAAGAGTTATTTGACTTAATTCCGCCCCGTAAATCATTATTTGAATCCGGCCCTGACAAGGGCCTGCCCATTGGTAATTACTCTTCTCAGTTTTTTGCCAATTTGTATTTAAATCAATTGGATCAGTTTGTTAAAAGAGAACTTAAACGCAGTTACTACTTACGTTACGTGGATGACTTTATAATATTGGGTAAAAATAAAGAAAGACTAAAAAGTTTAATTAAAAAGATAAACAACTTTTTGAAAAGCACGCTTAATTTAAGACTTAATTCTTCTAAAACCAAACTGAAAGGATTAAAGCAAGGCGTTGATTTCTTGGGCTACTTTGTTAAACCGCATTGCATTTTGGTAAGAGAAAGAGTGGTAAACACTTTAAAGAAGAAGCTACGTGACTTTAATCAGAAAAAAGAGATAGACCCCAAGCAAGTTTTAGCTACTATTAATTCTTATTTTGGTCATTTTAAGCATGCCGACAGTCTTAACTTGAGAAAGGATATTTGTGAAAATCATTTAAAGGAACTGAAAAATCTTTTAGAGCCCGAAGAAAATTATTCTGCTCTTCAATTAAAAGAATGCTGAATTTAAGGCAAAAATTAGTCTTCTTGATACTAACAACCGCAATTATCTTTGCGGGCACTTTGGGGTTTGTCGGGCAAGCTGAAGCCGACTACTATGCCACGAGTACATTAACCTCGACCGACCTCCTTTCCGGAGAAACAGCCAGTTCCGTTGATGGTTTTGTGGCTGACGTGCTCTCTTTGCCTTCCGGAACCGCTGTTAAAGTTCAATTTTCCCAGGACCAGACCAATTGGTATAATGCCTCGGGTTCCGCTGATTCTTGGGATTCTCTTTCTTCCGGCAGCAACTCCATTGACTTATCCGGCCTGGGCTGGTCCGGGTCTGAGTTCTATTACAAGATGAAATTTGAATCTAATACTGACCAAAGTGCCACTCCTAAAGTGGGCCGAGTGGCAGTGAATACGATTTCTAGTATCTCTCCCTCCGATGGATCAACGGGTCTTTGCGGCGATGCGACCCTTGAAGTTGATGTCTCTGATATTGATGG
>JAZKSW010000050.1:0-4054 GCA_036625875.1 Minisyncoccota bacterium
TAGACCCATATCGGGGCCGAGTTTGTGGGTGGAGGGACACGTTTTTTGGGAGAGGTGTGCAACTCGATGAAAGATATTTTGCCTTGCAGAATACTTCTAAGGAAATAAACCGATTTTGTTAGAGAGAGCTTAATCAGGCTTTCTGCAGATGAATGTCAAACCTTGCAACGCCCAGATATGATTCATTGACCTCGATAAAGCCATTTTAACTCTCAATTATTTGTTTTAAAAGATGTAAACCTAATCCAGAGCCTGCAGATTTGCCTTTCTTAAAAAGTATTTTCAAAATTTTGTTCTTGATATAGTCTGAAATACCTTTACCGTCCTCCGGATTTTTCTGGACGTGTAACAGATTTCTTCCACCCACTTCTCGAAGCTTTTTTTCGTGGTCTAAAAGCCTGCCTGTCTCCCGTGACAGTCTCTCTAACCATTTATGGAAAGGAGTTTATTTGTGCTTTTATGGTTTTAACGGAGTTTTCAAGGTTATTGAGAAAATTTACGTTTCTAAAAATTAATAATCTTTTAATGCCCATACTTTTTCATACCTAAAAGCAGAACATCTGAATGAGGAGGTGACAAATTTGGCTAAAGTAGCTAGACAGGTTGTAGAGGATGCCGGTGTGGATGTCGACGAGCTTTTAGATTTGCTGGTTAAAAACGCTTCTGCGGAGTTTACAACTTATTTCTACTATACTCATTTGCGGGTGAATTTGGTTGGGTTGGAAGGTGAAACATTGAAGGAGATCGCTGAAGATGCGAGAATAGAGGACAGGAACCATTTCGAAGCACTGGTTCCGAGAATTTACGAGCTAGGGGGGGAGATACCTGATGATCTGAAAGAGTTTCACGACATGTCAGGTTGTCCTCCGGCTAAACTCCCAGAGGATACAAACGATGTAGAAGAAATTCTGAAGGTATTGGTAAATGCGGAGAGATGTGCTGTCAAACAATATACGAACATCTGCAACATGACTGCTGGTAAAGACCATCGTACCTACGATCTCGCCAAGGCGATACTTCATGAAGAAGTTCAACACGAAGCATGGTTCTCCGAATACTTGGAGGAAGGCCCTTCAGGGCATTTTAAACGCGAAGAGGAAAACTCCCCATACGTATCAAAATTCTTGGAGTAAAAATCCGCTCTATCTATTTTTTCACTTATTTTTTTTCTTTCTCCTTTTAAGAAAAATTTTTTAGTCTTCGGAACCAAATATATTTGATTTATGTCCCCTGAATTTAAAGAGAAGTTCAGAAATTTAAGAAAATTCAACGCGGTCATGGGTGTTCTTCACCTGTTTCAGTCCCTTTTGATGCTCTACCTTAGTAATGATTTCTCACTTCCTGTGGTAAGTGAATTCATGACAGGGCCTCCTGGGTCCGGGGAGGTAGGATCCGAGGTGCTTTTTAGTCTGAGGATAGGCCCTATGGTAGCCCTGTTTCTGCTTATTTCCGCTATAGCTCATTTTCTGCTGGCGACGGTCCTTTACGAGTGGTATGTGGAGAACCTAAAGAACAAAATTAACCGTTTGAGGTGGGTCGAATATTCGCTGAGCAGTTCCTTGATGATCGTGATAATAGCTATGCTTGTGGGGTTTTCGAGTATAGGAGCCTTGATAGCCCTGTTTACAGTGAACGCTTCCATGATATTTTTCGGCTGGATGATGGAGCTTTATAATCAGAGAGTCGAGACTACGCAATGGACTCCATTCGTATTCGGATGTATAGCTGGGGCTGCTCCTTGGATAGCTATTGCGATCCGTCTTCTCATGGCGGTTTCTAAAGCTGATGTTCCGGGATTTGTAATCGGAATTTTCATCTCGATAGGGGTCTTTTTCAACATATTCGCCTTGAACCAGCTTCTTCAGTACAAGGGTACCGGTCCCTGGCGGAACTACCTGTTCGGCGAAAAGATGTACATAGTTCTAAGTCTGGTGGCAAAGTCCGCTCTGGCTTGGCAGATATTCTCAGGAACCTTGATGGGATAGCTCCTCGATCATCCCTTGAAGACACCCTAAATTTCCTCTACGTCCGGTCGAGATTCACGCTTTTTTCTTTCACGCCTCTTTCTATCCCGGAGACAAGATCGCAATCTTCATCTTCTCAAAACATCCATTTCTAGGTTTACTTTAACCGTATTTGATAAAAATTCCTTAGAAAAACGCGGACAGACATTGATTAATCGTTCTTCCAGAAGTTTCTGTCTCTGTCTTCATAAAACTGGGGGCGTAAGTCACTTGGAAAAGGTTCGAAAACAGTCTGTTTAAGCACTAATTGATCTTCAAATCTCAAAGCAAGATTCTTAAAGATACTTAATACTGTGAGTGGTCCGATTTTATTTTCCTTGTATATATTCAGTATTTCTTCAATATGTTGAATCTCTTCCTCGGAAATGTCATCCGTATATCTTTCCAGCAGAAAATTTCCCAACTTTTCAAAATTTTTAGAGACAAATCCTCTCGAAAAAGCTTTTTTCATTAAATCGAAATATTCGCCGATAATTCTTTCACCAGTATTTGATTTCTCTAATTTTCCATCCATTGAGTCTAAGATGTCGGGATCATATAATTTGAAAAGAAGTCTATTTCTTTCGTGAAATCTTTTCAAATCAGCATATTTTCCGGATCTTACCGATGAACGAAAATCCGAAAATGTGAACAATTTTGTCAAGAAATGATTTCGGATCTTATCATTTCTCAACCTGTCGTTATCTTCCATCGGATAACCATCGTACCTATCGATTATCTTTCTTGCGAAAAACCCTGCACCTTTTTCTACAACGTTTGCCTCGGTTTCACTTGAATATTTTTTTATCCGCCTAAGACCAACCGTTGGGGACTTAGACTTAAACAGAAAACCATCAACCTCGGGTAGATCATCTAAAAATTTTTCTGTAAATTCATCCATCTCCTCCGTCACATCTCGTCCGGTCTCCGGCTGAACCAATTTATCTTCATTCTCCTTTCTTACTATTCGTATAGGTTCTCTGGGCACGCCAAGACCTATTTCGTACTCTGGGCAAACTTTTACAAATTTTACATGTTTTTTTAAATCTCTGACAATATCACAGGGGACTACCTGTCCATCGTACCTTACCTTTTTGAACTCCAAGCAAGAGCTAACGACAACCGTAGGTTCTGCAAAATCAGACATTTCGTTTTTTCTAATGTTCGAAGAAACAAATATATTTTTCGTAAATATCGATAGAATATGATCGATTTTTTCTTCCAAATCAGAAAATTATCCTTGTAAACTAAATTCTAAATTAAATTTACTTATACGAATAAAAAACAACGAAAGATATTTGAGGAGTTCATTAGGGATGGAAGTAGTTTCGATTATTCAAATAATTTAGAAAATATATAGAATAGTTGATATCTATTCCTTTCTCGAGTAGCAATTAGGATATTGAGGAGCTTGAAAGTCTATTGATGAACAATGCTATTGGGAAAGGGATTTTGGAAGCACTAATTGGAAGACCTAACGCTTGTTCCTCTTTCTCGATCGAATCTATTTTCTCTAAGTCTCTGCTATCTAGCTCCCAGTTAAATATTCGGATATTTTCTTCGAGATGTTTCTCCGATTTAGATTTTGGAATTGGTATAGTTTCTTTCTGCAACTCCCATTTTAGGATAACCTGAGCAGGGGTTTTATCGTATTTGCGGGAAATTTCATTGACAACGTCAATTTCAAGGGTCTTAAACTGTGCCAGCGGTGAATACGCCGTCACAGTTATATCTTGTTCCTGGCAAAAATTTAGAAGATCCATTCGATTGTAGAAAGGGTGGAATTCTAATTGGTTAACCGATGTGGTGATCTCCGAAATTTCCATGGTTTTCATCCTTTGTTTAGTTTTTCTAACCAAGAAATTCGAAAAATTTACAGTTAGTAAATTCGAGTTTTTTCAGAACTCCTATTTCTATTTTATTATTTCTTCGAGATTTAGGTTTTTCCTTTTGAGGTAATTTTTGTTGAGAGGTTTGACTCTGCCGTTTGGAGGCAGAGGGGGTTCAAAGGCCCAGATGGGCACATGGAAGCGATGGAGAGTTCTGGCCTT
>JAZKSW010000007.1:0-21577 GCA_036625875.1 Minisyncoccota bacterium
TATCAGCATTGCTTTGAGGTTAATACCCGCCGAAGTTCCTACTGTTGAAGAGTTGAATCTTCCCAATATCCTTCATGAGTTTACCAGACACACCCAAGGTTTTGTTTTAGTTACTGGTCCCTCTAGCCACGGTAAGTCCACCACTTTGGCCGCTTTGATTGATGAAATTAATCATACTCGAGCCGATCACATTATTACCATTGAGGATCCCATTGAGTATGTTTTTGAAGACGATCGTTCAATTATTGACCAAAGAGAGGTAGGTCAGGATGCTTTGAGCTTTAGTAAAGCTCTACGTTCCAGCTTTAGACAGGACCCCGACGTCATAATGGTGGGGGAAATGAGAGATCCCGAAACTATTTCTACGGCAATTACGGCTGCTGAAACCGGACACCTGGTTTTTGCTACTTTGCATACCAACTCGGCTTCTCAAACTATTCACCGAATTGTGGATTCCTTTCCGCCTGAACAGCACAATCAGGTGCGGGCACAGCTGGCCGGATCCTTGCTGGGAATCATTTCTCAACGTTTGGTTTCAAGAATCAAAGGAGGATTAATACCTGCTTGTGAAATTTTACTTTCCAACCCGGCCGTGTCCAATTTGATTAGGGAAGATAAAATTCACGAAATACCGATGGTTATCGAAACTTCCGGGGAGGAAGGAATGATTTCCATGAATAGGTCTTTAGCCAAGTTGGTCAGGGAGAAAGAAATTTCTCTGGAAGACGCCCTGTCTCACTCATTAAGACCCTCCGAACTTAAAGAGTTGGTATAAATGTAACAATTGCTAAATTAATATTTCTCTTGTTACGTGTTACTAATTACTAGTTACTGAATTTTAATGCCCAAGTTTAATTACCAAGCAAGAACCGAAGAAGGAAAGATAAAAGCCGGAGTAGTGGAGGCTTCTGATCGTGAAGCCGCCTTTGATGTATTGAAAGAATACGGTTTTTACGTGACTAACCTGGATAAGGTTGAGGAGAAGCCCTTACTGAGCAGACAGATCAGCTTTTTTCAAGGAACTTCCCTCAGAGATATAGTTAACTTTACTCGTCAGTTGGCCATAATGTTCAAATCGGAAGTACCCTTGGTGGATGCTTTGCGTTCAGTGGGAGGATCCCGATTTTAAACAAACGATAATGGAAATTTCCGAAGATGTAGAAGGAGGTTCCAATTTATCAGAGGCCTTATCCCGCTATCCGGAAACATTTTCACGTTTTTACATAGCGATGGTGAAGGCGGGTGAAGCTTCCGGTAATTTGTCCGACAGTTTGAACTACCTTGCCGATTATTTGGAAAGAAAGAATGATCTTAATTCCAAGATTAAGGGTGCTGCTCTGTATCCCGCTTTCGTAGTAGGAGTTATTATAATGATTTTGGCTTTGATGGTTTTCTTTGTCTTTCCTCGTTTGGAACAAGTTTTGCAAGAAGGCACTACTGAACTTCCCTTAATGACGAAGTTAACCTTGTCGAGTGCTTCTTTTCTGAGGCAGTGGGGTTGGTTGCTAGTTTTAATAATAGCATTTTTATTTACAATAACCTTACGCTATTTTCGTAAAACGGATTCGGGGAGAAAAAAGTGGGATCAAGTATCTTTACAATTACCCTTAATCGGTCCTTTCTTAAAGAAAATTTACTTATCTCGTTTCGCTCGGAACCTGTCTACTTTAATTCAAGGAGGGCTTCCCATTACTCAAGCCCTGGAGATAACGGGTAAGGTAGTGGGAAACAGCGCTTACAAAAAAGTTATTTTGAATACGAGAAACGAAGTAAGAAGAGGAGAGGCTATTAATGTAGTGTTGTCACAGCATCCGGAACTAATTCCCCCTTTGGTTACACAAATGGTGAGCGTAGGAGAGAAGACGGGTACTTTGGACAGTGCCTTAATGCACATAGTTGATTTTTACGAGAAGGAAGTGGAACGTTTTTCCGAGAACCTGCTTAATTTACTGGAACCGATTTTGATTATAATTTTAGGTGTAGTAGTGGGAGCAATCGTGTTAACGGTGTTTATGCCTTTGTATCAGTTGAGAATGGGTGGGATTTAAGTTTTCCACACTTGAGCTCGGTGAAAATGTGTTAATATACAACAAAGAAAAATAAAAAAGGTCGTTGTCGTTAATTCTACAAATTATTATGCAAAACAAAGGTTTTACATTAATTGAATTGTTGGTGGTTATTGCTATTATCGGTATTTTGGCCTCTATCGTAATGGTTGCTCTCGGTGGAGCTCGCAAGCAAGCCCGAGATGCTCGCATTACTTCCGAGATGGGGCAAATTCGCTCCAAGGCCGAATTGGCATATTCTTCAAACGGAGAGTACACCGGCTTTGACTGCAGTGGCGATGAAATGTCCACTCTCTGTGATGACATTGACAAGCAATGTCACGACGGTGTAGGTACTTGTGGTCCCAATGATGCTGATGGTGGGGATCAAGATGTTGAAATACATACCTCCAATGATGCATATTGTGCTTTCACTGGTTTAAACACCGGAGGTTATTATTGTATAGATAGTACCGGCCAAGCCGTAGAAGCCAGTTCGACTCCAAATTGTACTGATTCCAGTACCGACTGTAATTGATACTACACTTTCTTACATGTAAGAAGCCCCGAACTGTCTTTTCGGGGCTTTTGGTTTGGATTAAATGCAACAATAAGTTATTATAAGTAAACAAGGAGTTTATTAAGCAATGACTTATTATATTTTAATATTTTTATTCGGACTGATAGTGGGGTCTTTTCTTAATTCCGTTATTTTTCGTTTGGGAAAGGAAAGCTTTTTGGAGGGTCGTTCCTACTGTCCGCATTGCGAACATGAACTACAGTGGAAAGATCTGATTCCCCTCTTCAGTTTCGTAGTTTTAAAGGGTGAGTGTCGGTACTGTGGAGAAAAAATTGACTGGCAATATCCCCTGGTAGAATTGAGTACCGGCTTGATGTTCGGTATCGTTTTTTACTTAACACAAGGGAGTTATTTTTCTTGGGTGCAACTTCCCATTACTTTGTTCTGGTTGATAGTCTTCAGTGCGTTGTTGGTGGTTTTCGTTTACGATTTAAAGCATTACATTATACCCGATTCCGTTTTGATTACGGTTTTGCTAGTGGCCTTAATTTGGTATGGAGCTGGTTTTTTTACCGGTTATTATAACCTTTCCGTTCTTACCAGTAAGTTATTGAGTGGAATTGGTGCCTCTTTTCCCTTGTTGATGATTGTTTTACTATCCAAAGGAAAATGGATGGGGATGGGTGATGTAAAACTTTCTTTTGTGATGGGAATCTTGTTGGGTTGGCCTCTGATAGTAGTCGGGATGTTTTCTGCTTTTATGATTGGTGGTATAATGGGCACAGTATTGTTAGCTGTTGGCAGAAAAAAGATGAAGAGTAAACTTGCTTTTGGTCCATTGTTGATTCTGGGTACTTTCATAGCCTGGGGTTGGGGACAGCAAATTTTAAGTTGGTACCTATCTATAATTTATTAAAATGTTTGAAAACCAAAAAGGTTTAACTTTAGTGGAACTGTTGGTAGTTACCGGAATTATTATGATTTTATCCGCAGTCACCATTCCCAATTGGAATGAAGGGGGTGAACGTTTGAAGGTGATGCGGGCCACTTATCAAGTTCATCAAGATATCAGAAGAGCTCAAGAATTAACCTTGGCCAGTGCTGAGTGCAATGAGTGTAGTTGTCAATTGCCTCACGGTTACGGAATTCACTTTGAGAAGGATGACACTTACGATTTATTCGGTGAATGTAACGAGTATCAGGAGGACGGCGGTTTGGAGGATCCCTACGAAGCACCACTTGAACAAAAGGTTCAAATTCATTTGGAAGAAGGCTTGGAAATAGAAGAAATTATCGGTAGAACAAACGGGTCCAGTTATGCGATTGAGGAGTTAACCGTTAACTACCGACCGCCTGATCCTAAGGTTTTAATTAGAGATGAGAATGGCAATGAGTTGCAAGAAGGAATTATCCGACTTGAAGGTGGGCAATTTTGTCGTCAAGTAAGAACCAATAAAGTGGGGTTAGTTGAAATCAGTGAATGTCCATGATTAAAACTTCTTCAAAAAGTGGCTTTACCTTAGTAGAAGTCTTAGCCGTTATCTTTGTAATCACGGTGGGGGTGACTGGTGTTTACAGTTTGATGCAAACCACCATGACTTCTTCTAATCTTGTTTCAAACAAGTTAACTGCCACTTATTTGGCTCAGGAAGGAGTAGAGTTGGTTCGTTACGTTCGCGACAGTAATTGGCTGGAGATGAGAGGTGATCCCGACAGTACTATTTCTTGGGATCAGGGTTTTCCTTCGGAAAGTGTTGATGAACAAAATTACGAAATAGATTACCAAGAGCTAGGGAAAGACGACCCCGATCTTACACCGTGCAACGGTGTGTGTCGTTACTTGGAGGTCAATGACCAAGGTTATTACGGATATAACATAGGAAAAGATACTCGCTACAAAAGAAAAATAGCTCTGAAGAATGACGGAGATAAAATAAAAGTGAAAGTTAAAGTTATTTTTAATCACCAAGGAAAGGAATATTCAATTAAAGTTGAGGAAAATATGTACAAATGGAGGGGACAATAAACAAATTCAACAAAGGGTTTACCTTATTGGAAGTGCTGGTGGCCGCTTCTATTTTTGCCATTGTGATGACGGCGGCATCCGGAATATTTACTTCTGCTCTTCATAATCAAGGAAGAGTACTAACCGAGCAAATGGCCATTAGTAACTCTTCTTACGCGTTGGAGTACATGAGTCGATCAATGAGGATGGCCGTTAAAGATAAAAGTGGAGATTGCCTCGATGATTACTTGGACGGGGGTACTTGTAATTATGCGGTTTCCGATGATGGTTCGGCGATAAGGTTTTTAAATCACGATAAGAAATGTGTAGAGTTTTTTGAGGACGGAGGTCAAATTAAAATAAAAAAGTCGGCTACCACTACTGATAATTTTAACGGAGGCCATCCGTTTACTTCCGATGAATTGAATATTAAAGATCTTACTTTCAAGTTGGAAGGTGAGTGTCAAGATGATATGTTGCAACCGGCTGTAGTTATAAAAATACAGGCGGAAATTGATGATAAAACCACTTTTAATACCCAAACAACGGTTACTCAACGTAATTTAGATGTTCCAAAATGATTAATAATTCCCAAAAAGGTGTTTCGCTTTACTATGCTGTGCTAATAATGAGCCTCTCTTTGGGAGTAGCTTTGGGTTTGAATACCATTGCCATACAGTCTCTTAAAATTACTCGGAAGGTGGAGAAATCTCCCCCCGCACTTTATGCAGCAGATACCGGAATAGAAAGAAGCCTTTATGAATTGAGTGTAACCGGTAATTGGAACAAGGGAGAAGAACATGAAATTAATTTGGACGGTTCCAAGTATCAGGTTGAAATAATTGAACCCGGTAATAGTAATTGTCCGGCGGACGTTATCTATTGCATTCGTTCTATAGGTTTTCACGAAGACACCCGAAGAGCAATAAGAGTAGTTCGATGAATAAAAAAGAAGCTAAAAAAAGAATAAAAAAACTAAGAGAGGTGATTAGACGTCACCGCTATCTTTATCATGTGAAGGATAATCCGGAAATTTCCGACGAAGCGTTTGATCGTCTAAAGCATGAGTTGAAAGAGTTGGAAGAAGAGTTTAACTTGATTGCACCCGACTCACCCACCCAGAGAGTAGGGGGAGAACCTCTGGATAAATTTGAGGAGGTCGAGCATGAACAACCGATGCTTTCCATCGAAGATTTGTTTTCTCGTGAAGAGCTGGAGGATTGGAAAGATTATTTAAAAAGACTATCTCCTTCTTCCGAATTTAATTATTTCTGCGAGTTGAAAATAGACGGTTTCGCCGTTTCTTTGATTTATGAAGAAGGGAGTTTTGTGACCGGAGCTACTCGGGGTAATGGCCGTGTTGGTGAAAATGTAACTAAAAACTTGAAAACAATTGAAAGTATCCCCTTGAAGGTTACTTTAAGGGGTGATGTATCGGAAGAGGTGGAAAAAGGCATTAAAGATGCTCTCAGCGGACGATTAGAGGTAAGAGGAGAGGTTTACATGAACAAAGAGGACTTTGAGGAACTTAATGAAAAAAGAAAGAAAGAAGGGAAGGAACCTTATGCCAATCCTCGTAATACCGCTGCCGGTTCTATTCGTCAGTTGGATCCTAAGTTGGCCGCTTCTCGTCCTTTGAACTTTTTAGCATATAATTTGGTTACTGATGTGGGTCAGGAAAAGCACTCTCAAGAACATCAAATTTTAGAAGCATTGGGGTTTAAAGTTGATGCGGGCCAAAAATGTGAAGATTTGGATTGCGTAGTTGACTTTTGGAAAGACGCTTCGGAAGAAAGAAAACAGCTGCCCTTTGAAGTGGATGGAGTAGTAGTGAGCGTTAATAACAACACTTTGTTTAATAAGTTGGGAGTGGCAGGAAAAAGTCCTCGGGCGATAAGAGCATTGAAATTCGCTCCGGAGGAAGCCACCACCGAAATTAAAGATATTAAAGTACAGGTGGGACGTACTGGAGCCATTACTCCCATTGCCATTCTGGAGCCGGTTAATGTCAAAGGAGTTACCATTACTCGAGCTACCTTGCATAACAAGGAAGAAATGGAAGAGTTGGGAGTTAAAATAGGCGATACCGTGGTAGTACAGAGGGCCGGAGACGTAATTCCGCAAGTAATTAATGTTATTACCGATTTACGTGATGGTAGCGAAGAAGAGTTTGTCTTCCCTGAAAAATGTCCGGTTTGCGGCACTGACTTAGTCAAACCGGAAGAAGAAACAATCTGGCGTTGTCCCAATCCCGATTGTAGAGCTCGGCGGAAAGAGTTTCTTTACCATTTTGTTTCCAGGGAAGGCTTTGACATAGAAGGTCTCGGTCCCAAGATTATTGATCAATTATTGGAACAGAAATTGATTTCCAATGCTCCCGATATTTTCCAATTGGAAAAAGGAGATTTATTACCCTTGGAAAAGTTTGCAGAGAAAGCAGCCTCTAATTTAATAGAGGCTATTGAAGAAAGTAGAGAAATTCCGTTGTTTAAGTTTATTAATGCTCTAAGTATTCGTTACGTGGGCGAACAAACTTCAATGGATCTAGCTCAATATTTTCGCAGCGTTGACAAAATCAAAAAAGCTTCACAGGAAGAATTGGAAAAGATACCCGACATAGGACCCAATATGGCGAAAAGTATCGTTAAATGGTTTAACAAAGATCGTAATGTCAAGTTAGTAAAAGAGCTTAAAAAACAAGTGGAAATTATACCTCCCGAGGAAGGTTCCGATGAACTCCAGGATAAGACATTTGTTTTTACCGGTTCATTGAGCAGTATGACCCGTCCTGAGGCAAAAAAGCGGGTGAAGTTGAATGGGGGCAGTGCTTCTTCTTCCGTTTCTGAAAAAACCGATTATTTGGTTCGAGGAGAAAATCCCGGTTCTAAACTTAATAAAGCTGAAGAATTGGGTGTTGAAATAATTCAAGAACAAGATTTTTTGAAGCTAATTAACGAATAATTTTATGCTTGCTACGTTTACAAAACGCTTAAAAAAGATGGATTGGGTTTTAAACATATCTGCCTTGATTTTAATTGGTATTGGATTGCTCTCTATTTACAGCTCCTCTTTGGGTAAAGGGAGCTTTTTTAATTTCTACAAACAATTGATGTTTTTGGGAGTAGGGCTGTTATTAATGTTTGTGGTCAGTTTTGGTGATTGGAAGATTTTTACACAAGATCCTTATCTAATTTTATTCCTCTACCTGGCGAATCTAATAGCTTTAGCAGGTTTATTTCTCTTCGCTCCGGTAATAAAAGGGGTTAAGAGTTGGTATCGTTTAGGGCCTGTCTCCGTAGACCCGATCGCTCCTTTGAAATTAATTTTGATTGTGCTGTTGGCTAAGTTTTTCTCTATGCGTCATGTGGAAATGTATCGCGTGAAGCATATTTTGTTATCGGGCTTTTACGTTTTTTTGCCCGCCCTCTTAATCTTCTTTCAACCGGATTTGGGTTCGGTTTTGGTCATCGGTCTATTGTGGGGTTTGATTTTAATTCTGTCCGGCATTAAATTACGGCATTTTTTAGCCTTGGTATTAATCGCTTTGTTGGTTTTAGCCGTCGGTTGGAATTTTCTTTTACAGGATTATCAGAAACAAAGAGTAATGAGTTTCGTCGCTCCGAAGCTGGAACCTCTTGGAGCGGGTTGGAACCGCAGGCAGACCAAAATAGCAATTGGTGCCGGTGGTTGGTTGGGCCAAGGAATCGGCCAAGGTTCTCAAACCCAGTACGGGTTTTTACCCGAACCGCAAACCGATTTTATATTTGCGGCCACTGCCGAAGAACTCGGATTGCTGGGGATATCGTTTATGTTGGTCGTTTTCGGAGTTTTCCTGGGACGTATTTTGAAAGTGGGAATGAAAGCTGAGGCTAATTTTGCACGATTATTTTGCGCCGGCTTCGCTTCCTTGTTATTTGTGGAAATATTCATCAATGTGGGAATGAATTTAGGTCTTTTACCCGTAATTGGAATTCCTTTGCCTCTGGTTAGTTATGGAGGTTCTTCTTTGATCATGGCTTTGGTGGGGGTGGGCATCGTGCAGAGCATTAAAGTTAATTCTTAGGTTGCATTTTTACGGGACTTTAATATAATAAAGTAATATGATAAAATAAATTAATATTATGGAGAAAATATTAAACAAAATCAATAAATACAGTCTTTTTGCCCTCGTATTTTTGGTTCCTTTGTTCTTTTTGCCTTTTACACAGAATATTCT
The DNA here is from genome assembly GCA_036625875.1 of Minisyncoccota bacterium. GTDB lineage: Bacteria > Patescibacteriota > Minisyncoccia > Minisyncoccales > JAZKSW01 > JAZKSW01. The sequence goes on from JAZKSW010000007.1 coordinate 8,787, forward strand.
TAATTATCCCAAACGTGTTTTGATGTTGTTTCTGGTTGCTATTAGCTTGATAGCATGGTTAGTAAAACAGAAGATGAAAGGCGAAATAACACTTAAAGGGATAAATAAGGGTTTTTATTGGGTGTCCGGTTTGTTATTAGTTACTTTTGTACTTGCTAGTGTCTTTTCACAGTGGATGGGAGTTTCTTTTTGGGGGATGCCTTACTCGGTAGCAGATAGCTTGCTGAGTTTTTTAGTTCTGATTCTTTTAAGTTTCTTAATTATTCATAGTTTTCAAAATAAAGATTATCTTAAATTGATACAATTGTTGATTGGGGTTGGTGCTTTAGTAAGTTTGTTTGCTATTTTGCAACTATACGGAGCTTCTTTAGGGGTTGGAGCTTCCACTCTAATCGGTGGCTTTAATGTGACAGCTATATTCGCTGCTGTTTTATTACCTTTAGCCTTAGCTCTGTTATTTCACACCAGTGAGAAAAAATGGTTTTTGGGAATTGGCTCATCTATTTTATTACTGTCTATCGTTTTAATTAATTTCAAGGCTGCTTGGTTAGTTCTTATGTTGGGAGTATTGGTGTCTTTATTTTTTAGTACTTGGAGTTCTGAATTTAATTTGAATTGGAGCTTGGTTTTGATGGGGTGTTTGGCACTGGCATTGTTCTTTTTCTTGTTTCGATTCACTTTACCCTTTTTGCCGGCTCGGCCGCCCGAGATTTCTTTAGGTTTGAGTTCTGAGTACGATATTGTAAGAGGAACCTTACAAGAAAGCTTCAAGAATAAAATATTAGGTTCGGGTCCTGCTACTTTTTCATTTGAATACTCGCAGCACCATTCATCTTTGATAAACAGGACTCCCTTCTGGGGAACTAGATTTAATCAAGGTAATTCTGTCCTTTGGGATTGGGTCGTTACGAAAGGAATTTTAGGAGGATTAGCTTTAGTTGCATTGTGGGGATTTGCTCTATGGAAGGGATTAAAGAGAGTAGTGCAGCCGGATACTGATCAATGGGGAGTAAAACTGGGAATATTTTCTTCCTTAACAGCTTTAATCGGTGCTTCTTTCCTGGTGTCCTTTAATTTTTCTCTGTGGTTTTTATTTTGGACGATTTTAGGTGTGATGGTCGGACTACTTTATTCTGGTATTAAGAAAATTGAAATTAATTCCAAGGGAGTTAATGTAGCTTATTCCTCGCTGTTAGTGTTAGTAGTATTATTGGGTGTAGGTTTGGTCTTTTTGCAGGGAATAAGATATTATGCCGCCAATCAGCACAAACAGGGATTAAGTTATTCTCGGCAGGGTAACTTGGGAAAAGCGATTAATCATGTCAGCAATGCTACTGAGCTTAGTGAGTTACCCTTTAATAGTGCTGTAGACCTTTATTACCGAGATTTGGGACAGATTTATCTGAATCAAGCCAGTAAGGTGGCAGCGGATGAAAGCCAGATAAACAGGGGGTTGGTTCAAAAATCAATTTCAGAAGGAGCAGCTGCTTTGAACAGAGCAACGGAAATAGCTCCTTTTAATTCCGCTAATTGGAATGTAAGAGGTTATTTTTACCGTAACTTGATTGGGGTACAGCAGGCAGGAGAATTAGCTTTGAACTCTTATAGAAAAGCAGCGGAACTAGAACCCGCTTCTCCATTTGCTCACACGGAGATCGGAAGAATTAATATTTTAATGGCACAAAAAGATTCCGATAATAGGGAGAAATTACTTAATAATGCTTCTGATGCCCTTCAAACTGCACTTGATTTAAAGCCGGATTATGCTTCCGCTCATTATTTAAGAGCTGTTATTTACGACCAACAAGGTGATTTGGAAAAGGCAATTAGTAATTTGGAAAAAGCGGAAGTAACTGCCGGGGAAGATGTGGGGCTTACCTATCAATTAGGTTTGTTGTATTGGCGTAATAATGATCTCAGCAAAGCGCAAACTAAGTTTGAACAGGCAGTAAAGGCCAATGCTAACTACGCTAATGCCCATTATATGTTAGGACTGGTGTATGACCGAAAGGATCAAAAAGAAAAAGCCATAGAACAATTTGAAAAGGTAGCTGAGCTTAATCCTGATAACAAGAGAGTAAAGGATATTTTAAGTAATCTTGAGCAAGATCGTCCGGCTTTGGAAGGTGTAGGAACTACCACCGCTCCTTTAGAAGGAACGCCTGAAGAAATTAAAGAGTAAGTAAGAAATAAAAAAAGAGCGAGGTGTTTGACCTCGCTCTTTTTAATTGTTTTTATACCTCTAAAAAGATTCTTACTTTATTATCGGCTACCTCCACTACACCTCGACTGAACTCGTATTCTTTCTCTTCTTCTGGGGTATAAACGGTAAGAGAATTAAAAATTAAAGTAATAAAATTAGCATGTTCAGGAAGTATATCGAATTCCCCCACTTCATTTTCCGAGGTTACTGCCTTGGCTTCTCCCTCGAATTTTTCCTTGTCGGCGACGGGGGACCAGAATAATTCTACCTCTAATGTTTTTTCTTGATCTCCCGGCATTTTTATCGTCCCAAGTCTCTTAAGTCGCTGATAAAGAGTAGATCCCGGTCTGAAAGTTGATCTAAATTACCCTCCAGAATTTCTTTTACTCCTCGCACCACCTCTTTTCGTTTTACGAAGTCGCCCTCCCGGCCGGTTTGATCTTCTACCACGAAAAAGTTTTGGGTCATAAAGTTGAGTAGCTTGTTGGCTCGGTGATAAGCGACTCGGTCTTCGGCTGAGAGCTCAGCTTCTCCCACGATTGAAACCAAGCGTTGAAGATTTTTGTGTCTTTGGAGTAAATTCCGGGCTCTGTTGAAAGCCTCAAAGTGTTCCTCTCCCAATAAAGAAGAGTTAATGTTGGAAGAAGAAGAGTTTAAAAGATCTATGGCGGGATGCCTTCCTTGCTGGTAAACGTCTCGAGAAAGAATCACCGTGGAATCAAAGTAGGGCATAAGGGCTTGAACTCCGGTGTCGGTAAAATCATCAGCGGGTACGTATACCGCCTGAATGCTGGTAATATTGTCTCGGGCAGTGGAAACTAATCGTTCCTCTAATTCCGCTACCTGACTGGTTAAAGTTGCCTGGTAGCCGTCTTCCGAAGGTAAAGTGGAAAGCAACACCGAAAGTTCATTGCCGGCCTGTACAAAACGGTATGCATTATCCATGAAAAATAGTACTTCGGAGGGGTGATGATCTCTGAAATCTTCGGCGATAGTCGCCGCGGCGTAAGCGGTTCGTAATCTTACTGAAGCTGATTCATTCATCTGACCGAAGATTAGAGCAGTGGAGGGAAGAACATTGGTTTCCTTCAGGGTTTCCCACAGTTCATGTCCCTCTCTGATTCTTTCTCCGACGCCGGCGAAGACGGAAACCCCCTTCTTGGAGAAAGCAACGTTATGCATTAGTTCGGTGAGTAAAACGGTTTTCCCTACACCCGAGCCTCCGAAAAGTCCCAATTTGGTTCCTTTCTGAAGGGGAGTGAAGAAATCAATTGCCTTAATACCGGTCTCGAAAAGCTTCGGTTCGGTTTTGGATTCCTGATAAGAAGGAGGAGATTGAAAAACGGAGTTCTCTTGGTCGGCTTGAATCGCTCCCAGGTTGTCAATAGGGTTTCCAAAGAGATCAATTACTCTTCCCAACAGATTTTCGCCGACCGGAACTTTTAATACTTCTCCGGTTCTTTTTACTTTGTTACCCCGAGAGATTCTTTCGGGGTCGGTTAAGGAAATGCACACCAGCTTGCTGGATTCCAGGGTGGAATAGACCTCAAGCTTAACCGAGGGATCGTCTTTTAATACCAAGACTTCGTGGGGAGTAATACCTTTTCCCCAGTATTCCACTTCTACGACGTCTTGATTAATTGCTGTAACTCGACCGAATTCTTTCATCGTTTGTTGATTGATTTAGATCTAATTATTCTTTCAAGTTGTTTTTTGTTTTGGACTCGACGTTTTAAACGGGTGGCTTGATGCTCCAAATTGTCTAACTTTTCGTCCGCATTTTGAGTTGCTTGGTCCATGGCTACCATCCGGGAGGCGAACCGAGCCAATTGGTGCTCCAAAATAGTTTGATTGAACAAGGCTCCAATAATTTCTTCTTCAAAAAATTCAAGGATTGCTTCGGGGGAGGGCTCAAAAATGTAGTCCTTAGTTGTATCCGGAGCTTGCTCCAATGTGATCCCTCCGGAAACATTGGTTTTGGTGGGTTGTTGCCTGAAAGCTGATTTGAACCTTCCGTGAAAGACAATAACATCCTCATAATTTTTTATATGTTCAAAAATCATTCTCTTCTGTTTTTGGGTGGGGTGCTCGTCGTCCAGGTTGAAATATTTTACTTGGGTGTCAAAAGATTGTTGTTCCGTGAAGCGTTTTCCGATGTCCCCTACTACCGCTAGGTCGGTAGTATTGTTTCTTACATAGTGTTGAATTCTCTGCCAGGTATCCAAGAGTAGAGTACCGTAGAACCTTTCGTTAGCTGACAGAAAAACTGTAACCCTTTTTTTATTCCGGGTAATGAAGGAAGCCTGTTCTAATTTTTCTCCTTCTTCCAGGGAGCCGAGATAAGCGGTCTTGGCGTGGTGGTAAATCTTGGCTATTCCCTCTAGAAAAGTGCGAGTCTTCAAAACTTCATCACGAATGCGCCTGACCCTCATATTAGCCAAGGTCTGATAAGTGCCGGTTATATCCTTGATGGTGGAAATCAAATCAATGTCTTCTTCAATTTCTTTCAGAGTGGCCATAGGAAACTATTAAAAAACTTTAAAATTCCTCTACTTGAGAAGTTGAATTTTTGACTAACCTTTTAAATTTATCCGAGTCTTCTATGTCTTGAATTTTTTGTTCTAGGTCGGAAAATTCTTCTTGTTGGTAGCGTTCAGTGAGGCGAGCGACCTCCTGATCCACTTCGGCGGGAGAATCCTCTTTCCAATAACCGACGAGTAGTAGCCCCACCAATAAAAGTTGGAATTCTCTTGAAAAGAGCACATCCGAAGGTTGAGTGAAGATTTTTTCTAACTTCTTCCCGAAGCTAATGATATTCCTGGTTTTTTCAGGAAGCTCAACTCCGAACTGGGAAATTTCCAAAGCTCGATTGTAATCGCTCATTTTCCTCCTTATCTGCTGGGCTAGTTCTCGGTCTAACCGTGACTTGGTTTGATTTCCTACCCTGGAAACCGAAAGGAAAATATCTATAGCGGGGTTAATTCCCTTTCTGAATTTGTCGCTGTCGAAGAAAATGTGGCCGTCAGTAATAGCCATTAAGTTAGTCTGGATATAACCGCTGATGTCGTTCTCTTGGGTATTGGCCACCGGCAAGGCGGTAATACTTGCTTCTTTCTGTTCCGATTTAACATTACCGGCTCTTTCCAACAAAGAGGCGTGAACATGAAATACGTCGCCGGGGTAAGAACTTCTGCCGGGGGGTCTTTCTAAAAGTAGAGAAAGTTCCCTGTAAATTTTGGCATGAGTAGTGAGATCGTCGAAAACTATTAATACGTTTTCTCCTCGGTCACGAAAGTGCTCGGCGATACTCATTCCGGAGTAGGGGGCCAAGTATAGTAGGGGAGAAGGTTCTCCGGCTCCGGCTCTCATTAATATTACTCGGTCGGAAATTCCCATTCGTGAAAAATAATTTTCGACTTGCTTTAAGTCGGAGGCTCGTTTTCCGATCGAAACATAAATACAAGTGGTTCCCTGCCGGACTTGGTTAGCAATGGTTTGAAGTAAGAAGGTGGTTTTTCCTATCTTGGTATCTCCGAGAATTAATTCTCTTTGTCCGTGTCCCAAAGGGACTAGCAAATCGACTCTGGAAACTCCGGTTTGGAGAGGTTCTTTCACAACTTCCCGTTCAGTAATGTTGGGGGCCGGGTTTTCTAAGCCCTGGTAGTTCTTTTTGCCGGTAATCGGTCCCTTTTTGTCCACGGGACGACACAAAGGATCTATTATTCTTCCCCGGAGATTAGAGTTCACTCCTATTTTGAAGCTCTCATTGGTTCTGGTTACTCTTTGTTTTGTCTTTAATGCTTCGGTGTCCAGCATTAGAATCTCAGCGTGATCTCGTTCCAAGTTGTAGGCTATTCCTTGTTGCCCTCCCTCTGCTACTATCATTTCGTTGGGGTTTAAATCGGGCAAGCCGGAAACTCTGACAATGGAGTAGTTAATTGACGTAATACGGCCTATTTCTTGGGTCTTTTTTAAATTTTCTTTGAATTTACTCATTGGGTCCGGCTAATTGGTCAATTTTTTTAGCTAAGCTGAGGTTGAGATATCTTCCTTGATATTCAATAATTGCTCCTCCTACGATTTCATGATTAGTAATTAAGTCGATAATAACTTTTTCTCCGATTTCCTTTTCCAACCATTCGGAAATTTCTTCTAAAAAATCATCGGAAGGGGAAAAGGCCACGGTTAGTTTTATTTGAGGGGTTTGCTGGAGATAATCTTTTAATTCGTCCAGGAAATCTACTTGCTGTTGCCTGGTACTCAGGCTGCTTTGCTTTTGAAGAATATTTCTTAGCTCTTCCCCAACTAAATTTTTCGTTTTTTTCTCGAGTGAAGCTTGTTCTCCTTCAAAAACTACCTCTCGGGCCTGATTGATATCATCTAGCAGGTAGATTAAATCTTGCTTGGTAGTAATATTTTCAGTGGTGCTTTGTAGATTCATGATTTAAAACAGATTCTCTTGTTTAGCTTTTTTGAGAGCTTCTTTTACTAATTTTTCGTGGGTGGAGACGTCAATGGCTTTTCCTATTGTCTTTTCGGCTACATCGCTGATTGCTTGGTAAATGTTTTGATCCAGTTCTTCCATGCGTTTTTGCTTGTATTGTTCTATTTCTTGATCCGCTTGTTCTAATTGTTTAGAGATTGCTGCTCGTTCTTCTTGTTTGAGCTTCGCCAGTTCACTTTCAACCTTTTCGCTTATCTCGTTGATTTTTCGGGTTGCGTGGTCAGAAAGGTCCTGGGTGATTTTTACGACTTCGTCGGAGAGTTCTTGGTTTATCTTAGATCCTTCTTGTGATAGTTGATCGGCGATTTGATTTACCCCTTTTGATAATTCCTGGACTGCTTTCTCATTGGCCTGCTTCAATTGTGATAGTTCTTGCTTTGTTTGCTCAGTCATTTTTTTATTTTGTTGTTCAGCCTGTGCGAGAATTTTCTGCTGAGTCTTTTGGCTGATAGCTTGAACTTCGGAAAGTTCTTGTTCTAGTTGCTCTGAAAGCTTACCTTGAATATTTTCTCTCATTTGCCTTACTTCTTTAATTTCTTGTTCTAGTTGTTGGGAAAGTTTATTTTGGGTCTGTTGTTGCTGTTGCTTGAGTTGAGTAGTGCTTTGCTCAAAGTCTTTGATGAGTTGTTTCATTTCTTTCTGGTTGGACTTCATTTCTCTGGATAAATCCCCTTCGATTTCATCGGTTATTTCTTGAATAGTTTTATTGAGCCGAGAGAATTGGTTTTGGTACTTTTGAATAGACTCTTCCGTTATTGCTTCTATCCGTCGTTCAACGTTGCCGGTACTTTTCTCTACTACTTTTCTGATCATCTTTTCCAGCTCCTGCTCTAATTTGTCCGAAATTTCCAATTCTACCCGATCCTTACCCTGGAGCTCTTTGTTTTTTTGGTTAAGTTGAACTAACAGAAGGATGATTAGTCCTACTGTAAGTCCTCCCAGAGCGGGAGCGAGTTGAGAGATTGAATAAGTCATAATCTATTGATTAATGAATAATGGAGTAGGGGATTAATAAAGTATTGTGAACAGAGCCAGGGCCAATCCGGCTCCGGTTAAGATGATAATTCCTATTAAGTTTAATATTAAACTCATTTGAATGGCCCGTTTGGCTAGGGGATTTCTGCCCACGGCTTGAACGCCGCCTTGTAAAGTTCGAACGAAAGAAAGAAAGCCGAGCAAAAAACTACCTCCTCCTATCAGGAGAGCAAAAAGATAACGGAGCATCTCGGGAAAGTTTTCCGGTTGTTGTGCTCCCTGAAGAATGTTCCACCCGATTCCCTCCATGATTCCGAGGGTGCTTGTATCGCCCATATTAACATGTTGAGCTCCCAAGAGAACCCTTATTTTCGCTTGGTTCGTATTCAGGTCTTCAAGGGCTTTGCCCAGGACGAAACCACTTTCAGTGGCTTTTTGTCCCACTCCCGGTTGCTCGGAAGAGGTAATGTAGTCTCCCTGAGTTACCTCTCCGTTAGCATCACTGACTTTTACCAGAACCTCTCCTTGGGTGACGATGGGCAGGGTAGTTGTTCCCGGTCTATTAAAAACAATAGCCGGTTTTTTGCCCACTACTCCCAAAATATTTTTATCATAAGGCTTATCCGCTCTCACTAATCCCAAGTCGGACTTGGTGATAATGTCTCCGGCTTCTGCCTCGGGATCTGCTACCTCCAAGTTGGTGGCAGTTTGCGAAAGTGATTGAGCGAGGACCGTTCCCCCGATCATTAAGGTAGAAAATATTAAAAAGACAGTGAGGGTTTTTTTGAATTTTTTCCAGGCCAAAAATTTCATTGATTATTTTGCATTATTGTATTGTATCATAACAACCCGGGCGTTAACAAGTAAATTAGTAATTACGACTCGTGATTAAGCACGAGGAACCGAAGGATAATTTCGGAGTGGCAAGAAGATTTTTTAAATTTAATCAAGAAGTTTTCCTGGAGTTAATTTCAATCAAAGCCTGTTATTATCTTTATTTCTTCTTCTATAAAAAGAAGAAATTGTACAAGAAATAATCTTGGATGCCCTCTAATTTTGACTTCTTTTATCATATAAGTTGTTATATGTTTAATTTTATAGGGAGACTCTAAAATGCTTTAATTAAAGGGAGAAAATGGGTAATTCCGTCACGGAAAAAAGTCTTTCCGTAGTCTCTAATGCCCATCTTCGCTTTTATTTCTCTCTTGAATAACGGTTAATGATGGGGTTTAATCTTGTTAGCTTCGGCTCCCAACTTCCCCGAACTTAAGAAAGATTTTGTCGTTCTCTAATTCTTTGGATCTGCCAAGAAAATTAATTAACTGTTGATTCGAGTAAAAGTGGAAGAATTGGTTTAAAACTGACTATTTTTCTTTCTATTTCTGCTTGGGTTTTACAGGTCGTAAAAAATCTGTCTTGAAGATCACCTCGAAAGAATCTTTTGATAGAAAATAATTCCTTCGAATTTTATTAATAACTTCCTTTGAGGGTGGGAGTAATCCTTAAGGGACTGATTTTGGAAAAATCTACCGGAAATTCAAGTTAGCTTCAAACTGAGGAATGTTTAGCCGGAAGAGATAGTTCCAGGAGAAGAATTTTGCTAGAGAACCGCTCTTCTTCGGACAAATGTTATATTAGAAAAGTAATAGTTTATCCTGTCAATAAAGTTTTCCACAGGTTTCTTCCTTGACTTTGTTAGTAGCTGCTTTTACCCTTATATAAAGGGGTTAAAGGGGATTTTTGCGTCGCGGAAATTAATCTGAAAAAGGGTTCTTAATGAGCCAAAATCAACGCCAAGAAAATTATATAAAAATAGATGAGGTGATAGAAAAAGCCAAGGAGAGAGGTGTTGATTTCGGTAATGCTAATCCGCGCTCCCGCCTGCGTTACTATGCTAAACTTGACCTTCTGCCCCCTGCGGAAAGAAAGGTGTTTAAAGGTAATCAGCCGACGGGAGCTTATCCCGAAGGAGTAGTGGATTTACTGGTAGATATTGATCAAGAAATCGAAAAAGGTAAATCTATCAAGCAGGTAGCGGAAGAAAAAAATCAGAAGAATCAAGAATCAAGAATCAAGAATCAGAAAGAGAATCAAGAATCAGAAATTACGGACCAAGAAAAGAAACAAGAAACTCAAGAAAAAGAAAAAGCAAAAAAAGATTTTGAGGAAGACCTTAAAAAAGAGCAACGAGAACACAGTAAGGAATCACAGAAATCTCAGGTCTCTTACCAAGCGCCGCCTTTTACTTTAATTCCCACTTATCAAAAAGAAGATTCTTCTGTGCGCACCACGGGAGAAACAGACCGAGAACCTCGGGCCAAAAAGATAGGCACCAAGGTTTTTTCTTTTTTAACTGCTACTTTAAAATTTGGCTCCCTTGCGTTGCTTGTTGCCGTTTTCGGCTATATCCTGGGTAGTGGAGTTTTAGCTAAAAAAATGCCCGGCGGTCTGTCGGCTTCTTTGCTCCCTGAACTTTCAGATGATGGTTCTTCGGGTAACCAGCTGGCTCAAATTAATCAAGGAGACTCCGGGGGAGGTGCTCTTCCGTCTGTGGGTTCACAGCTCTTTCTTTCCACTCCCGATCCTTATTTAACGATAAACGTAGAAACGGATATTAATGCCCCTCTGAATTTAAGGAGTACCACCACTCCTACTTTGTCTTTTCATCAGGGTGGTTCCGAAGGGGTGCTGACCACCGGTTCTCTTACTGCAGACAGAAATTACACCTTGCCTGATCAATCGGGGACGGTTTGTTTAAGCACCGGTAATTGCTTTGGAGGTCAAGTTACTTCGCAAGAAGCTGCTGAAGGGCAACTGGCTCGCTTTGCGGGTCCCAATACTATTGAAGGCTCTTCTATTCAAGATCTTTACCAAGGCGGAACTTTGCTAACTATTTCCGAACAGGGAAACTTGGAAGTGGACGGATCGATTTATGCTTCTGCCGAGGAAGGCCAAAATGCCATTCTGGGAAGCCAAGACTCACCGTTGCAAATTCAGAGTGGAGGAGAAACGGCACTCACTATTAACGAAGCTGGAGATCAAATTAATGTGCAGGGTGAAATCCAAGCTGACGGAGATATCTGTACTGATCAAGGTGGAGGTAAATGTTTAAGTGACATGACTGCTGGAGGAACTACCTTTATCGGTGGTGGCGGAGGCGGTGAAGTTGACGGTTCCGGCAGTTCCGGTTACTTAGCTCGTTGGACAAGTTCCGATGAAATAAGCGACTCAGCTCTTTACCAAAGTGGTAATAATATTGGCATTGGTAATACCAGTCCTTCTTCTAAACTCGATGTTAGCGGCACGGTTTCCATGACCGGGTTCAAGATGCCCACCAATGCCACCTCCGGCTATGTATTAACGGCAGCTACTTCCGGAGTGGGAACGTGGCAGGAAGTTTCAGGTTTACCTTCTGCTACTACCGGTCAAACTCTTTATTACGACGGCAGTGAATGGGCAACCAGTTCATTACTAACCAATACCGGTTCTGTGATAGGAATCGGTACCACGTCCACTTCTTCTTTGCTCACTGTGGACGGAACTATTAATATTACCGGAACTACCACTCTAAACGGAGTAAGCTATAATTGGCCTTCCGCTGATGGAAGTACTAATCAAGTTTTAGAAACTGACGGGGCAGGAAGTTTAAGCTGGACCGACGTGGAAGGAACCGCTGATGCAGATTGGTATATTTCTACCTCTACCGTTTCCAGTACCACAAAGCAAATGCATTCTAATACGGATGTGAGTTATGTGGGAATAGGTACCACTGCCCCTACGGAAACTTTAACAGTGGTGGGAACTTCCGGAACTCCTCAGTTAAGTTTAAACAACGGCAGTGAGAATTTACAAGTTCTGGTAAATGCAACTAACACCACCATTACCGCTTCCGGCGACTTGGTTTTAAATACTGACGGACAAATAATTACCAATGCTACTTTGGTTGATGCTTCTAACGCCACGGTTAGTGCAGCTACCTTTCAGAGCGCAGATGCTACGGTCCGCAGCCCCGACGAGTACGTGTTGCGGGGAAGCATCCCCATCTTCTCTTATGAAAACCCGGCGCAGACCGCTACTTCTAACTATCGGGTAATTGCTGATGCTTTTGCGACAAGTTCTTTGAGTAACGCTACCCCCGAAATAATTTCGGGAGCGACGCGTACTTATGCTTTTTTAATAAATTTTTCTGATACTTTGGCTACGACTGCTACTAGTAGCTGGCGTATTAATAAAAGCAGTAATGAAACTTTTTCCTTTGCTGGTCAAAATATTAATTCTGACAATCTTTTACAAAGAGGACATCCCCATTTAACTGATTTTTATAATTTACCTGATAACAACTGGTACCTGGAGGTTAATCCTAAAGGTGAAAAAATAATGGTCCATAATATTTTATTGTTAGTTTACGACAAAGTCGAATAATAAATTATCCAATTAACAATAAAACCATGAAACAATTTAACAATAAGACAATAGCAATAAAGGTCGGTTCTATTATTCATCAATTAACTAACTAAACATGAATTACTTGATTGAAAAACTAATAGCGGGCTTTAAGGAGCTATTCAAGTCGCGTCTTGACTTGTCTAAAGGAACCCGTTTTACCTCGTTAGTATTTATTGCCTTGGCAATGATAGTTGCTACCGGTGTTCTTTTTGCTGCTAACACCTATTACGACTTGGATACGCAGGAAATAATCACCGAAGAAGTGCAACGGGCAACCGAACTGACCCGAGCAACCGGTGGTTTGATTGCCGGTGGATCTGCTGGTGATACACTCAGTGGTGATGTGAAACTACAAGTATCCGGTGGCGATTTCAGAGTAGGAGCCGGTAACTTTACGGTAGATGATTCTACCGGTGATACTGATATTGCCGGTAATCTCGGGGTAACGGGAACTTCTTCTTTTGCTGATACCGCCACCTTTGAAGGTGATGCTGTTTGGTATGATGGAGCTAGTAGCTACGCAGGCTTTGACAACGATCAGGGTGGAGCTACGGTCTACAGTCTACCCGGGAGTTCTCCCACGAATGGTTATGTAATGAGTACTGACGGATCCGGTAACTTGCAATGGGTTGATGCCGAATCCACTGTTTCCGGTGATATTAC
>JAZKSW010000051.1:0-3987 GCA_036625875.1 Minisyncoccota bacterium
GGATAACCTTTATTTTCACTAAATCCGTAACCGGGATAAATTTTATCATAACGTCTCATAGCTCGATCTCTGCTAACCTTGGCAATAATAGATGCAGCTGCTATCGAAAATATTTGCTTGTCTCCTCCTATATAAGATTCTTGATCAATAGATGAATTAATTTTAAAATTTCCATCAATCATCAAAAAATTAATGTTTTCTTTTAAGTTACTCACAGCTCTCTCCATGGCCAACTTAGTGGCTTCCAAAATGTTACTCTGATCAATTACCGTAGACCCCACTCTACTCGTTGCCCACTTTACACCCGCACATTTATTTAAACTTTTATAGATTTTTTCTCTTTTTCGACGAGACAATTCTTTAGAGTCTCCAACATCTTGCAATTCTGAAGGAATTTTCCAATCAGACTCGTCAATCACCAAAACCGCTGCCGTAACCGGTCCGGCAATGGGTCCTCTACCCGATTCATCCAATCCTCCCACTACTTTAAAACCTCGTTTCCATATTTTTTTCTCCTGATTCAAACTTAACATCTTGGTACATTTTAACTTATTTTTTGCAATTCTTCCAGTTATAGTTTAGAATGAAATAACAGAAATTTGCTATCCATTTTTTTATTTTTAACCCATATATATGTCTGATTTTACTCATCTTCACGTTCACTCTCACTACTCTTTACTCGATGGACTACCCAAAATAGACGAACTGGTTGATTACGCAGATCAACAAGGAATGGACGCCGTAGCCCTAACGGACCACGGAGTACTTTATGGTGCGGTAGAGTTTTATAAAAAAGCCAAGGAAAGAGGAATCAAACCGATAATAGGTTGTGAACTTTATGAAGCCTACGAAAGGATGGGACAAAAGCGCCCCAATATTGACAACAAAAGTTATCATCTGCTGACTCTGGTTAAGAACCAAAAGGGATACGAGAATTTAGTTAAACTGGTAACTGAGGCTCACCTCAAGGGCTTTTATTACAAGCCCAGAGTTGACGAATATTTACTCGAAGATCACGGGGAGGGTCTAATTGCTTCTTCGGCTTGTGTCCAAGGAAAAATTCCTCAACTTTTATTACAAGGCGAAAAAGAGGAAGCGAAAAGAACAGCAGAAAAATACAAAGATATCTTTGATGAATTTTATCTCGAACTACAACACCATCCCGATAACGAAGACCAACAAGAAGTAAACGAAAAGATACTTGACCTCTCAGAAGAATTAGACATGCCTCTATTGGCTACCAATGACGTACACTACTTAAAGGAGGATGATGATAAGGCACAGGATATCCTAATGCTGATCAATACTAATGCCGACAAGGATGACCCGGAACGACTTACTATGCAAAGAGATGATTATTCTTTACGATCAGAAGAGACGATGAAGAAGCAATTTGAAGATCATCCCGAGGCCATAGAAAACACGCAAAAAATAAAAGAGAAATGTAATTTTGAGTTTGATCTAGATACTACTCGACTTCCGGAATTCGAAGTACCGAATGGAAAATCAAAAGATGAATACTTAAGGGAGCTATGCATGAAGGGTATAGAAGAACGTTACGGTGAAAAAACGGATGAAATCATGGATCGCCTAGAAAGGGAGCTGTCGGTTATTACAAATATGAACTTTTCTTCCTACTTTCTTATTGTCCAAGATTTTGTCAATTGGGCTAAAGAACATCATATTGTTGTCGGACCGGGACGTGGTTCGGCGGGAGGTTCTCTAGTTTCTTACTTATTACATATTACGGATATAGACCCCCTTAAATACGATTTGCTTTTTGAAAGGTTTTTAAATCCGGGTCGAGCAAAAGTTTCATTCCCCGATATAGACCTAGACTTTACCGACCGTAGAAGAGATGAAGTTATTGAGTACGTAGCCAACAAATATGGAAAGGATAAAGTAGCTCAAATTATCACCTTCGGCACGATGGCTGCTCGAGGTGTAATAAGGGATGTGGGGCGAGTGTTGGACTACAGTTATGATTACTGTGACAAGGTAGCTAAAATGATTCCCATGCAAATGAGTTTGGATGAAGCATTGGAGGAAGTCAAAGAATTCAAACAACTTTACGAACAAGATGAAAAAGCAGAAAAATTAATTGATTTGGGAAAGAAATTAGAAGGAGTAGCACGTCATGCCTCCACCCATGCTTGTGGTGTGGTAATTTCGGACGTACCTCTGGAAAAAATAATTCCCGTTCAACATTCTTCTCAAAGCGATAAGGACATTGTAACTCAATACGAGATGCATTCGGTGGAAGATATCGGCCTCTTAAAAATGGACTTCCTCGGCCTTAAGAACCTGACAATCATTGAAGATACACTCTCTCGTATTTATGAAGTTCATGGAGAAAACATTGATATTGAAAATTTACCCTTAGATGATGAAAAAACTTTTGAGTTGTTTCAAAGTGCGAACACTACCGGTATCTTCCAACTGGAATCGGGAGGGATGAAACGTTACTTAGAACAACTAAAACCAACTGAGTTCGAAGACATAATCGCTATGGTATCCCTTTACCGACCGGGCCCCATGGAAAACATTCCAAAATACATCGCTCGTAAGCACGGTGAAGAAGAAGTAGAATATTTACACCCTAGACTGAAACCAATTCTGAAATCTACCTACGGAATTATAGTTTACCAAGAGCAAGTAATGAAGATAGCCCAAGAGTTGGCCGGTTTTTCTCTGGAAGAAGCTGACATTCTAAGAAAAGCCATTGGGAAGAAAATAAGGTCTTTGTTAGAAGACCAAAAAGAAAAATTCATCAACGGCATGAAGGAAAACGACATTGAAGAAGGGGTAGCCAAAGAAATTTGGGATTGGATTGAACCATTTGCGGAATACTCCTTTAACAAGAGTCACGCAACCGCTTACGCCATGATCGCTTACCGTACTGCCTACCTCAAAGCTCACTATCCGGTTGAGTTCATGAGCGCCCTACTCACTTCTAAGAAAAATGATGTAGATGAAATAGCCGGTTTGATTGAAGAGTGTAGAGAAATGGATATCGAAGTATTACCACCGGACATCAACGAAAGCTTCCGCAATTTCAGCGTGGTAGCCGAAGAAGACAAAATTAGATTCGGGCTTCTTGCAATCAAAAATGTAGGTGAAAGTGTAGTAGAAGATATCGTAGAAGAAAGAAAAAGCAACGGAACTTTCGAATCAATGGAAGACTTTCTCAGCAGAGTAGACTCCAAGGGACTCAATAAAACTTCCTTAGAGTGCCTAATAAAGGTAGGGGCTTTTGATCGTTTTGATGAAAGAAACAAATTATTAAGCAATTTACAAGAATTATTAGAGTTCTCAAAAGAAATCAACGAACGCAATAACAGCGATCAGCAGAACTTGTTTCAAGACGAATTTGATGCTAAACTAACCCTGAAAGAGGCGAATTCTGCCTCTCAAAACCAAAAACTACAATGGGAAGGAGAATTACTGGGACTCTTTGTCAGTGGAGACCCTTTAGATGAATTTAAAGATGTTTTAGAAGATGATGCTTTCCCAATCGAAAAAATCAAAGAAGATTTAAAATCAGAGTCGGATGACAAACCGAGGAATCCTTTTTCTAGAAAAATTGCATCGGGTAAGAAATTAAAGGTGGGTGGAATGATTAATAACGTAAATCAAATACGAACTAAAAACGGAAACCCAATGCTTTTTGCCGAACTAAGAGGTGTAACGGATAAAATTGAAGTTGTTGTCTTCCCCTCTACTTTTGAAGAAGAGGCAGATAAGTTTAAGAAAAACAATGTAGTTATATTGAAGGGTAAGGTAGATGAACAAGATGGAGAACCCAAAATAATTTGCCAAGAAGTAGAAAAAGTCATTAATCAAGATCAATAACCATAAGTAAACTTGAAAATTGTAGCGTAGCTAACGCTAGTTCGCTTACTCCCTGCCTGCCGGCAGGCAGGACTCGCTTCAAAAGTTTAAATAAGCAAAGCTTGAAATTATCATTCGATAAAGATAAATATGCAA
>JAZKSW010000052.1:0-3926 GCA_036625875.1 Minisyncoccota bacterium
CTCGGCTATTGTTTCGGCCAGTTCTTCGAAATCCAGGTCCTTCTCTGCTCCGCCCGCAATCAAGACTATTTTTCCGTCGAAGGACTCAAGGGCAGCCTTTGCGGCAGCCGGATTCGTAGCGCAAGTATCGTTGTAAAAATCAATTTTTCCTTCTTTTACCAATTCCAGACGGTGAGGAAGGCCCTTAAAATTAGAAACTGTTTCTTTAATTCTTTGGTTGGCAACCCCATAAACCTTAGCCATGGTGACGGCTGCCAATACATTACTTAAATTATGGTCTCCGGAAAGTTTAATATCCTTTTTCTTGCAGACTTCCTCATCTCCGAAGAAAACGGAATCATTTTTAATGTGAGCTCCTCTATTGTGTTTGGGATCAGTTTCAAAATTATAATAATAAACTTGAGCTTGAGCTGACTCTGCAAATTTAGAACTTGTTACGTCTTGATGATTTAAAACCAAATAATCTTCTTCTGTTTGGTGTTTGTAAATTATGGACTTATCTTCTACGTAGTCTTCAAAACTATTGTAACGATTCAAATGATCTTGTTTGATATTGGTAATGATTGCTCCATGGGGGCTGATTTGATCTTCGTCTAAACTTGATAATTGCCAACTTGATAATTCTAATATAGCCAAACTATCTTCATCCAATTCTTTAAGTTTAGGTAAAGTTTCGGTTTTAATATTACCTCCCAATATTGTTTGGTAGTCTTCTTTTAATAGTTTATGAGTTAACGTAGCTACCGTGGATTTTCCCTTGGTCCCCGTGATTCCGATAATCGGACAAGGGCTGAACTTAAAAAACAAACTAATTTCCGTTTCTACGGGAATATTGTTCTCACGAGCTATTTTTAAAAATTTGGAATCGTCTTCAACGGCTGGATTTTTAACTATTAAGTCCGCTTCCTTAAAATCTTCAGGCCGGTGTTCTCCCAAAACATATTTTAAATTAAAATCTTCTAACTTCTTCAGTGAAGGCTTTAATTCTTCTTCGGATTTAAGATCCGTAACCAAGACCTCAGCTCCTTGGTTGGCTAACCACTTGGTGGTGCCCAAACCTCCCCCCAAAAGACCAAGACCCATTACTGTTACTTTTTTTCCTTTTACTTCCATAATTAACCTAATAATCTAATGGCTACTCCGGCTATTGCTGTCACTACTCCTATTACCCAAAATCTCATTGTAATTTTGTAATGAGGCCAGCCTTTTGCTTCGAAATGATGATGAATCGGAGCGGCATGAAATAATTTTTTGTTTCGAAATTTTTTGGAGAGTAATTGTAAGATAACCGAGCCCGCTTCCATCACCAACAAAAAGCCTATAATTGGCAGTACGAGAACTGAGTTCGTTAAAAATGCCACTACGGTTAAAGTAACACACAAACCCATAATACCCGTTTCTCCCATGTAAAAACGAGCCGGAGGGATGTTAAACCAGAGAAAGGCAAGAATAACACCAACAAGTACCGTACAGAAAGCCGCAAGGTTAATTTGATTTAATGCTAAAGCAATGGCGGCAAAGGCACCGAACATAGTAGCAAAAGATCCTCCCGCCAAACCATCCAGACCGTCAATCACTCCCCCGCTGTAGGTAGCCATGGTTACTAGTATAAACAAGGGAATGTACCAAATACCGATTTGAAATCCTCCCATTCCGGGAATGTTAATGGTTTGCCAACCCAGCTCATAATAAAACCAGTATCCTCCTATTGAACCTATTAACGCCATTAACGCTAACCTGTATCTCAATTTCAATCCTCCTCCAATGTATTTTCCTTGACTGAAAACTTGTAAAGAGTCATCTACTACGCCTATTAAGGAGGCTGATACTAAAGCAAACAAAGGAAGCCAGGTTTGTCCTCTACTTAGGAAGTTAAGTTTGTTCAAGGCATCTCCGTCCACCTTGGCTAGAAAAGAAAAAAGAAATGCCATTACCAAAGTAACGACAGGAATTAAAAGTCCGCCGAATCGCGGAGTTTTATCTTTTTCTTTTCCATGAAATTTTTTGAAAATCGGAATTTTCTTTCCGTCTATAGATTTATCTCTGGTTTCCTTACGCCAAAGTTCGTATTTGTAAAGGTAATGGGTGAGTAAGGGAGTAAGTGTAAAGGCAGTGACAAAGGAAAGAGTACCGAGAGTAAAGATTTTAATAACATTAATCGCCAGCATAATTACGAAAAGTTTTGTTGTAAATTAACGAACTTGATTAATTAACTTTTCCATCTCTCCGAATCGATCGTTACTACCCAGAAGTACGTTTATAACATAACCCTGGTCGTGCTTAACAACAGTTAGTAAACATTTTTTAGCATTGTCGGTAAAACCCGTTTTGCTTCCTATTATTTGAGGATAATCATTCAGCAAAATATTGGTATTTTCAATTCTATGGTGTACTAGGCCATTCAACTCTCTTACTTTGTAACTTTCTTTTGAACTTAATTCGAAGATCAGAGGATGCTTTCTTAAAATTTCTTTGGATAGTTTAACTAAATCTTCAACCGAAGAATAATTCTCCGGCTCCTCCTCTACTTTCAAACCGGTAGGGTTGTAGAACTTTGTCTGGTCAAGGTTCATTTTTTCGGCATAATAATTCATGAGCCCTACAAATCCCTTTTCTCCGATATAATCTGCTAAGGCATAAGCTGCATCATTGCTGGAGCTTATTAGGGACATTGCCATTAGATTTTTAGTAGTTAATTCCTCTCCGGGTTTCAGTTGAAAATTACCATCTTGCTTCACCGATTTGCTGGTAACGACAATCGGTTGGTTTAAAGAATAAGTTTCATCCAAATCCATCACTACGAAGTTGGTCATTAACTTAGACAAAGAAGCGATGGGCAAAGAGTTTTTAGGTTTCTTTTCGAATAGAACTTTGGAGTCTTTTAAATTCGTCCATACCGAAATAGCAGAATTAGCATTGAGTTCGACGTCGAATTTGTCGGGTCTTTCAATAGGTTCTTTTTTCTCTTTGGCCGTAACCAATTGGGCGGTAGCTGTTCTTGAATTAAGTTCTTGAGCAAAAAAGTAATGCTGTAAACTTTGTTCTAAATCATTTATTCCGAGGGTCAAAAAAGAACCCATTAACAAAGCCACCATTAAGTAAATTAAATTTTTCTTCGTTAGATTCATATTTGTGAGCGAGTAAGAAAATTAAATAATTTATTATTTATCTTTTTGAAGCGAGCGAAGAAATAGAAGTTTGTGAGTGCTTATATTTTACTCTTCATCGATTATCTTGATGTTTAATTCTTTTAGTTTGTCCGGTTTTAATTCGGAAGGAGCATCCATTACCGCAGTTCTTCCGGAGGAAGTGGTAGGAAAGGCAACGACTTCCCTAATACTTTTTTCATTCATCAAGGCTTGTAACCATCTATCAAGTCCGGCAGCGATTCCTCCGTGAGGCGGAACTCCGTATTGAAAAGCTTTTAGTAAATGACCGAATTTTTCTTCTATTTCCTGGGGGGTGTGACCTAGAACTTCAAAAACGGTTTTAACTACCTCGGGGCGGTGTTGTCTTATTGAACCTCCGAATACTTCGAAGCCATTCAAGACCAGATCATATTGCTGGGCGTAAATTTGATCTACGAATTCAGTCTTATCATCAGCTTCTTTCATTTCCTCCAGTTTTTCCAAATCTTCTTCCTTTACAGCCGTAAAGGGATGGTGGACGGCTCCCACTGATCCGTCTTCCTTTTCTTCGAACATGGGAAAGTTCGTAACCCAACAGTAAGCCATTTCTTCCTCACTGTCTCGTAAATCGGGATCGTCTCTTCCGTGGTCGGACATCGCTTCTTCGTAACTTAAAATCGGAAATGGCTTTTCTTTTACTTGTTTGCCCAATACGTCTTCGGTAACTTTGATAGCTAGTTCCTCTATTAGGTTTCTTAATTCTTCTTGGTTGATAAAGGACATTTCTATGTCCAATTG
>JAZKSW010000053.1:0-3904 GCA_036625875.1 Minisyncoccota bacterium
ATCTTGGCCTTTCACCGAGTAGGGTTTATCTTCCTTAAGCGTCACCACTCAAGGAGAGCCTAAAGGCTCTCTTTTCAGCTTAAGCCAACCGCCTAAGGCATTTTTAAGCTGGCTGTTTGGTTTCTGTGACACTTTCCCAAGCCTGCCTTCACAGACAGGATGGTCGCTGTTAGCGACTACAGATACAATAGCGGTCTGTCCTGCTAACGCAGGCAGACAATTAGAGGGTGTTCGGACTTTCCTCCCTTCTGTTGTCTGTCGGCGAAGCCGAGCAGTCGCGCTCTAACGCAAGAAGGGCGATCACCCACCCTGCTAGGGTGCTTTTATTGTACTTTCTAGAAAGGTTTTTGTCAAGGGTTAATTTGAATTTCGTTGTTATTAAAGGTAAAATGAAACAACAATGAGTTTTGAACAATTTTTTAATTTTAAAAGCAATAGTATAACATCGGCAGCGGGCTTACTGGCTGCTTCTACCGTTATCAGTCGGCTTTTAGCTTTGGTTAGAGATGGTCTGCTGGCTGGAAAGTTTGGAGCCGGTGTAGCAACGGATATTTATTTTGCTGCTTTTCGCATACCGGATTTAGTTTACAACTTTCTAATAGCCGGTGGTTTGGTGGTTGCCTTTCTTCCTTTGTTCTCTGAGTTTTATTCTGAAGACGAAGAAAGAGCATGGGAATTCACCAGTAATATTTTAAATATTTTCCTGGTGCTGTTGGTTGTAACTTGCGCAGTGTTGTTTCTTTTGACTCCTTTGTTGATTGATTTAATAGCTCCGGGGTTTAATGCTGCTCAACAAGCAAAGACAGTAATGTTAACTCGTCTAATGTTTTTAAGTCCGATCTTTTTCGGTCTCTCCAGTATCTTTTCGGGGGTATTACATCACTTCAAGAAGTTTCTGGCTTACGCATTAGCTCCCGTTCTTTACAACCTGGGTATTATTTTCGGGATTATAGTTTTGTCTCCCCGCTTCGGTATTTTCGGTGTAGCTACGGGAGTAGTATCCGGTGCCTTTTTGCATTGGCTAATACAAATTCCTGCGGCTAAAAAATGTGGTTTCAGTTACAAATTGTCTCTACGATGGAATCAAACGGTAAAGAAAATGTTCAAGTTAATGATTCCACGATCTTTAGCGATGGCCAGTCAACAGATTAATTTAATAGTGATTACCGCTATCGCTTCTACCATCGGTGAAGGATCGG
Source organism: Minisyncoccota bacterium (assembly GCA_036625875.1). Lineage (GTDB taxonomy): Bacteria > Patescibacteriota > Minisyncoccia > Minisyncoccales > JAZKSW01 > JAZKSW01. The sequence goes on from JAZKSW010000053.1 coordinate 1,200, forward strand.
TGGCTGTTTTTAATTTCGCTAATAATTTGAGGAGATTACCCATTGGCTTGGTGGCAATTCCGTTCAGTGTTGCCACTTTTCCCGTGCTTTCCCGAAGTTGGGCTCGCGGTGAAAGGGAAAAGTTTAAAGCGAGTTTCAGTAGAACTTTCCGCGGAATTTTATTTTTAGTGATTCCGATCAGCCTACTGGTTTTTATCTTAAGAGCTCATTTAGTCCGTCTAATTCTCGGTTCCCTGGGAAAAGAATTCGGATGGCAGGCAACCAGACTAACAGCTGCTTCTCTGGGTTTGTTTTGCATCGGAGTTTTCGGTTCGGCCTTGATTGCTTTGGTGACCAGAGCATTTTTCGCTTTAAAAGATACTAAAACTCCGACTTTGGTTACTTTAGTCGGAGTTACTTTGAGCATAGGATTAAGTTTTTTGCTGGTATGGGTGCTTGGCTTCTCCAATGGCTTCCGTTCCTTGCTGGTCGGGCTTTTAAAGCTGGAAGGGATCCGAGATATAGCAGTGGTGGGATTACCCTTGGCTTTTTCCGCAGCGATGGTGGTACAGTTTTTGGTACTGTTGTTTACCTTTGTGCGTAAAATGAAGAAATTGAATTTGGACGGAACAATTCTACCCGAGATAGCACATTCTTCCAAGAAAATAATCAGTGCTTCTGTGGGAATGATTCCTTTCGTTTACCTAACCCTTTATTTAATCAACCCCTTGGTTAACACCAGTACCGTTCTGGGTCTTTTAGTTCAAGGATTTTCCGCCGGTTTGGTGGGCGTGTTGGTCTTCCTAGTGATCAATATGATAGTCGGTACTCCTGAGTTGCAGGTGGTGAAAGAAACGCTAAACAGAGCCTTGTCTAGAAAAAGCAGCTAAGTTAAGATTAAAAAAGAGGAGCCAAGGAAAAACCAAAAACCATCGCTAGTACAATAAGGATTACCAAGGCAACCCAAATTCTTTTTACAATTTTTTGTTGTTTTTCTCGATTCATTTTTTACTATGTTAACAAATTCTAATCAATCTGGAAAGGTGAAACGAGGCTTCTTCAATGGAGTTTTAGCTTTGATTATTTTAGTATTGCTCGGACTTTTGGGTTATTCCAACTGGCAGATTTTTCAAAGGAGAAGAGAGGTAAAAGCCGAGTTAAAGCAATTAAATCGTAAAATAGATGCCCTTAAACAGGAGGAGGCGACAATTCAGGCTACCCTCAACGAAAAAGACGATTACGTAGTGGAAGAAATCGCTCGGGAGCAACTGAACTTAAAGAAACCCGGAGAAAAGGTAATAGACATTAAAAGACCACCACAGAAAGAAGAGGAGAAAGAACAGCAAAAATGGTGGCAGAAATGGTTGAAAAAAATTAAGTTTTGGGAATAATGCGGGATTAGTACAATGGTTAGTACGTGACCTTCCCAAGGTCAAGGTGCCGGTTCGATTCCGGTATCCCGCTCTTTTTTTATAAACCTTTACTTTAAAATATGGTTAAATTAAAACGTTTTGACAATAATTTTAATATAAAAAATAAAAGTGTTACAATGAAAAAGAAGATAATTATTTTCGAGGTGATATAATGGTTAAAGATAAGCGCCCTCAAGTTGTTTGCTTAGTAGGCAGTTTTGATCCTAATTACTTGGGTCACACTGCTCTTTTTAAAAAAGCAAAGGGGCTTGGAGATAAGCTTGTAGTTTTAGTAAGAAACAATTCCTGGTTGGAAAACAACCGGGGTTTTGTATTGTTAGGGGAACGGCAACGAAAGGAAATGATTGAATCTTTGGAGTACGTGGATAGGGTAATAATCACTCATCATGATCAAAACTCCGAAGATTATAGTGTAGCTAAAGAACTTAAACGTTTAGAACCGGATGTCTTTGCGAAGATGGACAAATTAAGCATTCGAGAGCAAGAGGTATGCGAAGAAATAGATTGCAAGCCCGTAATTTTTAAGGTTGAATCAAAATTTCCTTCGAATATTTGGTTGCTGCTGAGATATTATTTCCGTTTCTTCTTTACTAAAAGAAAAAAAGAACCTCAAAAGAAAGATACTCTTGAGAAGCTTGAAAACAATCCCATTATTGAACCTTCGGAAAAATCATGGGAGTCCAAGGCTACTTTTAACGGAGCAGCAGTAGAAGAAGACGAAGAAATGCACTTACTTTATCGAGCAATAGGCGAAGATAACCGTTCGGTGCTGGGACATGCGGTCAGTAAAGACGGAACAAGTGTTGATCATAAATCAGAGGAGCCAGCTTATGATCCCGGTCGTTTGCTTGATGGAATAGAAAAGAAAAAGATAAGTGAAGTATCAGGGTATATTTCGGGTGGCGGTTGGCGAGGCGGAGCGGAAGATCCCCGCCTAGCCGTGGTTGGTTCTAAAATTTACATGACTTACACCAGCTTTGACGGTACTCACCTTCCTCACGTAAGTTTAACTTATATTGAAAAAGAAGACTTTTTAAATGAAGATTGGAATTGGTCCAAACCTATTCGTCTGTCGCCTTCCGGTGAAATTCATAAAAACTGGGTAGTATTCCCCGGAAAGGTCAATGGCAAGTTCGCTATTCTTCACAGCCTTTCTCCCAATATTTTAGTATCTTACTTTGATGATTTAACCGATGAGAATAATTACCCGATACACAGTCATTACCACGGAGAAGGAATGGGACGAGAAGTGTATTGGGACGGCTGGGTTCGTGGAGCGGGTCCTCCCCCCAT
>JAZKSW010000054.1:0-3788 GCA_036625875.1 Minisyncoccota bacterium
ACCTTCAGAAAGGAAGAACCGTTGGATATGAGATTTGATTCTAACCAAAAACAGAAGGCTCAGGACATAATTAATAAAAAATCCGAAGAGGAGCTTAAAAAAATATTGACCGAATACGGAGAAGAAAAATACGCAAATAGTATTGCCTCTCAAATAGTAAAAAGCCGAGAGGAGGAAGTTATTACCACTACCACACAATTAGTGGAAATAATTAGAGAAGCAGTACCGGGTAAATATGAACACGGAAAAAAGCATTTTGCCACCAAAACGTTTCAAGCGATCAGAATAGCTGTTAATGACGAATTGGAGAATATCAAAAAGGGGTTAAGAAAAGCAACGAGAGTAGTGGAGCCGGAAGGAAGAATTGTAGCAATTTCCTTTCACTCCTTAGAAGATAGAATTGTAAAGAATTTCTTTAAGAAGAAAAATAAACAAGAAAAATTAAAAATATTAACTAAAAGTCCAATTACTCCCACCGAGGGAGAAATTAAAAATAATCCTCAATCAAGGTCGGCTAAATTAAGGGCAGCTAAAAAGTTATGACAAACGTACTAATTTCTAAAAAAACATGGTTCGCGGTTGGTGCAATAACCTTATTGTTGATGAGTGCAGTTTATATTTATCAGGTTAATGATTTAGTGCAAAGCGTTTATTTGCGTGATGAAAACAATGAAAAACTTACTGAACTCCAAGAAAGAATTAAACGTTCTAAGGTTGTTATCTCTCAAAATCAATCCCTGACACAAGTAGATAAGATGATTGAAAAGAAAGGCTATGAAAGAGTCAGCCAAATTGATTACATTCAAGTTTCCGATACTCAAGTTGCAGCAATTCAGTAAAGCTAAAAGGATATTATGAATATCTTTGAATTGAAGAAGGATAATTTACGTGTCAATTTAATTGCGCTTTTTGTATTAATATTATTTGTATTTCTCGGTTACCGCTTGGTTAATTTACAAATAATGAACCGGGGAATGTGGAGAGCCCTGGCACAGGGGCAACAGACTTTCTTCACTGAAAGTCAGGGCACAAGGGGGGAGATTTATTTTCAAGGAAAAAATAAATTAGTACCTGCGGCTGTAAATGAACCTACCGTTTTTTGCTTTGCTTCTCCTCAAAAAGTTAAAGATAAGAAGAAAACCGCTGAAACCTTAAGCGGTATTTTAGATTTAGAAGAAAAAGAATTACTTGAAAAATTAAGTAGAAGGGGGCAATACGCCGCTCTTCAGCACGATCTAAGTAAGAAGAAGGCGGATAAGATAAAATCCCTGGACTTAGATGGAATCTTTTTACAACAGGAACATACCCGTACTTATCCTCAGGAAAGTTTAGCCTCTCAAGTTCTCGGATTTCTTCCCGCTGACAAAAAGGGACAATATGGTCTGGAAGAATATTACAATAAGCAATTGAAGGGACACCGTGGGTTTTTAAAGGGAGAAAAGGGTAGTGGAGGAAATTTAATATTTAATGAACAATCTACGCTTAGGCAGGGGTCCGATTTAACCCTAACCATAGATTATAATATACAATATTTTGCTCAGCAGTTATTAAAAAAGGCAGCGGAAGATTTGAATATAAGAGGTGGCTCCATAATAGTGATGAATCCCAATACGGGAGAGGTAATGGCTATGGCCAATTACCCCAACTTTGATCCTAATAAATATTCCGAAGCGGAAATGAAGACTTACAAGAATGGAGCTATCCAAAACTTATATGAGCCCGGTTCGGTTTTCAAACCCTTAACTATGTCTGCCGCTCTTAACGAAGATGTAGTTACTCCCCATACTACTTATACGGATACGGGCAAAGTAGAGGTGGGTGGTTATACTATTAAAAATTATGATGAAGAAGTATGGGGGGAAACTACTATGACCGAGGTGATAGAACGTTCAATTAATACGGGAGCCGTATTCGTAGAACAACAATTGGGCCATCAGAAATTTCTGGATTACCTAGAAAAGTTTGGAATTTTTGAAAAGACAGGAATAGACCTAGCAAGCGAAACCCACTCTGAGAATAACAGCTTAAAAAACGGTTATGCTTCCACTTATGCCACAGCTTCTTACGGTCAAGGGGTGGAAGTAACCGCTATCCAGCTTATGAGGGCTTTTAGCGCCCTAATTAACGGGGGGCGACTGGTGAAACCTCATGTAGTAAAGAATATTGATAAAGAGGCAATTAACCCACCAAAACAGCGCCGTGTTATTTCCAAAGAAACTAGTTCTCAAATTACAACGATGCTGGTTAGTGCGGTAGAAAACGGACTTTGTAGCAGAGCTCAAGTACCCGGTTATTTCGTTGGAGGGAAAACCGGGACCGCCTTAATTTCTTGGACTTCTCTGGGTAAAAAGAAAAAAGGTTATTCGGACCAAACTTGGGAAAGTTTTATGGGATTCGCTCCTGCTTTTAATCCGAAATTTATAGCCCTGGTTAAATTGGATAACCCCGATACGGGCGTAGCCGGTTATTCTGCAACTCCGATGTTTCAGAAATTAGCAAAATACATACTTAATTACAAAGGCATTGTGCCCACTAAACAATGAATTTTTTAAAGAAGTTAGTTTTAAAATTCAAAAAACCCGTAGTTATTGGTATTGGTGGTAATAATAAAGCTGTTTTAAGAATGACAGAAGAAGTTTTGGATGCAGAGCTCGACCAACAAGTTAAATCGGGAGTGGGTAATTTTCTTTCCTTGCTGAAAACGGATGTTTTGATTTTTGAGGTGGATAAAGAACCGGCAGAAGTTATTTTTAATGAAGCGAGTAAAGCAATTTTAGTTGGAACGGCAGCGGGAAACATCCCTCCCCGTTCTAACGTATTCGCTGCGAAAAAGAAAGAAGTCGAGGGTATTTCAAAACTGGCGAAGGAATTACCCTCGGATGCTCTATTTTTGGTCAATTATGATGATGAGACGATGAGGGAAATCATTGAAGATAAGGAAGTAGTTTGTGATTGTTTACAATACGGATTGGATGAGGGGGCAGAAGTAAGGGCTTCCGACATTAAAGTCAGCGAAAAAGGTACAAGCTTTAAGTTGAATTACGAAGGTAACACGGTACCGGTTTGGCTTAAAAATCTGGTGGGTAAAAGACAAATTTACTCCGCCTTGGCAACCTGTAGCTTGGGAGTGGAAATGGGACTTAATTTGGTAGATATTAACCAATCCCTGAAAGTTTATGAAGGAATTAAAGGAGAGGGCCAATTGAAACCAGGGATAAAAAAGAGTAGGATTTTAGATGACAGTGCTAATGCTGATCCCTTTTCCATGGATGAAACCTTGATGATCTTAAGTAAGATTAAGAATAAGTTGAAAGGGGAGACTCAAACCGAGACTAGAAAAATAGCGGTTTTGGGAGACATTTTGAAGGTTGGTAAATATGCAGTGGAAGCTCATCAAGCTCTGGGTGAAAGGGCAGCTGAAAATGTAGATCTTTTAATTGTTGTTGGGCCACGTGCCAAATTCATTGGTAACGAAGCTGAGATACAAGGGATGGAGAAAGAAAACATTTTCCACTTTAATGATGAGGAAGAAGCAGCTATGGAACTACAAGAACAAATAGAACCCTCTGATTTAATATTGATAGATGGGGCAGCCGAGATGGATATGGAGAAAATAGTGGAGGAGGTGGAAGCTCATTAATTTTATTTTCTTTAAATTTTATGGTAAAAAGTAATAGTAGTTTGTAAGATTTAAATTTTTAAATTCCGGGGTTGGCCTCATCGTCTAGTGGTCTAGGACGTCAGCTTCTCAAGCTGGAGACACGGGTTCGAGTCCCGTTGAGGCCACA
>JAZKSW010000055.1:0-3737 GCA_036625875.1 Minisyncoccota bacterium
CCATGACCCGGCTGGTCAGCACCCTCATTGTTGTTTTCTTCTCTCTTTTTTCTCTTTAAATCTTTTACGTTTAAATCCAAGACACTAGCAATGCTCCTCAAAGCATCATAAGTTATTTTATTTTTTTCTTCAATTGAAGCTATAATTCTTTCCTCTAGGTCGGCCTTTTCAGCCAAGTCTTTTCGTGTTAAACCCCGCTCTTGTCTTAACTCTTTGATTCTGTCTGAAACAGTGCTAAAGACTTCTAAGCTCCCCTCTTTTATTTTTCCTGGTTGGCAATTCAAAACTTCAGCACTCCTTTCAATAATAGCCCATGTAGGGTTCGAAATTGCCCCTCTTTCAATTTGTGAAAGATGAGACTTTGATATTTCAATTTTTTCGGCTAGCTCCGTTACACTGATACCATATTTCTCTCTTAAAATCCGGATACCCCACCCTATAGGCGCTTCAACATTAAGAGATCTTTTCATTTTATTTCACCTCATATAACTATAGTTGATCCGCTGAGAGATATCAATTAAACAAATAAATATAGAAATAGTGTAATTTTAACAAATATAGTCTTGACATCGGTTCTTTTGTTTGTTATATTAACACTAGAATGATATTTAAACACACATTCAAGCTAACTTGAACCATTTAAGATTCATTACACCCGGAGGTGTAATTATGAGCAAAGAAGAGTTAATCGATTGGTACCGGAATAAAATTACTGAGATCCCAAACGAGGATTGTCAAATCGAAAACCAAACTTCAAACCGACTTGACGTTTCCTCACAGGCTAAGGAAATTCCTTCAGAGTTCTCTATTGAAATCAACTTGTCCTCAAGACAATTGAAGTTTTTGGCTCCTATAAGTCCTGAGACACCGGAAGATGGGATTGAATTATTATGTTTGTCTTCTGTAACAGATTCCTCTTTCGCTATAGGGAAATTTCGGGATAAAGCTCAGTTCGTAATACAAAAGGATCTGCCATTATACCAAGAATTGAAATTATCTGAATCCGATTTCTACTCTAACTTGATAAGATTCTTTGCAGGATGGGATGTCGCCAATGAAATAGTAGCAAGTGATGTAGAATACAACCAATCTCAGGAGAAGAATAAATCTCCTCAAAAGACACAATAGAAAGTGGAATTTAGAGTTTAATATAGGCCTTGGGGAAAGTCTCGGTAAAAAGAGTTTCTAAGGAGTGATTCCATGAAATATATCGAAAGATTTGTGGATTTTGTGAATTGGCTTAAAGTAAGCAACGTTTACCATGGGAATAATAAAAAGCTAAAGACTTCAGTACAGAGGAATGGAAAGGAATGGGACTTTCAAAAATTCACGATGGATGTTGTAGATATTCAAGAAGAAAAGTTGAGAGATTTCTTCGAAAAGTATTTTTCTGTCTGGTGGATAATTGCCTTATCAATTGTGTGTTTAGTATATTTCCCCATATTATCGGTGGCTGTATTGACTGAAGGTAATTTTATAGAAGGTATATTCCTAGCCCTTATCTCCTCTTTTTGGGGTGGAATCACCATGATAGTAGTTTATCATGATGCTTTAACCAGAATTTATGTGGAAAGGTTGATCTCCAAGCTCAAGAACCAACCGAAAGAAAAAGTCCTTACCCCTTCCAAGCTGGCTGAACAGATGTTTTTATGCAGAGAGGAAAAGATTGAAGCCGTACTTAATGATCTCTTCAAGGCCGAGGTACTTAAGTTAAAAGAACCTTCCGAGAAGGAACAGCGGTCCAGGGAAGGCGATAATCTCGTCAAAGTGAGGTGAAACATGAAACACCCACACCCTTTCTCAGGCTTTAGATCTCAAGATAGAGCCGAAGAGAATTCCGACAACGGAAAACAAGAAGTTGAGGAATTGCATATTAGCTTGGCTCCGGATAAAGAGCTAAGTGAAAAGTTATCAGACCATATAGGAAAGTCTAAAGAGCGATGGAGTAGAATTTTCGAGAAGATAACCAAGATTAAAGAAACCGGATTTAACCTGATTGAAACCATCAAGGATAAGCTAACCCACTTATCCGAAGATCACGACCTAATGGAAAAGAAGGTGGATAAATTAATCAACCTCGTGGAGGTCCTGAGAGAGGAAAATGTTTCTCCGGAACTATACCAGAACTTACACGCAGAGCTAACAGACCTCCAGGAAGAAGCAAAGTTCAAAGAAAATAAACCGGCAATTAAGCGGTTAATAGGACTTCACGATAGCCTAGAACAGGCAGAAGGTGATGATTCTAAAGCTTGGAAAAAGATAGTTCTAGATGCTCTACGAGACTTAAAAGTAAATAAGATAGAAGAAAGGCCTGAGAAATTCGATCCAGACTTTCAAAAGGCAATAGACACTGAGAAAACTTCTTCAAAAGAGAAAGATTCTCAAGTATTGGAAGTTACCCATGAAGGTTTTAAGTACTTAGGAGATCGAGTGGTCAGACCTCAGCAAGTAATCATTTACAAATTCCAAAAAAACCAGGAGGTTGATGCAAATGAAAGGTCAAATCGTCGGAATTGACTTAGGAACGACTTTTTCCTCTGTAGGTGTCGTGAACGGTACCGGGAAACCTATTGTGGTGCCAAATAATCAAGGAGAAATGACTACTCCTTCCGTGGTGTGGTTTAAGGAAAATCAGAAAACAGAAGTTGGTGAGCATGCGTATCGATCAGCTATGTCGAATCCTGATAGGGTGATCCAGGAAGTCAAGAGAAACATGGGGACCGACTGGAGGGCTACAATTGACGACCAGGAACATTCACCCGAAGAAATCTCCGCGTTTATTTTGAAAAAAATAAAGTCGTTTGTGGAGAAAAAACACGACACGCAACTTAAAACCGCCCTTATTACGGTACCTGCTTATTTCAAAGAGGCTGAACGAAAAGCAACTAAAAAAGCTGGAGAAATTGCGGGTTTTGAGGAAGAAATTCTAATTGAAGAACCAATTGCTGGGTTCTTGAGTGAATACCTGGAAAAGGACGTGAAGGATGGACTCTATTTTGTACTCGACCTTGGAGGAGGAACACAAGACTCCACCATCCTGGAAGTCGATGGAGACGATATAGATGTGGTTTCCATAGAAGGAGAGGATAGATTAGGCGGTCAGGACTTCACTAGAAGGATAATGGAATGGCTTGAAGACAGATTTGGAGAGTTTGAAGATCCTCGAATAAAACAGGACGTGTTCACCGAAGCTGAAAGAGCCAAAAAAGATCTTTCAAATTCCGAGAAAGTGACTATGAATCTCAACCTAAAAGGTGAGGTCGAGAGTATAGACCTGACCCGCCAAAAGTTCGAAGAGCTGATCGATGATTTGGTAGAGAAAGTCATAGAAAGCAGTCACAAGGCCGTGGATGAAGCTGCTTCAGGTTGGGAGGAAATTGAAGAGGTATTACTTATTGGAGGAAGCTCCAGGATACCAAAAATCCAAGAAGAAATTGAGAGAGAGTCCGGAATTGAGCCGAGACTAAGCTCGAAACCCGATCTTGCAGTAACACTTGGGGCGACAATTAAAGCGGCTTTTGAAAAAGGTATTCCATTATACGACAACCGGGGCCAGGTCCTCGAACCGGCCTATGTTAACGAGATCTTGTCCCACTCGCTCGGGATAGAAACGGTGAACCTGGAGACTGACGAAAAAATGAACTCAATCATTCTGAAGAAAGGGCAAAAAATACCAGCTGAAGGTAAAGAAACTTTTACTACTGAATTCGACAATCAGACCAATATAAGGGTGCTGG
>JAZKSW010000008.1:0-20467 GCA_036625875.1 Minisyncoccota bacterium
GAATTGACAATCGTTTCTTATTATCAATTGTATGATTGTATTCGCCTATGAACATAAGAAGTTTTATGGTTATCCACAATTAGCTTCGTTTATCCCACTCTTTTCCACATCTTTCCACTTCATTATCTTTATACTCCACTTGAGGTTTTAAGTCAACCATTTATATAGGGGTGTTTTCCACTACATATCCACAATAACCCATAAAACCCTATTGTTATAGGAATAAAAAAGGCGAGTAAGACCCAAAAGGTTCCTACTCGCCCACATATAAACTTCACAAAGAGGCTATAGCTAAATTTCTTCCTTCTGATTCTTCCTCTTCCGAACATCTTCTATATGAAAAGAAAAGATGCTCTCCATTGTGATTGTTTACCGAATGATAAGTACAATAATCCGTCTCTACAATATTACTCATTAAAATACCTTCTCGTAAAAGATCACTTTTCAGCATCCTCTTCGGAGATAAATTTAAATTTCTAAGATCATCAACTCCACCTCTACTCTTTAATTTTTGCCTTCTTTCTTTCTTCAGCTCGCCACTTAATGCTAATTCTTTAACTGAGTAATGCTTGGCACAAATTCCGGGACCGATCCCAACCATCAAATCTTTTCTCTTAATATCCTTACCCAAGAAATAGTTAATCTTTTTAATTTCTTCATCCAATAATTTAAAGGTTTTTTCTATTACACCATCTATTAAGGATCTTACTCCGGCATGAATTAATGCCAGAATATTTCCTTCTCGGTTGGTAATGAAAACCGGATGACAGTCAGCGGGAGTAATCTCCAATGCTAATCCGGGAACGGAAGTAATCAACGAATCTGCATTTATACTATCCCAAGCATGAGTTTGGTTAACGGTTTTAACTTTGCTGCCGTGATCAACAGACATATGAACCACTCTTTCAAAGGGAATCTCCAATTTCCGATAAATTGTACGCTTTCTGTTTCTTGCCCTTTTCTTGCTTCTTTCAATTTTTTCGACTACAAAGCTTTTTTCTTCTACCAGTTCTTCCGAAGTACTACCCGTTATTTTTCCAAAAGTAAAAGCATTTTTTACCGGCAAACTTTTCAAGTGGATAATGGACTTCTCGTCTTTGTCGGTCTTTTGCATTTAAGACCTCCTTGCTTTTAATAAATTATTAAGTTACAGCCTATTTTAAAATACCTTAAAAACTACAAGATGTCAATCTTTTAAGAACAAAAGGAAGTGATATAATAAAATTAGAAGGAGATCAATTAAAAGGCCGGATCTCCCAGCTAAGTTTCAATTAAAACTATGAAGTGGCAAAATGTTATCAACTTCATAGCGGGTTTGTGGCTAATAGTAAGTGGCTTCATGCAATTCGGGAGCGATTTTAATAAATGGAACTATATAATCATAGGTATCATCGTAGGAATCCTAAGTCTCTGGAAATTATCTACTTCCAACTAAACTGCTGAGCTGTATCCATGTTAAAAGCACTGGGTGGAATTACCCAGTGCTTTCTTGTTTTATTATAAAATTACTCCTGGTATCTTCCGTTGTAACCCTCTTCAACTTCCATAATCTCTCCGAAGGCTATTTGGGTTACTCTCGCATTTTCTTTAATTTTAACACCTTTGGGGTTCTCTACTTTCAACAAGAACTCAGCTTTTCCTTGAAAACCGGCCTCCCAAAAAGCTGTTTGAGTAAAGAGTCCCATTCTCAATAAAGAACTCCTCGGATAAGCCATCCCCATTAAATTATGAGGTATATTAAATCTTTCATTGGTTTTTACTTTGTAAGCTCCGGGTTCTAATTCCCACCAACCATATTTATCTTTGGGACTTTGTTTTTGGGTGTAAATTTCTTTACCTTCCGGAACTTCTCTTTCTGAATTGGAAAAATCCAAAGCACCTTGTTCATCAAATTCGAACAACTCCCCGATGGTCATATCAAAACCATTGGGAGTTAATTGTAAGTCTAAATCAATGTAATTTTGTATCAAGTCTTTCTCCTCAATAAGTTTTCTAATTTGATCTTCGTTTAACATGATCTGGTATTTTAAATACTTTATTTCTTTGTTTACCGCCCTTAACCAGACGGATTTGACCTTTATCTAAACCAAAATAATTAGCCAATACTCTGGTAACAGCCTTATTGGCCTTCCCTCGCTTAGGTTCCGCCTTTACTTTAACTCTAAACTCATCTTCCTCTTTTTTGCTTACACTGATCTCATCAGCATCGGGTTTTACCTTTACTTTGATAAGCATCTTAGGTAATTTTAGTTCCGGGTTCCACCTCCTGATCGGGTTGCAACAGAACGGGTTGATCAGAATCAGCAGCTAGTAACATACCTTGGCTTTGGAGGCTGAAAATTTCCTTGGGCTCTAAATTCGCCACTACAATTATTTCTCTTCCTTCTAACTCATCAGCGGTATAGGCTTTGGCGATACCGGCAACAAGCTGCCTTTTTTCTTTGCCCAAATCAATTTCTAATTTCATTAATTTATTGGAGTCCTCCACTCGGGAGGCTTCAACAATACGAGCTACTTTTAAATTTATTTTTTGAAAATCTTCAAAACTAATCATAAATAGTTGAGTTAATTATTACTGTATTATACTAACTTAAAATTCTTATTAAAACAAATAAAAAGTAGGCGTTCCGTATTAGGAACGCCTACCGCTAAATAGTTCGTAGGCTGATTTATTAGTCAATTCATCCAGGTCAAATGCCCACTCAAAAAGTTCAATTACCTTTTTAAACTTGTATTCGGTATCTATCCAATGTTTATTCTGTAGTTTTCGAAGCGCAGCAAACTTGAGTTCAAATTCGTCAATATAAGCCATGCTGGGGGCATTACCCGAGATCATTTTAAGACCACAGCCGCCCCTTAAAGAAGCATGAGAACAACTAGTATTGTAAGGCCCCAAAGAATCAACACTTTGATCATTAACCACAAAGTATTCAACGAGCTCCACTCCACAATAAGGACAAAGCTTTTGAGGTCTTAATTTCTCAGCTCGCCTCAACAAAGCTCTCAAATAACGATGGATTTCATTTCTTTCTCCGTGTTTAGTAATGCGATTTTCTCTGATATCTAGTTGTTGCTTGACATAATGAGGATCCAAGAACATAAGCTTAGCCAGGCCGTCCTCCTTCTTGCCCTCTTCATCAGATCCTATTATATGAGGGCCCAACTCTTTTATTATTTCCACATCGGACTTGCTATTCGTTTTAGTACTCATTATGGCCTCCTTGCTGGAAATTTAGTTATAGAAGAACAACTTTATCTATACAATACCATAGAGTATCATTTTGTCAAGTATTAGAGTTCAAGCCAATTACCACTGGAAGTAAATTTCTTATCATCACTTCGCCAATGATAAATTAAGTTTCTCTGAGAAACTCTAGCAACATCTCTAATTATCAAGGCTATAACCAACAATAAGGTACTAACAAAGAACCAAACAGGGAAAGACGTTCCAGAAAAAAGAAATAACAACAAAAACAGAAGCAGGGATAAAAATAAAAAGGTCAGACAAGCAGATACCAGTAAAGCAATTTTAACCATACTCTCATCGGAATTACCTCTCAAAAACTTGATTTTTTCTAAGTAAGAATCAAGCAGTGAAAGAGAAAGCCAGATTAAAACTTTTAAAAACATAACTACCTCCTCTACTCTTATTCAATTAAAATGAACTTAAAACAAAAATTCCCCCTTTCGGAGGAGAGTTTAAACTTTTTTTAAATAATTTTGCCAGTTTTTTGAAGTAAGTTCAGAAAGTGAAATTGCATTTTCTAATTCATAATCACCTATTTTAGTTCTCCTCAAAAACGTAAGATGTGCACCACAACCTAATTTCTTGCCAATATCCCTGGCTAAAGACCTAATATAGGTTCCCTTGGAGCATTGAATTCTTATTCTAATTTTGGGAGAAGAATAATCAACAAGTTTAATCTTATAGATATCAACTTTCTCCGGTTCCAACTCGGGCTTTTCTCCTTTGCGTGCTAATTTATAAGCTCGCTCACCATCTACCCTTTTAGCACTATAGGCAGGAGGTACCTGATGATAGCCTCCTTTAAATTTATCTAACAATGAAGAAATTTCTTTTTCGTTGGGCCAATCTCCTTCATAAATATTAGTTGTTTTTCCGTTAGAGTCCAAGGTGTCAGTCTCCTCACCAAGTTTAATTTCCGCTTCATATTCTTTGTCTAATTTTAAAAATTCACTTTGTTTTTTGGTAGCCTCTCTACCTATCAACAAAATTAATAATCCCTCTGCTTGAGGATCAAGCGTACCAGTATGACCTATCTTCTCCATGCCCGTTATTTCCCTTACCTGATCCACCATATCATGGGAAGTCGGACCTTGAGGTTTATCTATTAAAAGAAGACCTGTTTTTTGATTTTTGTTGCTCATAGCTGATAACTAGTTCTACTTTATTATTCTTTCGCAAAAAAATCAACCTCCGGAGATTCAACCCCGGAGGTTTTAAATTCTCGTTATGCTACCAAAAACGCTTTACAGCCAAAAATTAGAATTGGGGTACATCAGTTCCTTCGGGCACTTCGTAATCTTCCGGAATATTATCGGGCATCGGGGAAGTCTGATCTTGAATGCCGGGAATGCTTCCCTGCATTATTGACATCATTAATTCTTGTATCGTCTTGGCACCTTCCGGCTTTTCCACTTGAACTTCCTTACCAAAGTCAGAGAAATAAGCTTCTAAACTTAAATCAACCCTAGAAGCTTCTGCTTTCTCGGCAACCTCTTGAGCATCAAATTCTTTGGAAAACTTAAACTTACGCAATAAATAGTCCTTTTTACCAATCCACAATTCCGCCTCTACCGGAGCAGCCTCATCGAAGAACTCATCTATATCCTTTCTAATTTTATCTTTATCAACCGGTTCTTGGTCATTGTTCAAAGCTCGTAACTCTTCAACTAATGGAGGAATAGACTCCTTCATTTCCTTTTCATTTAAAGCCACTAAATAATGATAACTCATCACTCCTTTGACTTTCTCGGTAGAGAAAACTTTCTTCACTTCAAACAACTTTTCCGGGTTAACATATTTCTTTATTATATTCTTAGCCTTTTCGCTGTCTATTTCTTCTTGTTCAGTCTGTTCTTTCTTCTGTGAGCCGAGTTTAATCCATTGATTTTTGAACTGACTTATCTGCTTAACGGGAAGCATGGGAGCTGCGGGAATTTCATTTACTTTGACGTACATAATATTATCAATCATCCTCGCTTCACCTTTGGTAGAAAATTGAGTTCCCTCCATAGAAATAGAAGCATCAAAAGATACTTTACTCTTCAAGTTTTTAGAATCAGAACTGTCCCCGTCCGCTTCAAACTCTACTTCTACACTTCCTTCATCGGTTTCGGCCTTAAACGTTCCGTTGATATGACTACTATCCACGCCCCTCTGAGCTTCTGCCATCTTCTCAATTATTTTTTGAGGAGATTCAGCAAAAGGATTCCAAGAAGGATTCCATGTCTTGGTAGCAAGGGCGCCTCCTAGCCCTAACAATAGTACTACCAAAACTCCAATAACAACTTTTGCGGTTATCTTCATTTTATAATGTTAAGACTAAAATTCTCCGGCTCAACCTTTACCTGATCACCTCTTTCCAAATTACCCTGTAAGAGGCCTTCAGCCAGAGAGTTTTCTACTTTATTTTGAATAACTCGTTGCATTTCTCGCGCTCCGAACTGAGGATCATAGCCCAGTTCTACTATTTTCTTTTTTAATTCTTCGGTAATAATCAAATGAACATCTTTTTCTTCTTTTAAATTATCAGCTAAATCCGATAACAGTAATTGAGCGATGTCCATAAGGTTTTCTTTCGTTAGAGGGGTAAACATTACTACTTCATCAAATCGGTTTATAAATTCGGGGCTAAATACTTTTTCTTGAAATAACTTACCGAGTAAATCCTTCTTGATTAAATTTAATTCTTTGTTTTCTTCTACATCCTTCCAGATCAAATCCGCTCCCGCATTGGAAGTGGCAATAATCATGGTATTTTTAAAATTAACCTTCCGCCCCACTCCATCGGTAATATAGCCTTCATCCAGTACTTGTAAAAACAGATTTAGAATATTAGGATGAGCTTTTTCAATCTCATCTAATAGAATCAAAGAAAAGGGATTTTCTCTAACAGGAACCGTTAGCTGCCCCTGTCTTTCCGAAGAACCTATTAATCTCTCAACATCCTCTACGTTTTGAAATTCGGACATATCCAACCTTATCATTCTTGATTCAGAACCAAAATATATAGAAGCTAAAGTCTTAGAAGTTTCGGTTTTTCCCACTCCGGTGGGCCCCAGAAACAAGAAAGTTCCAATAGGACCTTCTTTAATAGTTACTTGCGTCCTAGCCCTCCTTAAGGCCGATGAAATTTCTTCTACCGCTAAGTCTTGGTTAACTATTCTTTTATGTATTAATTTTTCCAAATTAAGTAGTTTTTCTTTCTCTTTACCTTGCATTTTTCCTACCGGAATATCAGTCTTATCGGATATGACTTTAGCTACATCTTTGGATAGAACCGCCCGCCGGTCCGATTGTCGAGCACTATAAACTACAACTTCATCCAAGAGGTCCAGAGCTTTCTTGGGAAAGGGGGCTTCCGGCAAGTATTTAGCTGATAATTTAACTATATCTCTCAGGGCGGGGTAAGTTATTATTCGATCATATTTCCCCTCCAAACTCAACGCAAATCTTTGCAATAAACGGATAGTCTCTTGCTCCGGTAACTCGGGAACCTCTACTTTATTAAACATTTCCAATAAAGACTGGTTCTTCTCTATGTTCTTATGCAGGCCTGAGTAACTACAAACTCCAATAATTTGAAATTGTGGTAAATTTAAATATTTTGACAGTAACCCGGAAATATCAACTTTTGCCAACTGCCCTTCTTGACCGATATAATTATGAAAATCCTCTATCACTAAAATAACATTCCCCGCTTGAGCCACTTCTTGAAAAATATTGTTAATCGTAGACTCAACCTCCTCAGAACTTTTAAGTTTAGCCAGTAAGGAACTTAAATCCAATTTTAAAATTCTTTGGTAATTAACCCCGGGCAAGCTCGTTCCGAAATAGCTTTTTTTAGCTAGTTTTTTAATAACACTATTTCTGCCTACACCCGGTCTCCCCACAAGTAAAACATTGTTGATCTTATTGCGGTCTAATATTCTTTCCGTTATTTCCAGTTGTTTGTCATGACCGATTATTTCCCTGAAATTAGAACTCCTGACTTCATCCACTACGTCATACGAATACTTATCGAGAGTTGCAGTATATCCAGAACTCCAATTTCTTCCTATTCCTCCTTTCTTCCTTAAGTTTTCCAGTTTCCAAAATTGACCGGAACTTTTAATTTTTTGTTTTAAATGATCCAACCACCAAACCAAATTCTTAATATCCCTTACCTTCAAATTATTATCAATAAGTATCTCCTGAAAAATAGAATTGTGTCGAGCTAGTGCTAATAGCACGTCTTCCGGTTTGATACGTTGATGTTCCTGCTCAACAGCTATTTTCAAACTTTCTTTCAACACATCTTCAAAATCCGAACTCCACCATTTAGAATCAGACTTAACTTCTTCAGAATTCTCTTTTAGCTTCCTTTTAATCTCTTTTTCATTGAGAGTCGCTCTGGTAAACACAAAGTTCAAATCAGAGGATTCATCAATCAAATAATAGAACAGTTCATTAGAAGAAACTTTTCCTTTACTTTGAGCTATTGCTACTGCTCTAGCCGTCTCATAGCTCAATACCTCAGCTATATTATATTGATCAATATTATTTAAAACTTGTTCCGCAGAATGTTTCAGGGTGGGTTTTTTAACTTTATTTTCAAAGAACGATCCATTCACCCAACTACCTATATACAAGGCAAAACTCAAAACCAAAAGTCCCATTATTTGTAATGGATCAATGAAGAAAGTTTTCCAAACAGAAAAAAAGAACAACGCCAAAAATAAGATGGAAAAAATTCCACTTATCTTTTTGATCCAACTTACCCACTTGAATAAATCTTCCTTGCGAGCAGCTCTAAGTATTTTAGTTGATTCGAGATTAAAAACCATGGAAAATTATCCGTAGAAACACCTTGGATTCTAAATTATTAAATAGATTCCTGCCCAAACAGCGATTATTAATAAAATCGGAAGTGCCAACCATAACAATAAAATTAAAAGACCTACCAAAAAAACCAACACTTCCGCTACAGCTCCAACAAATAATAAAAGGAGCCGACTTATGGCTCCGAGAACTCTCGATATCATATTAAACGTAAAAGCTTCAAAGTAACGTTGAGGATCAAAACCTCTTCCATAGGAATAGTGATACTGTCTCCAATAAGAAAACAATGTTCTAGTGAGAAAGGGCATCGAAAAGTATTTCGGAGTAAATACCAAGTAATTATTCCACGCCTTTATTACCAACTTGGTTCTATACCAATAATGCCATTTTAGATATTGGAGCGCCAATCTTAACATTAATATAGTATAACACGTCTTAATTTTTTTATGAAACTTCCTAAATAAAAGCTTTTAAGGGTGGGCGGTGCAGGATTTGAACCTACGACCTCCACAATGTGACTGTGGCGCTCTGCCAACTGAGCCAACCGCCCTACTCTATGCTTATCTTATTTTAACATTTTCTAAAAGACAATGAAACAAGTTATTGACAGAAATAAATGTTTTGGTATTATTAGCTTGAGGATAAAGTCCTCAGAATAGAACTTTACATAGGTGATAAATATGGAAAAGAAACGGTAGCAGCCTTTTTTAGTTTAAGTTGGTGGAGTTCACTGAAGATCAAATAAAAGCCTAGGAGGCGAAAGAATGAATCCCGAAGGTAAAGAATTTGCATTTATAGCAACCAAAGCAATGAAACAGGCTATCGAAAGAGAGGACTCCAAAATAGACGGAGAGTTATTCAGAGCCATGATTAATCACGAACAATGTGAACGGTGCAGTTCGATACCGGATATTAATAATAGACACCCTACTAAGCCTACTTTTAAAGTTACTCAGGGTAGAGACCACAAAGACCCTAGAAAGAGATTCAGAAAAGGAAATTTCCACAAGAACGGCAAAAAAATTAACCTGGATCCAGGTGATATGTTAATTTCTGCTGATTATCAAGCAGTAATCCATTACGGCTGATTTTCACCATATGGGGGAGGTACCTAGTACCTTCCCCTTATTTCATTTCAATAAGAAAAGAGTTATAATAAATTAAGTATGCAGTTTCTAGAACTATTTTTTAACAACGAAAAAGAGGATGCAATTTACGAAAGTTGGTGTTTCGAACCCGACCCCAATCAAAGTAATTTGGGCAGCCTTTACATAATAGCCGAACTCAAAGGGCGAGATTCTACTTCTTTAAATTACCTGGCATCCACCATAAGCAATACTTATTCCAATAGCGAAAGCTTGGAAGAAACAATCAGCTTGACTAAGCAAAAAATCAAAGAAAGAGGCCTTAACAAACTAGATATTGCAATTCTGACCGTTAAAGAAAACTCTTTAACTTTTGCCAAAACAAGTGGCACTAAAATTGCTTTACTCAGAAATAATGAAGTTATTAATATCGGAAGTAAATTAAAGGGAGAATTAACCGACTTAGGCACGATTAAATTGAAAAAACAAGACAAGATAATAGCAATAACAAGCGAAGCATGGAGAAAACTCCGTCAGAAGCATTCCATCTCGAAGGTCACAAATTACAATAAAAACGACAAAATTAAAAGAACCTTGACCGGAAACGATTTTCCGGGGGTAGCCGTAATAGTAACACTAGAAACAAAAACCTTACAAAAGATTAAAGAAAAAATAACAACTTACTTCAATTTTACAAGAAGAATCTTCAACGTCATAGGTGAACAAATTAAATCATTTCTTTCAAAACTACCTAAGTCTTCTTATTTGCAAAAAAGAATGATTACAGAATGGCCCGACAGAAAAGCACGAGAAGCACCTTTTCTTATCGCTATTTTTTACCTACTTTCTTTTGTTGTAATTAGAACTTTAGTACACTTAGTAGGCTCAATAAATTCTCCTATAGCACAAACAGTTAAGGAAGGTTCTTCCCTGTATCATTTCTATATTGGAAGAAATATAATATTGTTCGGTTACCATATTCATCACTTCTACTTTGGAATCTTTTTGATTGCAATAGCAGGGTGGATGTCTATCACCGATTCCGACAAGATAAAAAAGAAAGGGCTCGCCATCATGTACGGTATTGGTCTCGGTCTATTAATGGATGAAATCGGCTTGTTATTAACTTGGGGAGATTATACTTCAAGTTTAAGTTACTTATTGGGTGTTTTGGTTTTGGGTATAATTTTAAATATTATTTATTTCCCGTCTTTTTGGAAAAAAGTAAGAGGTAAAACGGTGAAGAAGAAATTTGGTTTATCATGGCTGAATCAACTGTTTAAAACTATAATAAGATTTACTGATAAAATAACCGGTAGAAATTAATCCCAACTCAAAAACCAGCGTACTAAAATACGCTGGTTTTTGTTATTGATTCGAAGAAGTATGTATTATTTCAAATTAACAGAAGCTCCTGCTTCCTCAAACTTTTCCTTAATTTCTTCTGCCTCTTCTTGGTCAACGTCATTCATTATTACTTCCGGAACTTCATCTACTAAAGCCTTAGCATCCTTAAGTCCTTTCTCAGTAACATCCCTTACTACTTTAATAACATCAATTTTACTATCTCCTACTTCTGCCAATTCTACATCATAACTACTCTTACCTTCTTCTTCCTCCTCTTCACCACCACCCGCAGGTGCAGCAGCAGGTGCAGCAGCAGGTGCTTGTGCTGAAACTCCAAACTTATCTTCTAAAATTTCTACTAATTCTGCCAAATCAGTAACTGTCATTTCAGAAATTTCTTCTACAATAGATTCAAATTTTTCAGGAACTTCTACTTCCTCATCCTCATCCTCATCCTCATCTTCATCTTCATCCTCATCTTCAGTTTCCTCGGGTTCCTCCTCTTCCTCTTCCTCTTCTTCTTCAGTTTCTTCTTCTTCGTTATTATCTTCGGCCATAATTTAAAGCGGATTCCAACAATTAATTGCTTTTTTCCGCTTGAATAGCTTTTAGTGTATAAACAAGACCTTTAATGTTTCCTTGTAACGTATTAACTAAACCAGAAAGTGGGCTAGAAATGGACTGAGTTAATTTGCCCAGTAATTCATCTCTACCAGGTAACTGAGCAATTTTTCTTACCTCTGCAGGATCTATAAAACGATCATTAAAATAGCCTCCTACAATTTCTAGTTCTGTCTCTTCTTCTATATTGTGTACTGCTTTTATAGATTGAACTTTATCTTCATAGCCGAACACTAAAGCAAATTGTCCTTCATAATCTTTTAATTCCAATCCCGCATTCTCAAAAGCGATATTCGCTAGAGTTTTTTTCGTTACTTTAACCTCAGCCCCCATTTTTTTCAATTCTTTTCTGAGTTCTGTAAATTTTTTCACACCCAATCCCTGAAAATTGACAAAAGTCATCGCCTTTTGACGATTAATTTTGTCTTCTAATTCTTGAACCACTTTTTCTTTTTGTTCTCTAGTTAAAGGCATAATAAGAATTAAGTTGCAATTAAAAATAGTCTGCTCCCGCAGACCAAAAAGCAAGACAATTCTCCAGAACTTGTTCCTGGAGGGCCTTAGCCTCCTCTCCAGAACTTATTTCCTGAAGAAAACTAACAATTGCCTCGATGGGTTTCCCTGAAACTTTTTAGACAAAAAGTTTCACAAAAACTTTAAACCATACTTGGACTTTAAGCATCCTAGCTCAGTAACGCCAAGATGCAACCCATGGTCTACGGCTTATTCAACTTTCTAATAATAAGCAAAGCTTGAAAATTGTTGTTCGGTGTAAGCGCAAATATAGTAGCATTTACGCTTCCACTCTCATTTCAATTATAAGTTTATTCTAAAATTACTTTCTTGTCAAGGCATGTAAAAGTGCTTCTCCGAACTTCCTTGCTGACTCAGGTCCGTCAGCAGTTACTATATTGTCATCAATCACTACAGATCGATCATGATAATTAGCCCCTTCCCCCTTAACAATTTCAACCGGCTCCTTATCCATAGATGAACTCCAAACTGTAACTTCCTTGTTTCGTAAAGCTCCCGCCCTAGCCAGAATCACCGGAGCGATACAAATTGCCCCCAATATCTTTCCTTTATCCAGGGTTTTCCTAATCACTTTATAACTATCTTCGTTATCCAAGTGTTCAAGCGTCCCGGGTCCACCTACGAAAACAATTAAATTAAAATCGCCAACCTCCAAATCTGATAAAGTTAGATCGACCTCTACCTCTCCTCCATCAGCACCTTTGGCTTTTCCTTTGGAATCACTTACGGTAATAACTTCTATTCCCGCTTTTTCCAATACTTCTCTGGGAACAAAATATTCCTCATCTCTAAAATCTTTCGAGGCTATAATCAAAGCAGCTCTTTTTTCACTTTGGGTAAAATCCAATTTAGTTTTTGTTTGAGTATTAACTTCGGGCATAATGACTTTATTTTATTTTAGTAATTTATTTCTTTAAAATCAATTACCCAAATATTTATCTTTACCTATTTTATGTTGTCTTAAAGTTTTACTAAAATAAGTTCCTCCTTCACTACACTCGGAACAATCTCCACTGGGACTCGATAAGTAATACCAGTAATCCGTAGTAATAGGATTAAGTGCCGCCTCTATTGATTCCAGCCCCGGATTACAAATTGGTCCTTTGGGTAGCCCCTTGTACTTGTAAGTATTGAATGGAGAATCTATCTTTGTCTCATTTATAGAAACATTAGTAGTATTCTTGCCCGTAATATAAGAAACAGTAGCATCCACCTGAAGGGGAATGTCATTTCTTAATCTTTTCCATAAAATTCCGGAGACAATCTTCTTGTCTTTTAGAGTCTTAACTTCCTTTTCCAACAAAGAGGCCATAGTCACAATTTCAAAAACTGTCTTTTCACTACTTGTATTCAAATTATTATACTTCTTTTCAAAGTTACCCAGCATTTTCTTAGCTAAATCTCGAGAGGTTTCTTCCTCGCCCATATAATAAGTATCTGGGAATAAGAATCCTTCCAATGGCATATTATCAGGTTTACTTTCCAAAAATTCGTATTCTTGTTCGAGGGAAGACGTTAATTCGAACATGCCTTCTGATTTTTGGGTAATTGGATATCCCACTACCTCATAAAATTCCTCAGCCGAATACCTCTTCTTTCTTTCTAAGCTTTGACCTATGTCTTGTACGGTCCAACCTTCCACAACAGTAATTTTATTGGGAGTCGTTTTTCCTTTTCTTATCTTTGCAAATATCTCGGGTATACTCATTGCCGGACTTAAATTATAATTTCCGGCCTTAAGAGTCTCCTTTCTGCTTGTTAATAAATAGTAAATATTAAACCAAAGATCACCCCTGATGAGCTTTTTGTTTTCAAGTTGTTCTGAAATACCAAAGACACCTTGGCCCGGTTCTACTCGAAATTGCTTAACCCTTCCTTCATCGGAAAGGGGGAGATAAATTCCTTGAACCACCCAAGCGGCTATAAGGATTATTAAAAATAGGAGAAAAATATAATTTTTAGACATATTTAATTATCAACTAAAGGCACAAAGGAAAATCCAGGATGTTCCTCTTTTTCAAATCCCTGTTTTAATTTAGTGAACACAAAGATAGAATGTTTAATTGGGGTTATTATTTTCCCACCAATTTTAACCTGGTCTTTCCACGCCGGTGGTAATTTGTCAGCACTAGCGGAAGCTAAAATTTTATCATACGGAGCTTCTTCTTCAAATCCTTTTCTTCCGTCTTTGCAAACGAATTTAGTAATTCCTTTATCAACAAAATTATACTCAGATGTATTTTTCTCACCAAAATCTTTAAGTTCAGAAATAATTTCTATACCGATCACTCTACCCTTCTCTCCTACGATGTGGGACAACAAGGCAGTTGTCCAGCCCGAGCCCGAACCAATATCCAAAATTTTATCTCCCTCTTGAGGGTCTAATTTTTCAAGCATAAAAGCTACCACTAGTGGCTGCGAAATGGTTTGCCCGTATCCTATTGGTAAAGCACGATTAAGCTTGGCTAAACTCTTTTTATTCTCGGGAAGAAAGTCTTCCCTATGCACCTCTTCAAATGCCTTGATAATTCGTTCCGTCTTTAACCATCCCTCTTCAACTAAATTATCAAGCCAATCCATATTAGTAATCTCTATTTTTTATCTTCTCTATTTTGTCTTCTAGTTCTTTCGTCACATCTATTTCCATGTTCTCAGCTAAAAGTAAAATCGTAATTAAGACGTCCGCAAACTCTTCTCCGACATCACCTTCTCTTAATTTCTCACTTCTTTGAAGGCCTTGATCTATCAAAATTTCTTCATATAATTCTCCTAATTCTTCCATTACCTTCAGAGCAAGTGGGCTTTTAAGGTCTTCACCATCATCGAATTCGTAGAAGTCCATAAGTCTTTCGTGTTCAGATCTTATAAATTTTAATAAATTTTTCATTTTCATGTTACTATAACTATACCAAATCTAAACAATTTATACAAAAAAGCGCGGTGATGCCGCGCTTTTATTCTAGTAGCAGGTCCGCCAGGACTTGAACCTGGAAGACGGGATTTGGAATCCCGCGGTTTGCCAAATTAGCCTACGGACCCTTCCCTTATTTCTCTTCGTGTTCGGTGTGTTCTTGGCAATAACCACAGAATTTTTTTAATTCTAACTTGCCTTCCATCTGCTTTGATTTATGGAGCCGATAATTAATTCTATCACACTCAGAGCATTTCATTTTTATATATTTTTTATCTCTTTTAGCCATGAGCCGGAGGTGAGAATTGAACTCACGACCTCTTCATTACCATTGAAGTGCTCTGCCACTGAGCTACTCCGGCATTAAACCTGTGGGCAGGGAGGGATTTGAACCCCCGAAGGCATTAAGCCGACAGATTTACAGTCTGTCGCATTTGGCCAGACTTTGCTACCTACCCTCTCCGATATTATAGCAAAAATCAAAAAATTACTCAACTATTTCTTTGCGTTCTTCTCTCCATTCTCTGATTTTTTGATGATCCCCCGACAACAACACCGAAGGAACTTTCCATTGTTCACCAGAATCGGTTTCAAACACCTCCGGTCTAGTATACTGAGGATATTCCACAAATCCATCATTTTCAGTAACTCGTTCCTGAAATTCGTCCGGTTTCTGCACTACTCCGGGTATTAATCGAGAAGTAGCCTCAGTAACCACCAAAGCAGCTAACTCTCCCCCCATCAGTACATAATTACCTATTGAAAGCTCTATATCAGCAATGTTGTTAGCTACTCTCTCGTCTATTCCTTCATAACGGCCGCAAATCATTACTAATTGTTCAAGATCTGAAAAAGAAGTAGCTTGCTTTTGATTAAACTCTTTTCCCCTTGGAGAAAACAGCACTACTTTTCCTCCTTCCTCTTTTATATCATTAACTGCCCTATAAATGGGTCCTACTTTCATTACCATTCCTCTACCCCCACCGTAAGGTTCATCATCAACTCCTTTTTTCTCGGTCGTCCAGTCCCGTAGATCATGAACATTAATAGTAACCAAATCATCATCTTGGGCCTTGCCAAGCAATGATTCCGAAAGATAAGAGTCGAATATGTTCGGAAAAATTGTAATAATATCAAATTTCATATACTAAAAAACGAAAGCAGCACTATTATCAATAATAGCACTGCTTTCAATCGAGGTAAACCTGAACGCTGAGTCAGAGCTCAGTTTAAAGGTCTAAATCCTCAAGATCTTCATCTTCTTCTTCGTCAGAAGAGTCAGAAGAATCTTGATTTCCTGCTTGTTCACCTCCTTCTGGTTCTTCGATCTTCAAGTTCACACGAGCGTGACTCTTGAGACCAACAATTCTAACCAGAGTTCTAATGGCTCTTGCAGTAGAACCATTTCGTCCAATAACCTGACCCATGTCGTCAGCGTGTACTCTTAAAGAAAGAAGTACTCCCATTTCATCGACCTCTCGGTCAATTTCGACATCTTCAGGATTATCAACGATGGATTTAATAATGTACTCCAAGAACTCTTTGTCTTTTGCTTCTTCTTCAGCCATAATTACAAGAATTCGGATTAACTGTGAATTCTGGATGCCCGTCAATCGACAGGCAGTTTTCACGACCTTTCAGAAAATCAGCTCTTCCCTAGAAATAAAACAAACAGGGGAAAGCTGTATACAGCCCCGCCTCTCGGCAGGTAACTGTTTATATGATAATACTTCTTGAAAATTTGTCAAGTGTCACTTTTCCTGGTCTTCTTCTTGTTCTTCGGACTTCTCTTCGTCTTCTTCATCTTCAACTTCTTCTTCATTAGCTTCTTGTTCTTCCTCTTCTTCAGTTTCAGCTTCTTCAGTCTCCTCTTGGGATTCTTCTTCCTCAACCTCTTCTTCTTCCGGTTCACCAGCAGCATGCACCGCCTCTTTCTCGCCGTCTATAATCCCCTCTTCTACTAACAAGTTATGGACTCTGCCGGAAGGTTGAGCACCTTCTTCTAACCAATGTTCTACTTTTTCCTCATCCAACTCAACGTCTTTTGAGCGAGGATTATAGTTACCAACCTCAGCCTTAAAATTACCTCCTCGAGGAGGATTATCCTTATCGGTGACTACAATTTTAAAGTAAGGTTGATGTTGTTTGCCCGTTCTAAAGAATCTTATTTTAAGCATAATTATTTTAGATTAATTACCACCCCTTGACCTTTAAACCTTCCTCTGCGGCTTCTTCTTCAGCCTCTAATTTGGATGACCCTTTTCCCTCAGCTATCTTTTCATCTCCTAGAAAAACTCCAACCTCAAAATGCTTATCATGATCCGGGCCCCATTCATCCAAAACTTGATAAGTTGGGGTGATTGAAACTTGTTCTTGCGCCTTTTCTTGAAATAAACTTTTTGAATCTTTGTACAGACCTTTCTCAATAATCTCAGGTAAGTTTTTAATTATGTATTCTTTAATAAATTTTTCACATTCATCAAAACCTTGGTCTAAATAAATAGCCCCCAGCAGAGCTTCTACCACATCCGCTAGGATATAATCTCTTGCTTTTCCCTTCTGTTTACTCTCTCCTTCGGATAACAGCAAAAAATCATTAAGCCCCACATCTCTGGCAACCTTTGATAAATGATCTGCATTCACCAAAGCTGCCCGCCAGTTCGTTAAATCTCCCTCTGGCTTCTCCGGATAACTATCAAATAAGTAATTGGTCACTACTAACTCCAATACTGCATCTCCTAAAAACTCCAGCCTTTCATTGTCATCTAATTCAAAATCAGGATGTTCATTCAAATAAGAACGATGTATGAAGGCCTTAATTAAAAGATCTTGGTCGTCAAACTCAAGATCTAATTTGTCCTCAAGTTTGGAAAAATCTTTTTCCATATTATTCTTCTTGTTCTTGCATTTCTTGATAAACTGTTCCCAAAACTCCATTTATGAACTTACCGGAGCTTTCTCCACCAAAATTCTTAGCCAATTCAATAGCCTCATTGATCGCTACTTTGGGAGGTACTTCATCTTTATCGGCATAAAGAAGTTCATAAAGTCCCAAACGTAAAACATTCCTATCAACAATAGTTATTTGATCCAAGGGCCATTCCGGAGCAGCTTCTTCTATAATTTCATTCAGGCGAGAGAGTTTATCCTCTACACCTTCCACTAAATCGTGAACGAATTGCTTTTCGTCTCCAAGTCCCGGTCCAAAATTCTTGATGTTCCTCTCCGTGATTTTTTCCAGAGATTCTTCTTTTCCATAAAAATCCCATTCGTACAGAGACTGCATTGCTATTGAACGGCATAGGTGTCTACTAGACATAGTTTAGAGGTTAATTTATTAAGATTGAGAAAGCTTCTCCCAGCTCAAACCCTTTTCTTGTTCCTTCTCTTGTTCTTGTTCCTGCTCTTTTCCTTCTTGTGCTCCTTCTTGGTTAATCACTTGTTCCCCCTTGTAATAACCACAGTTGGAACAAACCGTGTGGGGACGTTTTGCCTCTCCACACTGAGAGCATTCAGTAAGTTCCTGTTCTTCCGCTTTGATATGAGCTCTTCTTTTTCCTTTTTGTGATTTAGATTGTCTTTTCTTTGGTACAGGCATAGTAATTAAATTATTATTGAGTTGATATTTCTTCCCACTCGGGTAAGGGCAAGGTGGCGGTAATAGTCTTAGTTTCAGTACAAGTACCCAATTCATCCGTTACTTCCAAGCTTACATCGTAATCATCCACCGTATCGTAGGTATGAGTGGCTGTACCTACTCGATCCGATGTGGATCCATCTCCGAAGTCCCAGAAGTAAGAAACGTTATCATCTTCATCACAATCGTGTCCGCTTCCCGTTGGACTATCATAACATTGAGAATGATCTTCAAAAGTAACTTGGGAATCGATTTCCGGTGTCTTGGGAATAACTTCGAATGCTGGATGAGGAAGAGGGTGAGAGGGAGTACTAAAACTGTAACCGCTAGCTACTTTCCAGTCGGACTCTCGCCCCTTATCGTCATACACTTTCACTTCCCAAGTATAAGTTTCGTTGAAGTTAAGGTCTGAATCCGAATCAGTGGTAACCAAAAAAGTTCTTCCGTTAACCTTCGGTTCTCCGGAAAGTAAACTGGTTTCCGTAGCAGTGGCTGTCAAAACTCCACTACTATCATAAACTCTTAATCTATACTTATCTTCATCATCACCATCCGCATCGGAATAAGCCCACTTAAGATCCACTCTTCCGGTAGCGTCTGTCTCACAATAATTTTGAGATAACGTATCAAAATCCAATGTACTGAACTCAGAGGAATCAAAACTAACTTCCGGTTTACTATTGGGCGGAGGGAACTTCACTCCCTTCTCATCATCAACACTATCATAAAGACCCGGGTTCAAGTCAATCCATCCCAAACCACTATCTTCCACTAAGAAATCGGAAATCATCATAGATCCGGACTCCACAGCTACCCAGGCTACTTTCTCATGGGCATGAGTGTCACAGCTATTATCGGCTTCGGATTCACAATATCTAACTGAAGCTCCGTCAACATCTACATTATCCACTTCGGGATAAAGGGCTTCCTGTCCGCCATTTTCCGTTTGGCTCATAGCAATTACTGCAGGTTTGGAACCAAAAGCAGTAGAAAATGACACACTCTCCCAAGCACTATCATCCACTCCTACCGTCCCCCAATCAAACATACCCTTTTTATCCGCCACGGTCGGATCTATGGCCCACCAAGAAACAGTTTCGTTGCCGTGTCCTTCACAACCATCAGTGCCGTCTTGGTCACAGAATTCCAAGGTAAAGCCGTTCGTAGATACATTTTGAACTTGCACATTGCGAGGATTTCCACCATCATTTTCGGTTTGAACCTGAGCAAACACGTAAGGGTCATTAGAAAAGCTACTATCGAAAGAAATTGTGGTGTGGCCTCCTCCAGCCTGAACACTTCCCGCTTTCATTCCGCTAATATTATTAATTTTAGATTCTTTGATTGCAATCCATCCGTTTTCCTCCGCATTGTGGCCATCACAACTATCGCCTCCATCAAACTCACAATGTTGAGTGTCAAAACCATTCGTAGAAACATTTCTGGAATGAGCGGCAGATGGATCTTGTCCTCCGTTGGTTGTTTGAGTTGTAACGAAGACCGAAGGTGCTGAATCATAATCCTCAGAAAAAGAAACGCTATTCCACTCTGGACCGTTCATGCTTCCCCTTAATCCAGCTTCTCCAACAACAGTACCTCCTAGCTCTCCTCCCGAAGGAGAACCGGACCAAGCATAATGGTTGGTGCTACCGGTTGCCATACTTCCTTCGGGTTCAATTTCCGAACTATATTCATAATTTGAACCGGAACCTTTAAACTTTACCCAAGTAACAATAGATTGGCTTCCACTACCATCTTTGGACTTAATCGGTGCCCAACCCGTAATCTCATTAGTGTCAGCATCGACTTGGGCAAAATTGGAAGAATCATCTTCCCAAGAGGGTACTCCGTTATCATCAAAAGAAAGCCAACCTACATTCTCATTTGAATCTCCGGATCCGATCCAGGCCGCACCTTGAAGGGTATTGGCCGCTGAAACATCATAATCCGCGAACACTCCATAATCTCCGGATGCTCCTTCATTCTCAGAACTAAAACTTATCCACCCCAACGGCTTAGTAGTATTACTACAATCAGAATTAGTGCAATCAGCTCCCATCCAGGCCCAACCGGTAACATCTCCGGAATTTGCTAAAACTAGTGACGGACCTTGAATTAAAAGACCCAAGGTAAGTCCGATTAAAATTATGAAATAAGATAGATCACTTTTCATAAAACCTTAATATAAAATAATAAATTAAATTAAAAAGTCAAGGTCATCATTGTTATTCTACCACAGACTTCACTGGTTTGAAAGACTTCCTGTG
>JAZKSW010000056.1:0-3651 GCA_036625875.1 Minisyncoccota bacterium
ATTATACCTTGTTTCGGGGTTAAAATCAAAAGGCTTGATATTTTTTCTAAATCATGTATTATATTAGCACTATGCCTAATACACCTGCAGCAAAAAAATCAATAAGACAAAGCGAAAAAAGAAAAAAAGAGAACCAGAAAAGAAAAGATAAAATGAAAAAACTCACCAAGAAAGTGAGCGCATTAGTCGATGAAGGCAAGAAAGAAGAAGCTGAAGAATTATTACCCAAAGTTTACAAAGCAATTGACAAAGCAGCAAAGAATAACGTTATTAAAGACAACGCCGCTGCTCGAAAAAAGTCTAAATTAGCTAGTCTAGTAAATAAGGATTAAACATTAGCTACGAAGCTTTTTAAGGCCGGTTCTTTGTCTATTTGTCCCGTTTTGATATTCAAATCTACCTCCAGTAATTGGTGGTAGATCTTTTTAATTTCCTCCAAGGTGAAATTACGAGCTTGCTTCATGGTTTTTTTAATCACAAATCCGTTGAGATCGGTTTCGTTTTTGATTCCCTGAAAACGCTTACCTTGTTGTTGTAGCTGCTTTACAGTTAATAAGTTACGGAGCTGATAATTGATCATACTCAGGATGTAAAGCGGAGAATCACCTTGGTCCAAATGCTTTTGTATTAAATTTAATGATTTTCGGTTATTCTTTAAGGCAAAGGCATCAATCGTATTAAAAATATCAGTCTCTAAATCAGGTTTCACTAAAAGTTTTACATCCTTCTTTCTAATCATTCCCCCTCTTTTGAAGTTTACTAACTTCTCAATTTCATTAGATAGTCGCCACAAATCACTACCAACATATTCAATAAGAGTAGAAAGAGCATCCGATTTAACCTTGACGTCGTAATTATCGAAACAAGAAGTTGCCCACTCTTTCAAGTCTGCCCCCTCTAGGTTTTCAAACTGCTCCCATTCTGCATTCTTTTTAATGTACTTAAACAAAGAATCACTTTTAGAAATCTCTTCTGCGAAAAGTATGATGGCGTCCTCACTTTTATTCCACTGGTCAGCGTCCTTTTTAAACTTTTTCTTAAATTCTTTTTCATCAAAAATATGCCTTAACACAACCAACTTTCGCTCCGCGAACATAGAAGCTTGCCTGAATTGATCTTTAAAATCTCGATAATCAACTTCAGAAACTTCAAAGTCATCAATGCTCACATTATCTTGGTGAGATTCTTTGTAATTATCAATTACTTCTTTCAGCCTTTTTTTGCTCCGGAAAGTATCTTCTCCGAACAATAATTTGATCATTTCTAAAAGGTTTTTAAATTAGCTTTTTCTGTGTTCATTGACCGCTTTTAGAAAACCGGCCATTTGAAGAACCACCACGGTAACTATCATAACTACAGCTGCATAACCGAACAAATCCGGTCCTTCACCGTAAGTACTAAAAAACTGAAAATAAAGTAAATGTCCGGCAACTAAATAGAAAATAACGTAGGCGTGACTTTGTAACCATTTCCAAGAATCAACTCCTAAAAATTTAATAACCTTATTAAAGGAGGTCAGTGCAAGCAGTAAAGACCAAAATAGAGCCACATACCCAAGTAGATTTGCAAGACCGAGCCCTCCTCCACCTATTCCGCCGCCGAGAGATTTCATAAAGTTCCAGTTTATAAAACCGCTCATTGCGAAAAAGAAATGAAGCAGAGCAGTAATGGTAAACCATATTCCCAATTCTCCTCTCCAACTCCAAGGAGTTTTCAAGGGCGTTGAAGCCCTTCCGGGTTTCTTAAGTCTCATTATGGGGCCTATGATTAAAGTCAAGAAAATTAATAAGAAAGAAACTCTACCAAAAGCAGTTGACCAATCAACCCCCGAAATTTTATTTAAAAAGACAACTAATCCTAAAGAGAACACCCCCACAATTAAATGTTGCTTTATAGTATTTCTTACATCAAAAGTATTTTTTGACATGTTGCGTAGTTAAAATGAGTATTTTAAAAGTTTATTCCGGCTGGCACTTCGGACAGAAATGTGCTGATCTTCCTCCTATTTTCATTCTCTTAACCGTGCTTCCACAACGAGAACAAGGTTCCCCATGTTGATGATATGCTTCTAACTCCTCTTGGTAATGTCCTTTTTCTCCGTGAATGTCTCTATAATCCGCAATACTCGTTCCTCTTTTTTGCAAAGCTTTTTCTAAAACGGATTTAATTTCCTTTAAGATCTTTTTAAGCTCTTCATTGTTTAATTCGTTTGTCGGAGTTGAGGGGTGAATTTTAGCTCTCCATAAGATTTCATCAGAATAAATATTCCCGATACCCGCTAGTACTTCTTGTTTCATTAAAATTGTTTTGATAGCGGCACTTCTTCTTTTTAATGCATCTTTAAATGCTTGAAGGTCAAAGTCTTCCGTTAAGGGCTCTGGGCCTAATTTTTGCAATCTATCAGATTTCTCCAACTTTTTGGTATCCCATAATTCCGCAGTAGCGAACTTTCTTAAGTCAGATAATACCAGCATTTGACCATCATCCAGGTAAAAAATTAAGTGTAGATAGCCATTAACTTTTTGATTTAAAATATCCTGTTCAGCCACCCATTCACCATTTTTTCTCTCCCATTTGCCTAACAACAAGTGTCCAGTTAATCTTTGGTGAAGCATTAAGGTTTTGTCTTCTGACAAATCCATGAGGATAAACTTTGCTCGCCTTCTTGCATCTTTGATTTCTTTTCCTTTTATTTGTTTCTTGAAATCCGGATAATCTTGCTTAGTCATCTTCTCATTATCACACCAAACATCCTCGATCTCTCGACCGAGGACTTGCTTTAAGCCACGCACTGTAGTTTTAACTTCCGGTAATTCCGGCATTATTATGTAACCTTCTTTATTTTTTCTACAATTTCTCCCAAGGTGAAGTGGGCCTTGACTAAATAATCTTCAGCTCCCATTTGCAATCCTTTCTCTATCTCATCCTTCTGTCCTAAATTGGATAATATCACCACAGGAACAGAAGATGTTTCCGGATCGTCCTTAATTTCAGACAGCACCTCAAAGCCATCCATACCCGGAAGGATGAGATCCAGCAGCACTAGGTCCGGATTTACCTCTTTTACCTTCTCCAGACCGCTTTCACCATCAACTGCTTCAGCAATTTCAAAATCTTGCTTAGAAAGTTTTCTAGAGACCAATTGTCTTAAAAATTTATCGTCTTCAATTATAAGGATTTTTTGAGCCATAATAAAATTACGCGTTTAATTGTTGTTCAACCTTGTTGACAACCTCTTGGGGATTAAACTCAGTTTTTATTATCCAGTCTGCCGCCCCTAATTTTTGTGCCTTCTCAAGTTGCACCGGTTGACCAGAATTAGAAATAATTATCGTTGGTACTTTTTTTAAGTCGGAGTCTTTGTTAATTTCTTCCAGCACATCAAGTCCATCCATTTTAGGTAGCTCTGCATCCAGCAACACTAAATCAGGTTTATCGGAACGCATCATCTCCAATCCTTCTTTACCATTATTAGCTACTCTTAAATTATACCCTTCTTTTTTGAAGCGTCCTTCCAGAACTTCCCTTAATACTTCTTCATCTTCAATTAATAAAATACTCATAATAATTACAACTTCTTGTTTATTAATTATAACAAACTTCAAACCTTTAAAAAAGACTATTCTTTGGGTCCTTTAAAATTTTCCGAAT
>JAZKSW010000057.1:0-3639 GCA_036625875.1 Minisyncoccota bacterium
CAAAAATAGAAGGGCTCGCTGGTCTCCAGCGAGCCCTTAATTTATGAAAGTTAATAATTACCTCAGCAAATCATTGAATCTCAGAGAGGATATCAAGTTGGGGAAGACTAACCCAGATATTTCTTTCCTTTTCGAAGAAATCTAGAGCATTACCAATTTCTTCGGTAAAGTCCTGAGATATATCTAAATCCTCATTATCTCCAGGAAATAAATTTACCTCTACCACTACTGGAATTTCTGCCGAAACCACCGAGGGGTCCCATGGAAAACTAAACGGAAAATCATCAGGTACCAGAGGCAGATTATCATTTCCCCTCAGAACCTCCATAACTTGCTCCTCAAAACTTTTAAGGAACGCTTCGCGCTTAATTTCTTCCGATTTCAAATTAAATACCTTGATAAAAACACCCAGTTCTTGCTCTTCACTCTGTTCTTCTAAACCCGAGGGGACTTCAACCCCAGCCTCTTCAAAAGCTTTTATTAGCTCCTCCAGTTCTTCTTTGGGAGCCTTGGTACGTTCATACATACTCTGAATAAACTCTCCGTACTTTTCAGGATCCTTCTTCAATAATTCCTTAGCTACTTCGTGAGCGGGTTTGTTTTCTTCTCCACACATTGTTAAAGAACCTCCTTTTAAGATATTCCATCACATTCGTGATGGTAGCTTTATTATAAGATAAAATTTCTACTTTTGTCAACCAATTTAAAAACCCGAGAATGCTCTACTCTCGGGAGAATACCTTAAATATAGGCTTTTGGTCAAGTTAGACTTGACCAAAATATGGCTCCAGTTACCAGACAACATTCGAACTACACTACTCCGTAATTAACAATAATTTACACTCCTATCCGTATTCATTTCTCTTTTTTTTCTTTATCTTTCAACAACTCTTTAACTCCTTCCTTTATTTTATCTCTTACTTCCCGATGAAACTTCAAAGATTTACCTTTGGGATCTGGAATATCCCACCTTACAGTTTTTGAGCTCTCAGCCAAATAATCAGGCACTGGATCTTCATCATCAACAATTAATACTATCTTATCTGCTCCATTGGCCATTTCCCTACTAACTTCTTTACACATGTTCTTTGAGATATCTATTTCTTCTTCTTTCATTACAGTAATTAAATTATCAACTACTGAACCAAATTCTTCAATAGTTTGCTCACCCCGACTAAGCTTAGTACCTGCAGAAGTGGCTTGTATTGCTCCTTCAGTATATTGTTCACAAAAAGCCTCTGCTATTTGACTTCTTGCAACATTTCCTCGACAAATAAATAATATCTTATTCATAATTGTCTTATTCTAACAAAAAACTACCCTCTTTTCGAGAACAGTATTGCGTGCTCGCTTTGACGGACGATTTTCGAACTGCTCTAGTCTATTGTTAAATAAAAGCTAGCGTGCAAATGCCACCTGGTAAAATATGGAGGAGTTTCATCCTTCTTCTAATTTTACCTCTGATCCTGGAGCAAAAGCAGGAGTATGAACTAGAAATAATTCTAAAACTCCATTTTTCGCTCGATAATCATAAGGAGTATTCTTGGGGATGATGACAACATCAGTCTTCTCAACGGGAATTACCTCATCATCAATGATAAACTCTCCTTCGCCATCAACGACAAAATAAATTCTATCAGATTCAGTCGTCTTAATCTTTCCATGGCGTCCCGTGACCTTAAAATAAGCTCCGCTAGCATTGGGGAAATCCTCTTTTGAATTATACGCCCAACCTTCTAAACCCTCCCAACCAAATTTTTTAGCATCCTTTAGGGTAAATTTCATAAAATATTACCACTTATTATAATGTAACATTTCCTCGATATCTCTTAATTCTTTAGGCTCAATATCTTCATCCGAATCAGGATAACCTATCGGTATTAAACAAATTAGCTTGATATGCTCAGGCAAGTTTAGCGTTTTGACTAACTTTTCTCTGTCTTCTGTATGTCCTTCGTGGTGCATAAAAGTTGTAACATAACAGGCTCCTAATCCTAAACTGTGAGCAGCTAATAAAATATTCTCAGCTGCTAAGCTACAAGTAACCTCCCAATTCTTATAATCAGGATCTTTTCTCTTGTCTGCACAAACTGCAATAGTTACCGGAGCTTCTTTTATAAATTCTCTATCGTCGTACTCCAGAGTTAATTCTTCTTTGATAGAGTCATCTCTAATTACCACAAACTCCCACAATTGACAATCCTTTCGCGGGGGACCCCCGAAAGGAGCATTTCTTGCACAGTCAATTAATTTCTTAATTGTCTCTTCGGAAACTTTTTTATCCAAAAAATTCCTTCGAGACCTCCTTGTTTTTATACAGTCAATTGCATCCATAATTAACTTATCTATTAAATATCTTGTTTTATTATACTCTCTCGCCAAAAACCTTCAACCAATCTAAAAATCCAAGAGTGCTCTACTCTCGGGAGAATACTTTAAACATAGACTTTTGGTCAAGTTTAACTTGACCAAAATATAAAGAAGCTGCTTTCTTTTCGGAGATTAGTGTTGTGTGCTCGCTTTGGCGGACGATTTTCGAACGATTTTAACAAAATAAGAAGCGGTTTGATGCTATCTCCCCGCCGATTTTTATTGTACTAAGATTCAAATTTTCCTTGAATCATATCCAAATAGGCTTCCAGGAAAAGTTCTTTCAACTGCTCCGTAGGAATGCTCACCTTATCACCAAATCTTGCAATTGGTCCATCTCTCATAACTTCGGCAATTCTCTCCTTATAATCTCCCTCCTCTACAACCTCTCGTAAAGACCTATCCGTTAATTTGCTGTTCAATTTTAATGTAAAACTAAAGAATTTATCACCCCAGTTTTTACTTCTTCGAGTTAGATGCACTAAGAACTCATAAGGACTCAATTGTTCTGGAAAATGGTAGTCTGTTTCTTCTAAAAGTTTATTCATAATTTTTTCAGACAGTTCTTCTTTCTCTTTCTCAGATAAGGACATTTTAACCCTCCTTTTGTTAAGATTCTACAATTTCGTGCTGTTCCGGAGTCCAAGCTGGAACACAAAACATAAGCATCTTCAGAAAGCCTTTCCAGAAGAATTCCTCTCCTGGCTCTATCATAATCATATCTTCTTCAGTTAATCCAATCTCCTCTTCTTCAATCACTACCCTGCCCGTGCGAGTAGCACTTAAAATGTAAGCAAACTCTCTACATTTTTTATTGACAGCTCTTTTGCCTTCTTCCGGGTATCTACCAGTATCCCCCCTGTTTACCGCTAATGCTAATTTGAGTTACGCTAACATCCCCCACCTCAAACGGGAACTTTACAATAGCAGCTTCTCTACTAATTTTACTTCTCTCTCCTTCAAGACGATTAATTTTTTTCATGTTTACCCCCTATTCTTTAGTTCTTAACTTTTCTTTTAATTGTTTTCTATCTTCTTCCGGTAAATCCTCGAAAACTTCTTCCTGATGTACTTGAACTTTTTCATATAACTCATCTTCGTTTCGTCTCGGTTGAAGATGAACATGCAAATGGTTTACCTTGGTAGTACTCTGCCCCATAAAAGGACGGTAATGTTGTCGAATATCACAACCGGGAGCAACTTTTTCTAGGATTTTCTCCTGAAACCCCACCACAGTATCCCATAATTCCCTATTCTCTTCTTTGGTTA
>JAZKSW010000058.1:0-3462 GCA_036625875.1 Minisyncoccota bacterium
ACAGTGGATTTAATCCCGCTTTTCGCAAGTATTTTGATAAAGAACCAAAAGAAGCAATTAACAGACTGGCTGAGGAAGGAAAAATAGCAACAAGAGAAGAATCGGATGGAGTTATGTTATATCTTCCGACCGAGGCTCCAGCCGAAAGCCCAGAAGAAACATTAAACAAGATAGTAGATTCGGAAAAAGAATCGTCACCCAAAATAAATATAAAGGTCGATGCACCTCCCATAGTAATAGATAAAAACGGTGCACATGAAACCACCGAATTCGCTTTGGTTGCAAGTGAAAATAGGTTTTGGTTAAGAAACTTTAGGGAAGATGGGAAAAGAATAGCCATAAAGTCTGTTTTCACAGCTAAAGAAGACATAAAAAACATGGACAGAGATAAGACGGAATGGCGCTGGGACGGTGACGAAAAAGTTTGGGCAGTAAATACAGATTGTATTGATTATATTATCAACCATTTTCTCTCTAACGGTTATGAGGTTGCCATTAGCCCGGAATTGTCGGAATACGCGATAGAAGAATTGGATCTTGCCGTAGAGTATATTAAAAAAGATGAAGATACTAACATAGAGGAGACGGACATAGATTACGAGGTAGAGAAAGAAGAAACGGAAGATTCACAACCAGAAGTAGGGAATGATCGTGAGACGGAGTACGTCGAATCTCCTGAACCGAAAGGTGTTGTGTCGGATAGTGAGCCGGAAGAGGGAAAACAATCACACGATGAATTCCAGGTTAATGATATCGTAGAGCACAATTCAGGAAAGCGAGGGAAGATAACTGGGATCGACGAAGGCACTTTAATTGTCAGTACAGGCCCGGACGAGCAAGAAGAGTGGCCGGAAAGCACTTGTGACTTTATCAGGAGAGGCAAGTAACACAAAAGCCGCTCCTAATTTGTAAATACAAACTTTTCCGCTAACATAAATTAGTTACAAACATAAGGAAGTTAAAATGGAATATGACACTTTGCCTTCAGCAGTTGGCAGTCACTTAAAGCTAGATGAAGTATTTGAAGTACTTGAGCTATACCGTAAACACGGACCTGAAACTGTAAAAGAAAGGGTGTTGCGAGACAATATTTTTGATTACAACACTACAAATGCTCGTAACAGAGTACTGACTTCAGTTAGAAGATCCTTCTTGTCTTTCAATAGCAAAGTACGGAAAAGATCCTTTTTAGAGACGATCTCTGCTCTGGATGAGAAAGCAAAGCGAGAAGTTTTATTTTATCGCCTTTGCCGGAGATCATATACCTCATATCGCATTACTTTAAAAGTATTTGTGCCAGCCTACAACGATGGAATAGAGTTTTTAAAAAAGGAAAAAGTAATAGAATTTTTGAAAAGAAAGAAGGAAACTACAAAAAGCGTAGAAAAGTGGACAGAAAGCACTATAAATACAGTCGGCTCAAAATATCTTACCACAATGAAGAAGTTTGGATATTTAAGTGGGAGACAAAAGAAAAAGATAAACTATTTTTCCCCCGAACTTGAATCCGTTACCTACGCTATATATGAACTACTAGATAGAGATAAAACTCCTAAAAAAATAATTAACTCGGACCGGTTGAAGCTTTTTATGCTACAAAAAAGGGATATTCTAAATTATTTAGAAAGGATAGGAAGCACGGGTTATATAAAGTTTGGTCGTGCTGGTGATTTATACGAAATCCATCCAATGGCAAGGTTTGAGGAGTTGCACAATGCCATCAAATAATCAGATAGAAAGGCAATTAGCTAGCCTTTCTCGAACATTGCGGAATGGGCTTTCCAAGATGAAGTCGGAGGCTCATGGAGGGAATAGCATCCTGGTGGTATATCCGCCTGAAAAAGAGGGTATATTCATAGATACGATAAAAGAAGCCTATAATAATGATGAACATAAATTTATAAATATTGCTTCACTGCTTACAACCCAAGTCGAAGAGCTAGGCGGAGCTGAATCGCTTGTGGGAGAGATAGAACTGGTTGGAGAAATACCTAAAAGGTTTTTCAAAGATCCATTCGTTAATAGGGTAAGGAAAGAAATTAAGGAAGCAGTGGAAAACGGTAAGAAACCAATCTTATACAGAATAGGTGCATTAGTAGGAATAGTAAGCTTGAATAGAATTCTTGAAGACAGTGAAGTTCTTTCTTTAGAGGAACAGATAGTAGTACTTTATCCAGGTATTTATAGGGAAGGGGGGTCACATCTATTTTTTCTGGATGAGCGCCGAGAATCTTCTTCCTATCGAGCAAAAATTATCACTTCTAAAAGCTAGTAACGAAGGAGGTAAATTTGAAAGTAAAAGAAACCTTAAAAATCTCGCCTGAAGAAGAGATCGATACAGTTGTTTCTTTGGAACAAGTAGAAGAATCAAAGCTTATAAACGAGATAAACGATTATATAGTAACAGAATCATTAAGTGAATATTTTCTCAAGTTTCTCTCTCCTTACAATTCAGGCAGGGAAAACACTGGCGTTTGGGTGTCAGGTTTTTACGGGTCTGGTAAATCTTATTTTGCAAAGATGGTCGGTTACTTATTATCCAATCCTGAATTAAAGGGGAAAGAGTTTCGTAACAGGTTCAAGGAAAGACTGTTTGACCTCAGCAATGCTTCGCTGGTAAAAGATCAAATTTCTAAGCTAGAAAGAGTAACTTCCCATGTACCCATGCTTAATCTTGCTACGATAACAGAGCATGTAAGCAGGCAGGGACTAGTTAGGACTATTTATGAAAGGTTTCTTAATCACCTTGGCTATGAAGGTTCACTCATAGGAGTTGGACAGTTGGAATTCGAATTAGCGCAAAATAATGATTACGAAAATTTCAAAAAAATTGTAAAGAAACAGCAAGGTTCTTCATGGGAAAATTTAAAAGATAACCGCCCATCTGCTGTTATTAACGTGATGAAAAAAGCCTTGGTAGAAATGAAGCCAAATAAATATTCAAAATCAACCTTTGGTGACTCTTATGAGTCAGTCAAGGAAAGGTATAGCGAGATATCTTCAACAGAACTGGCTAAGCAGTTAAATAAATACATTTCGGGCAAAAGGGGACAAAATAGGATAGTAATAGTAATAGATGAAGTGGGTCAATTTATTAGAGGAGACAAGAGTGGAGATAGACTATTGGAGCTCCAGGGTATTGCAGAGAGTTTTAAAAATATTGGTAGAGGAAAACTCTGGTTGCTTGTAACTGCTCAAGAAAAATTGAGTACCGTATTGGATGAAGTAGACATAAAAAAGAGTGACGTTTCAAAGATTAGTGACCGATTTAAAACTCCTATACACCTAAAATCCGAAGATGTTCAGCAAGTCTTGGATGAAAGGATATTCAAGAAGACCAAAGATGGTCTAAAGAAATTGGAAAGTTTATATGACAAGTACACAGGAAATATCTCAGACCTTGCTAGCCCGGAAAGCACTAAAGATATTGCAGACGCAAAAAAATTCGAAAAATTTTCAATA
>JAZKSW010000059.1:0-3348 GCA_036625875.1 Minisyncoccota bacterium
TGAATGGATTTAATAATAGCATTAGCTTTCGGAGTTCGTGCCGAAAGCCCCGGAAAAAGTAATGAAGCTATTGGCGAAAAACTAGAAGAATACACGAAAGGAAATGATGTTCCCGTTATTGCCTCGGAGGAAGTAGTTTTAACACTTTCCAATGAATTTGAAAATGAAATAGAGGTAATTCCCGGAAACTTACCTTGGAAGGACACAGGTGGCTATAAAGGGACTTATCACGTAGCAGTTGAAATGAGAAGGGTAGCCGAAAGAAATGAATGGGGTAAATCCGCTACATTAGTTTGTCATCCTGATCATGTTTGGCGGGCAAGTAGAATTTTTGAAAAGCAAGGCTTTAAGGTTTCAGTACTTCGAGAGCATTTGAAAGATATTCCTTACGACTGGAAGAGTTATTGGAAACAACCCTGGACAAAGAGTAAGTGTTTATGGTGGTCGAAAGAATTTATCTATTCCATACCCCTTGATAAGATTAGGGGGTATTACTAGGAGGTAAGTATGAAAAAATTCATTGCCAACTTCTTGAACACTTGTTGGGATATTGTTGTTTACATTTTGGAGTCAGGAGAGACTTCAACAGAGAAAGCCCTTAACGGTAAGGAAGCAGCTGATAGGCGACAGAGAGAATTAGAAAATCAAGTGCTAAAGGGTGTTGAAAGCTAGAGAAACAGAAGGTAGGAAAGAATTTACCTAATATCCGTATAACCGCAGTTGATGATAAAATTTAATACCAGATACTTATGAGGCGCGATCGAGAGGTTGCGTCTCCTTTTTATTTTTTCATAATTTATGCTACAATAATTTAAGATTAGTTAGGCTCTAATATTATTTATGTCTATTAAACTTTCGGTGGTTATACCGGCTTATAACGAGGAAGAGAGATTGCCCAGCACCTTGAAGTCTATTGACGACTATTTAACCAAGCAAGATTATGGTTATGAAATTTTAGTAGTTAATGATGGTTCCTCTGATAACACTGCCCAGGTAACCAAAGAATTACAGTCGGAAATTGATAATCTTAAGTTAATTGACAATGAAAAAAATCACGGTAAAGGTTATGTAGTTAAGCAAGGATTAATTGAAGGACGAGGAGATTACCGGTTATTTACTGATGCTGACAATTCCACTTCTGTTGATCAGGTGGAAAAAATGTGGTCGCATGTGAATGAGTATGACGTAATAATTGGCTCCCGAGATTTGGAAGGTTCTGTTTTGGATCCTCCTCAGTCTTGGTTTAGAGAACATATAATAGGAGCTGGATTCAGATTGTATAGGAAATTAATATTAGATTTATGGGGGTTGGAAGATACTCAATGTGGTTTTAAACTTTTTAGCAAGGAAGCAGCTGAAGAGGTAGTACCTAAATGTAAGATTGATGGATTCGCCTTTGATCCAGAAATGTTAATTTTGGCTAAGTACGCAGGTTTTAAGATAAAAGAAATTCCTGTTCGTTGGGTCAATCAAGAAGGAAGTAAAGTAGGTTTGGATAGTATTTTTAAGATGGCCTTGGATGTTTTAAAAATAAGATGGCGTTTAATTACTAAACAATATGAGTGATCCCGAAGCACACAAATATAAAAAAGATAAAAATGGAGATGAGGCTCCTTCTGAGTTACGCTATGATTTGATTTCCGGTGATTGGGTTGTAGTTGCTACGGGAAGAGCCCGTAGGCCGGAAACTTTTAAGGAAGAACAAAGAGATACTGGGGGAGTGTCTCCCGAAGAATGTCCTTTTTGCCAATTAGAGACACAAAAAGAACCGGTGCTGTTAATGGTAGACGGAGAAGAGGTGCCTTTGGATGAAATTCCCGAGGATTGGACTTTAGCTTCCATCCCCAATCTTTATCCTGCTGTCACGCCTCAACAAGAGCTAAACAAAACTCAAAAAGGAGATTTATATGAAAAAATGGACGCCGTGGGGTATCACGAGGTTTTAATCACCAGAGATCATCGTAAGCAATTGGGGCAATTTTCATACGAAAAGATGAGGGAGGTGATAGAAGCTTACCACAATAGGTTTTTAGATCTATGCCGAGAGGACTTTGTAAACTATGTTTTTATATTCCATAACCACGGAGCAGAAGCAGGAGCTTCAATTGCGCATCCTCATTCACAAATTATTACGACTCCGTTGATTGATGCTGATTTAAAAAATGCTTTGGAAAAATCTAAAAATTATTATGAAGAAAATAATGAGTGTGTTTATTGTAAAGCTAACGAATGGGAGCTTGAACAAGAAGAGAGAGTAGTGTACGAGAACGACAAATTTCTAGTAGTATGTCCTTTTGCTTCTCGTTCCGCCTTTCAAACGATAATTTCTCCCAAAGAACATCTTTCTAATTTTGAGAAAAGTACGGAGGAAGAAAGAGATCAATTGGCAGATGCAATGAGGCAAGCGCTAACAAGAATTTACAAAGGATTAGGTGATCCTCCTTATAATTTTTATTTACATACTGCTCCTTGCGATGGAGAAGACCACGACCATTATCACTGGCACTTTACTATTCTACCTAAAACTTCCATTTGGGCGGGATTCGAACTGGGAGCGGGAATGGAAATTTCTACTATTGAGCCGGAAACGGCAGCCGAATACTTACGCAACCAAGAAGTATGAATTACGTAATAGCCAATTGGAAAATGAATCCTGTTGGAGTTGAAAAATCTAAAGAACTTTTTAATTCCTATAAAGAATCGGATAATGTAATAGTTTGTGCTCCCTATCTCTATTTACCATCTTTGAGTGAAATTGATTCAGAGATTAAGTTGGGCGCCCAAGACTCCTTTTGGGAAGAAAGCGGAGCTTTTACCGGAGAAGTATCATGGTCAATGCTGGAAGAATTTTGTAATTATGTGATTATCGGTCATTCAGAGAGAAGGAAATTATTTGAAGATGAAAAAATGATAGCCCAAAAAATGCAGTTTGTTTCAGAGTCTGAACTGACACCCATTCTTTGTGTAGGAGAAACTGAAGAAGAAAGAAAACAAGGTAAAACGGAAGAGGTTTTGAGAGATCAAATTCAAAAAGCCCTAAGCGAAGTAAGTGAAGGTTCTTTAATTGTGGGGTATGAGCCGAGATGGGCTATCGGCAATGATAATCCTTGTTCACCTCAAGAGGCAGGTCCTTCCGCATTAGTTACTAGGAATCAATTGAAGAAAGAGGGGTTTGATGAAGTTCCTGTGGTTTATGGTGGTAGCGTTAATTCCGACAATGCTGCTTCCTATTTAGAATTTTTTGATGGTTGGTTGATTGGAAGCGCTTCCTTGGAGCCCGAAGAGATTAATAAAATTATTGAAGTTGCTTGACTTTTCGGTTTTCGGTCAGTAAGATTAAAATACTAT
>JAZKSW010000060.1:0-3181 GCA_036625875.1 Minisyncoccota bacterium
CCAAAAAGGCC
The DNA here is from genome assembly GCA_036625875.1 of Minisyncoccota bacterium. GTDB lineage: Bacteria > Patescibacteriota > Minisyncoccia > Minisyncoccales > JAZKSW01 > JAZKSW01. The sequence goes on from JAZKSW010000060.1 coordinate 12, forward strand.
ATGAAGTTGATCAAAGCTTCGGGTAAGTAGCCTTGTTTACGGTATTCTGTAATGGAAACGGCTCCATGCCTTTTGCTTAGTTTACTTTCATCTGCTCCCAGGATCAGTGGTAAGTGTGCGAACTTGGGGCTTTCTTCGAATTCCAAGGCTTCCCTGACTAAAATTTGCTTGGGAGTATTGGGAATGTGGTCCTCGCCTCTTATTACGTGAGAGATATCCATTTTATAATCATCAACTACTACGGCGAAGTTATAAAGTGGTTGTTCAAACTTTTTAGAGAGAGCGAAATCCCCCAACAAATTGGATTCGAATTCAACTTCTCCGCGTATTACATCGTCGAATTTAATTCCCCGATTATGGTCAACGTTTTTTAATCTGATTACAAAGTCTTTTCCTTGTTCTAGTTTTTCTTGTACCTCCTCTTCGGTTAAACTTCTACATTTACCCGTGTAGCGAGGTGGTTCACCATTTTTGATTTGTTGTTCTTTTTGAGCTTCTAATTCTTCTTTTGTACAGAAGCAACGATAAGCCTTGTCCTCTTCTAATAGCCTTTCAAGGTATTTCTTGTAGAGGTTCATTCTCTCACTTTGACGGTAAGGACCATGACTTCCTTTGGAGTCCGAATCCAAGGTTGGACCTTCGTCATAATTTAATCCCAACCACTCCAGGTTTTTAATTATATTTTTCTCCCATTTATCTTTTGAACGTTCGGGATCGGTGTCCTCTATTCTTAAAATAAATTTCCCTTCGTTCTTTTTTGCAAAAAGATAGTTAAACAACGCAGTACGAGCCGTTCCTACGTGCAATGGACCCGTGGGAGAAGGAGCCAATCTAACTCTTATTTCATTTTCTTCTTGATTTGCCATGTTATTGTTTTAAGTAAGCAATGATGTATTCTGCTATTGTCTTGCCCGCTCGGGGCTTTGAAAACCTCTCTGCATTATTACTTAATTGTCTTCTTTGAGAGGGATGGGTGAATAAAAATTTAACTCTTTCCAGTAAAAAGTGGGGAGTGACGTTTCTTTCTTCAATCACCATTCCTGCATCCTTTTCCGCTACCCAGTTTGCATTTTTATACTGATGGTCTTGGGCGGATTCGGGCAAAGGAATAAAGATAGCTGGTTTCCCCAGGGCAGTAACTTCAAAAATCACACCTGCTCCCGCCCTCGAAATGATTAATTCAGCCGCTTTGTAAGCGTGTTGTAGTTTTGTTTCCGACAAGAAATCACGAGGATGGTAGCGCTTCAATTGTTCTCTACTGGCCATTACTCTCGCCTCTTGCTTTACTCCTTTCAGGTTCCTTTTACCAGTTTGATGGATTATTTCAAATTTTTCAAGGTATTGTGGTAAAACTGATAAAATAAGATCATTAATTCGCTGTGCTCCCTGTGATCCTCCCAAAACCAATATTACCGGTTTTTCTTGTGTTAGTTGAAAAGCCTCTCTTGCTTTTTCTCTTGATCCCGATAATAGTCGAGTGCGAACGGGATTACCCACCCAAATCATTTTCTTGGGAGAGAAGTATTCGGTTTCGGGAAAAGACACAAAAACTTCAGTAGCAAAATGACTGGCTATTTTATTGGACAATCCCGGAGCCATATCTGACTCGTGGACGACTATCGGCGTCCAGAACAACCATCCCCACCATACTACCGGTACCGAACCGGTTCCTCCTTTGGTAAGAATTAAATCGGGAGAAGTGATTAAAACATAAAAGAAAGCTTGGATAAACCCAACGGGAATTTTAAATAGAATATCAATGAGGTTTTTAAAAATACTTTCGGGTGTCCAATATCTTCTTATCTTTCCGCTAATTATGGTTTTAACCTCAACTCCCTGCTGAGGCAAAAGTAATTTTACAAGGTCCTGGTTAGGTCCTATATAGTAAAACTTAACTTCTTGGTCCGGTTGAAGTTTTCTTATCTCTCTAATTATAGCGACGATGGGAAATACATGTCCACCCGTTCCACCGCCGGTAAACATTATTTTAATCATGATTCCTTACTTATATTTAATAGAATCCCTATTCCGATTAATTCCGCTATTAAGTGAGACCCTCCGTAACTAATAAACGGTAGAGGAATTCCTGTTAATGGTAGAACTCCGGTCATTGCTCCTATGTTAACAAAAGCTTGAAGAGTTATCCAACTTGTAATGCCTACCGCTGTTAATTTAGCAAACTGATTGGGTGCTTTTTTGGCTACATCTAAGCTTTTCCATAAGAACAAAAGAAACAAAACAATTATCGTTAAGCCCCCTATAAATCCCGCTTCTTCTCCCAAAATAGCAAAGATAGAATCGGACATTGCGTGAGGTAAGAATCCGAATTTCTGCCTTGAAAGCCCTAATCCTCTTCCGAAAATTCCACCTGATCCTATTGCAATTAGGGCTTGTCTGAGTTGATAACCGACTCCCATGGGATCTATTCCGGGTTTTAAGAAAACCATAAACCTCTTCATTCGGTAAGGAGCCATTGCAATTAACAAAAACAAACCGCTAACCCCTACTCCGGTTAGAGCTAAAGAGTGCCACCATGGAGTTTCGGCAGCAAAATACATAAGTCCGGTAATTGTCAATATCAGAACCAGAGTACTGGTATCGGGTTGTAAGTACAATAAAACCAAGGCGGGAATCAGCACTACCACAAAAGCGATCAATGGCACTTTACTATTCTTCTTCACCTGGCTTAACCAAAAGGCGAAATAAAGTATTACTCCCAACTTTAAAAGTTCGGAGGGTTGAAAGGCAAAGGAGCCTATTTGAAGCCAGCGAGCTGATCCTCCTATTCTTACTCCGAGAAAAGGGAGAAAAATTGATCCGGTTAAAGTTAAGGCACCGACGTAGAGCCATAAAGAATATTTTTTAAATAACTTCAGGGGGATTTTAAAAGCTAAAAGTGCCATTGTTAATCCTATAAACAGCCCCAGCAGTTGATGCCTCAAAAAGTAAGAAGTGTTGTTAAACTCCTCCCATGAAGCGGAAGCAGATGCACTACTGAGTACCAAAATACCCGTTATTATCAACAATAATACTATTCCCGCCAGTATGTAATTGAATTTCTTTTTCTTCATTCTTCCTCAACGGCTTTTTTAAATTTTTCTCCTCGATCGAATTCATTGATGAATTGACCAAAACTCGCGCAGGCCGGTGATAGCAATACTGTGCCTTTC
>JAZKSW010000061.1:0-3179 GCA_036625875.1 Minisyncoccota bacterium
CAGATCTGCTTGAAGAAGTAGATTCAGACCAGGAAATGGTTATTAACATGTTAAAAGAAAATGAGGGAAGGATGCTACAGAAAGACATTGTTGATAAATCAGACTACTCCAAGGCGAAGATATCGGGAGTAGTAAAAGAACTTGAAGAAAAGGACATAATAAGTAAAGAAAAGGAAGGAAGAAGCAATAAAGTCGTTCTAAAAGATAAATTTAACTCTTAGCCCTGTTAATAGCCCAGATCTGAACGCCGGCATCCGAACTCCTTCTGCAAACACACTCAAGATTAGCGTTCTTCTCAACCCTTTCAGACTGATTTACCTCAAGAGCCCCGGATTGAAAACACGCTAAAGCGCCTGAAAGATTCGTTTCTTGTCTAATCTGTTGCTCAACCTTCTCACATTTGTCATCAGAGTCAATGCTAACTGAAGCAGTTACCCCCACAAATAATCCCGATGCCAACGCTGCAGCAATTAAGAGTTTCTTATTATCCATAAAACTATTTCTATTCTAAATCTTTTTTATTTGAATGCTATCTGCTCGGAACCAAAGAAGTTCCACATAAATCCTCCGAATATAGCTAAAACATTTGCTAAAGGCGCCCAAAGATTCAAACCTCCTATTAAAGCAAAAAGTAGAGCTTCATAGATTACAAACCCTCCAAGATTTACAAGTGTAAAGTAAAAATACTGGTGTTGGAAGCTTCTATTTGACTTATCAAACGTTATCTCTCGATTCCAAAAGAAATTCCATTGTAAAGCTCCAAGAAAAGCTAAAGCCCCGGCTATAGAATAGTGTAAGCTGTAATAAATTGCACCTAAAAATATTGCAGAGTTTACTAGAACCCCTGTCCCTCCGACAGCCATAAATTCCATTAAGTTGATTATCCTCTTCGATTGTTTAAATCCGGCCTTATCAAGAATTATCTTACCAATCTGCTCTATGTAATCAACTATCGGTGCTAGACCTAGTGAGCTTTTACCTTCACTTCTCCTGCCAAAAGTATATTCTACTTCTTTTACTTCTAACTCATTTCGGTGAAGGATCTCGAGAAGTATTTTAAATCCCTCAGCATCCATCTCAACGGCATTAACCGAATCCTTCTTTAATGCAAAGAAACCGCTCATCGGATCACTTAGATCATAATTCCACATGACAAAGTTGGCGATTATGGAGGCTCCCCTACTGATGAAATTGCGCGATAACCCCCAGTGATTAACCTCACCACCTCCTTTGAAACGAGTACCAATCACTACGTCATTACTATTAACCAAATCAACAAGTTCAGGAATCTTCTCCGGCGGGTGCTGAAGATCTGAATCCATAACAACCAACTTATCACCTTGAGCATACTTTATTCCTTTAATTACGCTCTGAGAGAGTCCATGATTTTCTTCACGAACAAAAACACCTACAGGATAATCATCAGCTAGCTTTCTAGCTTTTTCCGCAGTTCCATCAGGACTTTCGTCATCAACTAACACAATTTCATATTCCCTACTCTCAACGCCGTTATCTATCCTCTGAAAAAGCTCCTCAAGATTTTCTTTCTCATTGTAAGTCGGTAGAATTATAGATATCATTCTGTATTATTCCCTTTAAAGTTGAGGCGACTTTCTATCTCCCTGCTGGAGTTGAAGCTTCCAATATGCTTCTCTCCATTTATTATCAATGTAGGTGTCGAGGTGACGTTGTATTGTTGTTCAAGCATTTTCACAGCTCCATCTTCAATATTCATAGGCATTGTGAAAACTAGTAGTTCCTCTCCATACTTCCGCTTCAATAACGAGAGTTCTGAACCAATCATACTACATTGTTCGCAATCTGGATTCCCAAAAAGATCCTCAGTAAAAAATAACACAGTATTAGTTCTATAATCGCACTTTTCCCTCAATTCTTGGGCATACATCCAGTAGCGAACTCCTGAAAGAATGTACTCTCTCTTAATGTTCTCAAATTGTGTCTCTTTAAAGAAACTATCCTCTTGATATTGTTGGACTCTTTCAAGACGGTCATTATAACCTCTAATTATATCTATTAATCCGGCCTCTAAGGCACTACAGGAATCCACATCCGCTGACTTAAGGTAAGAAAGTTGGATTTGCCTGCTCTCCATTTCAACGTTATTTTCTTGCACTTCATTCTGTAAACTCTGGTATCTTCTATCGTCCATAAGATTACTGAAAAGCATCCCCATTACAAAGACCGTTATGGTGAGAATTGCTGCTAGTACATACCTGTATTTCTGTATCTCTCTCATCTTAGTTCACCTTGTATATAGCATATCTACAACTTTGGGCTGAGGATTCAAAGAGTTTTTCTCTTGACTCCAGTTGATTAATTAAGTCCTGCTTTTTGCTGCCGCAGTTTTTAATGGCGGGAGCACAGTACCATGAGCAGGTCTCCAATGTAAAGTAATCAGCATCTCTAAAGGTCCTCTCTATTGTTCTTTCGTAGTGCTCAGGCCTCACAGCCATGAATTTAAAGTCTCCATAAACCGTTGGAGCAGGATTTAATCCTGCTACAGTTCCATTGAGATTTGAAGTTTCAGCCATGTAGCTAGCTCTTGCTGGATTTTCCCAGGTATTAGAATTAACCACCTGAGTAAATCCAAAAGAGAAGATTGGGATCAGAGCCACCAAGATAACCTTTCTTTTATCAACCTCAAATGGAATCTCAACTGATTTAAGCCCTTTTGCCGCGAAAAAAGCCATTATTGGAAGAAATAAAATCATAAAGCGTGGTTCTTTGTGAGGATAAAAAGTAAAAAATCCATAAAAAACAGCTAAGCCAGCAAGATATCCATACATAGATTCTTCCCTACATCTTAAAACCAAAAATACTCCTAAAGGCGCAAAAACCAGCAATGGATTTGCTATAACAGCTTCCTTTAAAAAGTAGAATCCGTAAAGGTATTTATCAGGATTGAGAGTTGGAACGGACGCCCCTGAAATTATAGGCGATAAAAAACCATCCCCAAAAACATGGTTCAGAGTTAAGTAGCCTAGAAGAGGTAAACCACAAGCCAAACTCATCTTAGCAGCATGATTAATTAATGAGAGAACATCCTCCTTTGCCACCCGCAATTTATGCAATTTTTCCAAAGGGACAAATGCGATAACGAGAGTAAATCCTGCTGCTATTGCTGCCAAGGCAGCTGGAAACCGAGTTATAAATGCTGC
>JAZKSW010000062.1:0-3111 GCA_036625875.1 Minisyncoccota bacterium
TCCCCTTGACAAGTTTTGAGCATTGTGGTACTATAAGGGTGCAACAAAGGAGAGCGCCCTAAAACGTTGCATTTATAGGATTTTAAATATTATGAACGCCGGGTTCTCTCTTGAGGGCCCGGCATATTTGTTTTCAGAGCAGGAAATAGTCTAAAACAGGTAAAATTAGGTTAATTCTTGCTCTGAAGGGTTCAGGGCATAGTACAATTATAAAAACTTAAAAGGAGTGTGAAGAAAAATGAGTAAAGAAAAGCCAGAAATAGGAGAAATAGAAATCGATGATAGTCAATGGAATCCTAAAGTTACTGCTGGTTCTGCTGGAGGGTTTGTTGACTTAAAAGAAATTCCTCCTAAACACAAGGAAAAAGTTCAAGATGAAATAGCAAATAGATTAGAAGAAGAAGATAAGAGACCGCAGCAGGCTTACTACAATGCTGATAACAAATCTCTACAGATTCTCTATCTTCATTAGTGACTTTTCAGGGGGAAGGTCAGCACCGGCAATACGCTGACCTTCTCCAATCTCTTTTCAACTCAGACTTAAGCTAACGGTTTAAGCTTGAGTTGAAAGGTTCAACTCAATGTTGTTTAACAAAATTTTATACAAAAGGAGGTAAAAATGTGCATGAACATTAAAGAGGTGAGACAGTTGGTTAAAGAGAAGGACGAACCGGGAGAGGTTATTAAGAAAATAAAACAAAAAGGGTTAGATCCTACACTGGCCGCTAAACTGGGAGGCATAGATGGAAATGGTAAAAGACCTGCAGAAGTGGATGTTATCGAGAAAGTGGTGGAAGTAGGAATGAAGGCTCGGCAAAAATCCCATAGTATTAATGCACCTGAACTCCAAAAAAGATGTAGAGTAAGGAGGTGATGAAAGAATGAGCGAAGGAAAGGAAGAGCAAGAGAAAAGAATTGATGGTCATCCGTCTCCCAAAAAGACCAAACATTGGCTTCATAGAAAGCTTGCATAATTAATGATTTTATTTCAGGGAGAAGGTCGGCGTTGAGCTGACCTTCTCCAATCTCTTTTCAACTCAGACTTAAGCTAACGGTTTAAGCTTGAGTTGAAAGGTTTAACTCAATGTTGTAGTTTTTTTAAAAATTTTACATAAGGAGTTGATTACATTGAAAAAGAAACTAGGAGTTATAGTATTGGTAGGTATAATTGTCAGTCTAACCCTCCTTTCGGTATACTCTTCTCCTTCAAATTACTGGATAGGAGAAAAACAAGTTTTTATGTACGGAAGAGGAATTGGAAAACCCGGAGATTCGGGTTTAGGTGGAGCAAAGACGGCGGCCTTAAATAATGCCAGAGCTGCAGTTATAGAAGGAGTTTATGAGAAAAACATTGAGACTTCTTTTGTAAGTGCGCACAAGGAAGTAGTTGGACCGTTAAGCTTTATTGGAATAGGAAAGAGAGTTATCAGAGGGAGTATACTACCGGGTAGGTTACAGACGCTTAGTTGTAAGGATTATTATAAGAAAACGAAAGAAGGCAAAAAAGAATTAATGAAAGTAGTAGTAGAAGTTCGGATTCCCATAGTTAACTAGATTTTTACTAAAGAGGTGTTAGTTATGCTAACAATTACCACAGAGAATTCAGTGTACAGTTTGGTTCAAAATAGTGTAGGTATTTTCAGAATTATAAAAGTGAAAGACAGAACTGGAAAATCGGATATACCCGTAGGAAGATATTTTGAAGCTCAAAAATTTGAAGTCGATGGAGGCAAGGTTCGACTTAAGGGAGACGAAGAAGATGAAGACAATGTGGTATTTACCACCAGTTACTATAAGAAGATTGAAGGCAGCATTGATAAAAAATAATGAACAAAAAAGAGAGGAGTTGGTTTATAGATTATACTGACTCCTCTCAACCCCTTTTTCAACTCAGAGACTGGAGGAGTAGGCTAAAACTAGTTCTGGAGAAATCTACTCCTCCGCTCTCTGGGTTAGAAAAGCTCATTTAAAAATTATAATGTTTACCTCCTTCTAAGGGTTCGGTGTCCTCCGCGGGAACACCGAACCCTCATGGTTTCTTTTCTTGAGACGGACAGAAAGCAGTCATTTTTTGGCTCTCTCCTGTGCTTTCTGTCCATCTCAGGGAAGGAGGATTGTTCTTTTAATTTTATAAGAGGGGGTAGCAATGAGATTAGTGCGAAAAATCGGATTGTTTATCAGAATGACTGTTTCTCTTTCGATAGTATTGGCGGCGCTAATACTTGAACTATACTGTTGGTTTAACATTAAACTTCTCTCAATCTTCATAGGAAAACCGCAAAGTTTTACTATCTTTGAATCTACAAGTAGTGTTAAGTTGGTAATAAAGAGGGTTGCACAAACTTTAAGCGGAATTTTTATGGGGTTTAGAGGATTTTTAATTTTCTTAAGAACTGAATTATGGCCTAGGGTAGAACTAGATTTTGCTCGACTTAGTCCTAGACTCTATCGGAGGATAAGGCAAATTATTGATTTATTTTAAGGTCTCGATCTGGAAAGATTGAGGCCCTTTTCTTTTGAAAATTAATGCTTAATATCTTGACAAAACTGATTATAATGTTAAAATATTTATAGAATAAAGAAAGTTCTGAAATTGAAATAAAAGGTTAAATTTGTTACCATTAAAATAGCAATAAGAAGCAAGTATCATTCACTTATGACCAATAAAGAGAAAGAACTTCAAGAAAAGAAACAAGTTTCAAAAAAAATTGAAGAACTGAAGAAAAAACTAAAACAATGTGAAGAAGAGAAAGAAAAGTATTTATCAGGTTGGAAAAGAGCTAAGGCCAACTTTTTGAATTATAAGAAGGAAGAACAGAAAAGATTGGATAGGGCTAGAGATGAAATAGAGAAAGATCTTATCTTAGAAATATTGCCGGTGCTGGATAGTTTTGATAGAGCGGAAGAAAATACAGAGTTGGAGGAGGGAATGAAACAAATTAAAAAAGAATTGCAATCTGTACTTAAACGAAAAGGAGTAGAAAAGATTAGTACTAATTGCAAGTTTGACCCCAATTTACACGAAGCGGTAGAACAGTTACCTTCTGATGAAAAGCAAGGTACGATAGTCGAGGAGGTAACAGCAGGTTATAAATTTAAAGATGAGGTTAT
>JAZKSW010000063.1:0-3095 GCA_036625875.1 Minisyncoccota bacterium
GGGGCTGGAAAGTTTAAAACAAATAAAGGACTTGTATCTGGGGTAGCGATTTTTCTGATTCCAATTAATTTTCCTGCAGCAATTTCCTTTTTAACTCCTTGACACCAAGGTCATCCGTTTTTCCATAGCCTGCTTCTTTCATTTCCCGAACTACTGATTGAAGGACACTGTCATTATGAGTATTTACAATATTCTGTAATTCAGACAATGGATTGGCCCTCATTGCCGTTACTGGAAGAGTGTGTTGATTTCCAATTTCAAAAACCTTTGGATCCGTAATTCTCCATTCTGCATTGGGATGAATGCGTAGAACAGCAAAACCCGGGTTCACATCTTTGCCGGCTTCTTTGATATCTCTAAGATCCTTGTCACCCACGGTGACCTTCATAGAATCACAGGTTTTTACTTCAAGACCGTACTTTTCCCCTCTCAGTTCCAAATATAAATCTTTCCCTTCAACTAAATTGCATTCATAGATGGTGCAATCGCCTTGTTTCAATACCTCTCCGAGTATTACCTGGAGAAATTTTCCTCTGTCCCCCAAGCGCTCTAGCCACTGAATGTCCTGGTAGGTTTGATAATCCATCTATTTCATCTCCACAGTTTCCACATCAGGCCCGTTTTCAACGTTCCAGTTCGAAAGTTCGAATACTTTCACTGGTACAGTTGAGTGTTTCAATTCCTCGTACATTTTTTCATCATGTGTTGCGAGGAAGACTTGCCTTTCCGCAGCAACCTCTTCGAGTAACCTTATGAATCCCTTTTTGTGTTCTTCATCTAAGCTTTGCGCAGGGTCGTCAAAAATTGTGAACCCAAGTTGGTGACTTATCTGTTCCCCAATACCTATTCCCAAAAATAAACTCAACGCGGCGGAGTTTAAATCACCCTGATTATGTATAGCCCGGAGATCTACTCGCTCATCTTGTTGGGCACCGTATAGATTTAAATCGTCATCAACTTTGATTTCGCTAAAGTAATTTCGTTTGGAAATTTTGTGAAAAAAGTCATTGATTGTTTCTTGAGCATCCCGTAAACGCTGAGATACCAGCTTTTGTCGTGTTTGGCTTACTGCTTCAGACAGAACAAACATTTCATATTCATTTCTTGCTTGGCTGGCGATGATTGCATCTGCATTCTGGTAGCATTTCGAATCCCGATATTTTTGTAATTCTTGCATTCGTATTTTATTATCCAAAACTTCTTTCATTTTCTTTGCTCTTTCCAGTTTCTTTTTGTACTCATTCAAAGTATTGTGCTTTTTCTTTGCTTCTTCCTCTACCTGTTCTCGTAGGCCATCGAGTTGTTCTTCAAGGCGATCACAAGCTTTGGACAACACAGTTTTCTCGGTGATGGATGGAAAGTCAAATTCTTCGGTAGGAAGTTTGCCCTGGATTGTTTCCATGAAGCCATCTAAACTTTCCTTTAGCTGGTTTCTTCCCTCCGATTGGGCGGACTCCAAATCTTCCAAATCGGTTTCGGCTTGCTCTTTATCCTTCTTTGCTTGCTTAATAAGTTCCTTTAGCTCTTCCTCCCGCCCTTTTGCCTTTGTCGCCTTTTCGCTCAAAGTTTTAGAGTGTTCCCTGAGGTGATTAGAAACCTCTTCCAAGCTAGTGGAACTTCCGCAGACCGGACAGGTATTCAGCCCATCGACCTTTTCAATATATTCCTCAGCCTTAGAAATTAAATCAGCCTGTTTAGTTTCCTTTTGCCAGGCCCTGTGTTTTTCTCTATGGGTCTCTTCCATCTTTTCGATGACATTATCAATCAAGTTTGGTAGGTTATCGGAATCGTAGCTTCCATCATCGGTATATAAGTATTCTCCGTCTTCATCTTTCTTTCGAGCAATTTTCTCAATTGATTCTCCCAACTCACTAATTTTTCTTTCGAGATCTTCAATTTTTGACGACAACCGACCTCTCTTCTGTATCATGTTATCAATGGTATCGAGGCGTTTTTGGGCCGGGCTCTCTGTCCGAAGCTGATTTATCGTTTTTGTTGCTTGGTCGAAAAAATCATCTCTTTCGCCCGCCTCGAGAAGGGAATCCAGGTCCGGTTTATCCAACCCGGCTTGATCGCAAAATTGATCTAACTCCTCTATGACCTCCTGGCAAATCTCGTTTATTTTCTCTTCATTACAGTCTGTTTCTTTAAAATCTGCCTCTTTTAAAATATCCTGTTTTGTCCTCTCAAGCTCATCGAAGTTTCCCTGGAGGGCTTGGATTTTTTCATCCAATTGTTCCTGCATTTGAGTCGAATATTGATATTTTACCCAGTCATTTAACAGTTCGTTAATTTCCTTAAATTCCGAAAGACCCAACAGGCTATAGAAGATATTTTTCCTCTCTTTAGGGGTGGCCGTTAATAAGTTTTGTATGGTTTGTTGGTGAAGGTGAACTGTTGAGAAATAGTCAGATTTGGTGATCCCAAATTCTCTTGCTGGGACCTCACTTACTTCCCCGTTGAGAGTAGGAGATTTATCCTTTTCTCTTGAAAGTTCAATAGTATTGTCTTCTGAGCTAAATGAAACTTTGATTTTAGTCTGATCGGACTTTCGATGGGGGATCTGCCAGTTTTTACGTTGACGAGGAATTTCTGTATCTCCGATTTTTGTTATCTCCTTGGAACCAAATAGAGCCCACTCCAAAGAAGAAAGTAGGCTGCTTTTACCAGCCCTGTTGGGCCCAAAGATTAGGTTGACCGAATCCGAAAATTGAAAACGGAAAGGTTCCTCTGGACCCAAATCCGGGTAACCCCGAAAACCTCTAAGCTTTATTTGGTGGATTTTATACATTGTTTTCTGTTTTGGCGATGCTTTTTAGAGCTTTCTCAAATTCATCTTCTGATTCTTGTCTACGGTCGTCCAAATATGTCGCGAGTTCTTCAGTGTTTCGAAGGGCACATTTGAGATCTGTTAAAAAGTCGCCACTGAGGGAGGGGTCGATCTCTTTTGTTTTTTGAACTATACGTTCTATGAGGTGTGAGTCCACGTCGAATCACCCAGAAAAGATAAAATTTGAAAAAAGTCACCACTCTATGATTTACTTCGATTCTGCGAATGCCAAATTGGGCTCAGCACACTTCTTCGACATACATCT
>JAZKSW010000064.1:0-3090 GCA_036625875.1 Minisyncoccota bacterium
CGTTTACCCATCTACCGAACTTTTCTAGGATTTCTTGGGAGTCGTATCTATCCAACCAAATTTTCCAGATTTCCTTTAACCGTTTTGGTGGCCAATCTTTCGTCTTAAGTAGATCTTCCGCGCTTTCGTTAAGATTGGAAACAAAATGTCGGCCGAGAAAGCTAATAAATTTGGCGTGCTGTTTTAAGGAACCTTCATCTAAGAATATCTCAAATAACGAGTGGTCCTTGCCAAAATCTTCAAAATATATATGAGCCAAAGCCAGATGGTCAGCGGTTCTTTCCTCGGGGTCCTTAAAGAACTGCCGATGCTTCTCTTCTTGTTTTAGTTCCGCTACCCCTTCAATGCTGCGCTCGTAAAGATTCTGAAACTCGGGGTCAAAGAATATTTCGCAATAAAGTTTATTGGCTAGATACCCTTCCCAAGCGGCTAGGTACAGATGTTCCTCGCTTCTTTTATCTGGAAAAATGAGAGGTAAGAGGCTTTTAAACCATTCCTCATCGCGGAAATAGAAGGTCGGCAAATAATGACCAAACATAAAATATAGAGCTCTTGTCTCTTCTTGCTCTAGGAGTGATTCGTACTGTTCCTTGATATCTTCCTTTAGCTCCTTCCCGTCTCGATAAACGAAATAAACGAAGGCCTCAAAGGCACCGCCCCTTACGGAGTTTATCGCCATATCGAATGGATTACTAACTTTTGGCTCAATTTTACCCGCAGATCTTATCCTTTCGGTTGCTGATTCCGGCTCCTCATCTTCTTCTCGTGGATAGGGAAATTTTAATAGGTATTCTAATATTGACAGTAATTCCTCTCGGCGTTTAGAAGAATCAACTAAAATCTCACCCTCGTCCTTTTTAACTAGTTCCTGCAGCACATCAGTTAGGATAGAATGAACTGCTTTCCAGTTTCCACGCCATTTCCCCGATAAATCACTTTCCGGCTGTTCTTTCTGTAAACTGTTTTCGTAACCCCAAGTTTTTAGCTGAAGCATCATCTCAATTAAGCCATCCCAATTTATCCCTACATACTTTCCCTCATCTTCGGATATTGCAGTTCTTATCCCTTGTAAGAAGGAGTAGGTATAATGAGAGTCAAGTGAACCCGGTTCGAAGAACATTTCTGCCTTATCTACAAAATCCTGCAGTCGATTGTTGATGCTTTTCTTGAGCAGCTTTGCTACCCCATCGGTATTTATAGGTTCCTTGAAGTCGAGGTCTTTGTCCTGTGCCTCCAGGTTTTCAGGTGTCCACTCCGACTTTAACTTGCTTGCAACCTCACTTACCGGCAATTTATCAAATTCCTCTTGGTCAATTGGTCCTTTGGGGCTATAAAACCCGTAATCTGAAAACTCAAACGCAACGCCTGGCTTGTAATCGGAAAGTAAATCAAATCCATTTGCCTCTATTTTTTGCCTTTCATCCTCGGTAAGTTCTGAAGATATCAATGAAAAAAGTCTCGAACCTTGGTTCAAACATGATTTCTTGTCTTCTTTCTCTTCACTTTCTTCGGCAAGTTTGCTGAAGTATGATACTGCTTCATTTACGTATGCAGACTTATCTGCTTGAGGAAGTTCCGGAAAAACCTCCCGCAAAGCCTTTTCGTATTCAGCTCCTGTCATGATCTCGAAATATTTTTTAGTGTCAAACAAAGTAAATAATTTATCTATAAATTCTTCTAGGAATACCTGCGGGCATAAGCTCAAAGCGTACAGTTTAAACCGCCAGGTCACTCTACTGTGGGGCAGTTCTTCAATATTCTCCTCATAAAGCCTTGATATCTTTTCCTCTTGCTCACATCTGCCCCCAATCACACGCTTGGCAAGCTCCCCCAAAGCTAGAAAAGTACGCCTTACGTTATCGCTCTTTTTGTAAGAATCATCTTGGTCAAATTTTACATTGAAGAAATCCACGTCCGAGTTCAAATAATTGTCTTCCTTCTCAAAGAAACTATCTTCACTAGAAGGGTTTAAAGATGAAAATATTTTCTCAAGCTTACTTGCAATCATTTCAAATGCGCGCTCTGCATACACGCCCTCTAAATAAATAAGGTGATCAAAGACCTCAGTTCTCGACAAATCATCTATATAAAAGGGGTTGTCTCCCATGCTGCCAATTTTCTCAATCGCGGAGGATGGACGGAGTGAAAGCAAGGCTTCTGCAAGCACGAGTAGGCTATCATATCTACCGGAAGTAGACAGTGTATCTAACAGTTCTTGGTATAGATACCCTAAGTGGTCGAATCCTCCCATCAGCTTAACCCAGTTTTCATCCCGGATTTTTGGCACAACTTTCTTAAGTTGTTTAGCGGGTAGTTTCTGGCATATTCTCAAAAAGGTATCAACTACCTCCGGATTGAAGTTTTCTTTATTTGTAGCAGTGCTATCGTCTAGAAGTATTTCTTCTGTAATTACTTTCGGTTTCTTTTCAGTTATTGATATTAGATATCCTAACTCAGGTGTTCTTTGACTATATTGGGTGGGGTCTTCTACATTATCTTTTACCATTTCCAAAAAATCGTTATACCAAAGCCATTTCAACCAGTTTTCGTCAAGGTTTGTATAAAAGTATTGGCGGGCATCGGCATTCACTCCTATAAGAGTTTTTACCTCTTCTTTAACATTTTTCGGTCCCTGTTCCACAATTAGATCAAGTACTATATGAACATAAACCTGTTGTAAGCTAAAAGCCTTTCTCAATATGGAAACAAAATCACGGAGAAGACTCTCGAAGTCCTCCTCAGAAAATTCCATGTATTCATTTTTTGTGAAACTCCTAGGTTCCGTACCATGATGTGCTAAATCGCTTAGTTTTCCATAAACCGTATTCAACTCAGCGAAGACTTTTACAAACTGTTCTTGCTGAGGATTTACTTGAGTCTCCAGATCAGTCGCGAATTCTTTGAAAAGCCTTATCACATTCTTCTCTCCCACATGGGGACTAAATAGCGGATAGAGCAGATCTCGCAAAGAATTAGCCGCTTGACTCATCCAGTCTGGGTTAGACCTGCACTCCTCTCGAGCTGCATAGAACGCCCCCTTGATTAGTTCAGATGGTTTTTGTTTTTTGTGTTTTTTGGGGTATGATTTAT
>JAZKSW010000065.1:0-3014 GCA_036625875.1 Minisyncoccota bacterium
AAAACTGTGACATTATAGGAGATTCAGACGGCTACAAGATCGAAGGAATTCCTCCAATGCCTCAAGGAGTTCCAACAATTGAAATCACCATGAGAGTTAATGGAGAGGGTATCGTTAAGCTTAACGCTCATGAGCTCCAATCAGATAAAAGCCTAGATGTGGAGATCGAGCGAGAGGAAATTATTGAGGAAAGAGAGAAGAAAAGAGCCCAAGAAAAAGTGAACAAAAGCTTGGAGGTGTCCTGATATGTCGATACACGGATGGGTAGAAAAGCTTAGAAGCATTCAGAACGCCTTGTTATCGCCAGAAAAAACAAAGAAGGATAAAATTTATCAAGGTGATAGAGATGAATCGAAATGCCGCGAGATCCTCGGGATGAAGCTTTCTATCTCTCTCGTTAGCGATGATTCGAATTCAACCAAAGGAAGAAAATTAGCCAATGTTAAAAGTTCAAGCAAAGATCTCGTAACGAATTTAGAAGGACACAACGCGGCTCTTGGCCTTGTGACTTTTGGTAATGGAGTAAGTGTCGAGACTCCTCTAACAACCGATTTTGAAGTTATCAAGGAAAGAATCCATAAAATGGAGGCCAGCGGCAAGACTCCCTTTTACAAGGCTATGCAGGCAGCGTATGAAAAACATCTGAGCAAGGCCAAACAGGAGAAAGTACTAGTAATAGATACTGATGGGTTACCCTCCTATGAATCCGAAAGCACAATTCTCGATTTAGGTGATAATCTCAAAGAGGAGGATATCACGATAATTACGATAGGAATTGGAGAAGATGTTAACTCAAGTTTTCTTAGAAGGCTAGCTTCCACTCCCGAGGACTACTACTTTGCAAAGGCACCTAAAGACATCATAACAGTGTTCAATGAGGTTACAGGATCTCTAGTTAAAAAAACCAGCTAACCTCCTTCTAATGTTCTGGAGGGAGGGTCCTAGACGGGTTCAAAAATAACCCTCCCTCTCCAGAACAGGAGTAATGTTGGAGCGAACAGACAAACAACGTTTATAAGGGAGGAACAATGGACTCTTTCTTCTACAATTTCATACGCTATTTATTCTTTCCTTTAACCCTGGCTGGGTCTTTCAGCTTCTTTGTAATAATTGCTCAGAATGAACTGTCAGGAAAGGATACAAAAAATAGGAGATCGACAGACGAGCAAGCGAATTTATTTGTACTCGGAACTTTGCTTTCAATATTAATCGGTCTTTGGATAGCTTTTGTCCTTTATCTCTCCATTTTGGGTGTAACGAAGGTATTTAGCTACCCATTACCGAGCTTCAGTATCTTCTTGTTGAATACTTTAATATGTACTTCTTTAAGCATCGCTGTACCACCTTTTATCCTGCCAGCACGTCTATATAACGCTATTTTATTGGGCTTTTTCGAAGCTATCGTTGGAGCTTTTGCTCATTTGGGATTTGCCTATATCTATAGCCTTCCTGGTGAGTTTTTCCGCCAAATTCCAGTTTTCCCTATTAGTTTCTTTGGTATTTTTGTCGTAATCGCTCTAAGAACGATTTGGTTTAAATTTAAAGGAGCGTAATCATGAAAACACAAAAAGTTTCCGGAAACGGGAAGAAAGATACGGACGATTTGGAAGACTTAATCAACGATGTTCTCGTCACGAAGGATATCGAAGAAACAAAAAAGCTTTCGGAGTTAATTTCTGCTCTGAAAGATATCTTGACTGACGAATCAAAACTCAAGGATTTAGAGGAATACAATAGTAATAATTTTGACAAAATTTTAGACGCGCAAGATTCCGTAAAGGCCGAGGAAGGGATTCGTGAATCATTCGTAACGTACCGACATCTTCTGGATTTCTTCTCCGAGGACGAAGAACCTGAGGACGTTTTTGAAGAAAGATCTAGAGACCTTTTCAACTGGGGTAGCGATGACAAGGAAGATAAAGCTGAGTTAGCTCACAAACATTTCTCAAAGATGATGGACCGAGTGTCGGATCTTGAGGAAAAAAGGATCAAGCAGTTTGAACCTTTAATCCAGGAATTGAAGCACAACGAAAGAATTATAAGAGGTATCATAACTAGGAGTCAGGACAAAAAGGAGCTTTTGAGTAATCTCGAAAAAGCAATTGAAATAATAGATTCAAAATGATCAACAGTACTTATGAGAGGCTCCTTGAGTTAGCTGAAAAAGCTGGTTATGCCGATTCTCCTGGAGTGAAAAAAGCAATACTGCAAGTTGCTTTGCGCGGGGATGAGGAAAAAGCAGAAGCACTTGAAAAGAAGCTTTTGCTGTATGCTGAAAATAATCCTAACCCCTTCCCCAAAGGAACTGAAAAAGAATTCAACGGCCCACTCCTTTTAGGCGAGACCTCCTTTGGCTACGATGTTCGGGCTCATCCAAGTGATCTTTCTCATACTTTAATTGCTGGTGAAACACAGAGTGGAAAGTCAGTTACAAAGGGGAGAATAGCTCGCGAACTTAACAAAAAAACAGATACTTCAGCATTAATTTTTGATCCAAAAAAGTCCTACAGGTCTTTGACAAGGGAGCTTGATAATTTATTTGTAATCAAGTTGAACCGATTTCCGTTCAACCCCTTTTCAGCTTTCAAATCCGAAAAAGAGGTATGGCTACAAGACTTCGCTGGAATCCTCGCCCAGACCGGGGATCTCATGACTGGTTCTCGGTCCTTTATTTTGGACGTGCTGGATTCTTTAACAGATCGTTTTGAGAGCAAGAATAGACCCCCCACTATGTTCGATTTTAATGAGGAAGTGAATAACCTTAAGAACCAAAGTCGTCCCAACAGCAAGACCCATAGGTACGGCGAAACAACGGAAAACAGGGTGAAAGCACTTCTATATATTTTCAAAAGGGCATTTAACTATTACCGTGGTTTTCCTCTAGAAAAGCTGCTTGAGGGTTCAGTCAATTTGGTTCTCGAATATGACAGGATCGATCCTATATACGCAAAGACCTTTATCCTGTGGGTGATCCAGTCCTTATATAATTATCAGCTCTCCGAAGGAAATCGCGG
>JAZKSW010000066.1:0-2994 GCA_036625875.1 Minisyncoccota bacterium
ATTATCCAAGAACCTGAAAATCCTATTAGAAGGCCCATGATAACTCTATTGTACCACATCCCAATGAGATACCATTCGTTTCCTTGTATCCCGAGTCGATATCCTACTCCAATTACACAGAAAATTCCTAATATTCCACCTATTAAAGTGGATAAGGAGATACGTTTCTGTTTTTTATTCATTTTTCTTGGCCTGCCTACATTAACGTTCCTGTGAAGATTTGCCATGCTAATGCTGATTTAGCTACTAAACTTAGTACTATATACATTTTTTCTCCGAAAAGATAATTTCCCCAAGGTCCAACTTTTTTGTATTGTAGGAGTTGGTTTAAGGCGAAAATATTGAAAAATATCCCTATTGATATGAAAATCGCTATTACAAATCCTGGAACCTCTACTGGTGAATTATTAATTGCGGTTACGAGCCTTATAGCTATAGCAAACCAAGGAATTGCTCCTGCTATGCATCCGAAGATGAAAGGCGACCATCTTGTTCTCTCTGTTTTCTGATTATAAAGCTCCATTAACCATCCGAAAAAAATCATTGATGCATTTAAAACGAAGATCATTAGAAGTACTCCAATATCTGAAAATCCGACGAGCATTGCTATAACCACTATCATTATTGAACTACTGATAGAGTATTCTATCCAACGAAGGTGATTGATATTTTGTTTTAATTTTTCTACATACCAGTCATAAAGAAAACTAGCAATCCCGAAATGAAATATCGCTGATATTAATAAAAATAATGCAATTGCTGGGCCAACCGTTAGATTAAAAAGTATTTCAGTTGTCATTGCCCCGCTACCTGGAGGACCAGCCTGATAAGTGTTGGTTACTGGTAAGGTAAAATCTGTACTCAGTACGAACATTAGTGTAGCCTGTAAGAGATGTAAGACTCCCATTACTCCATTAAAAATTCTTAATCTTTTAAATTTATTTTTCATACTTTTAGCTTCATTAGACATTTAAAATACGTCCTTTACTCATTAATTTTTTACAAATTTATAGTTTAATTTACAGAGAAATCCTATCTCTTTTAGGTAGTGTATAATTTCATCTATTATTCGTTTATTTACACAAACTTTCAAAATTTGTTGAAACAAATCACCATTAATAATTTTATCATAAATAAATATATACTTTTTCATACTCAGCCTCAAAAAGAAAACTACAAATAGAAAAAATTGTAATTTATTAAATAGATAAGATTATTTACTTAATTCCTCAAATTAAAAAACCTACAAAGATAAGAATCACAAAAAAAAATCCATCTTAAAAATCTTTTTTTCAAAAAAATAAGAATTTTTTTGTCAAAAGCACAGAAAAAGGTAATAATAAAAAAAACGTCTTAAATAATTGGATATAATTTCTCAATTCTCAAAATTAAATTTTATCTTTATTCTTCTGGGGGAAGATCTTCTTGCCATTTATGTATTAGGATAGAGCTGCTTAATTTTCCAGCTATCTTATCCGTCATATAGCCAAATAGATATTTAGATAGCCACCAACCTCCTGATGTCCCTAAGATCATTAAATCATAGTTATTAGAAATCCGACTTATCTCCGCAAAGATATTACTTGATGTTGAGATATTTAAGAATAAAAAGTAATAAAAAAAATTAAAAAATCAGAAATATTAAAGATGCTACTTAATCAGAAGAATTTAATTTTTCTATAGATGCTTTTTCTAGGTTGCTTGGGTTTGTTGAGTCTCCAAAGATTTTTGATCTGCTGAATTCTCTGCTTAAGTTTCGAAATGCTTTTTTGTTTCGATCTATGATGACGATATCATGTCCTTCTTTTGAGAGAATATTAGCGAGGTAAGATCCAATCATTCCATATCCAGAGATAAATACAAACATTATTACCACTAAAAATTATTCTTAATCCGGCAATAAAGATTTTATGGGGCTATTTAGTTATCAAAAGAAAAATAAAAAGTTATCCTGAATAATAGCCTGGTATTTAGGGTAACTTTAAAATATCCTTATCGCCTATTTGAAGAAAGAGGTATGCTTAATGTATTTAATTATTGTTGGGGCTGGAGATGTAGGTTTAAAAACACTTGAATTAGCTTTAAGAGACCAGAATGATGTAGTAGTTATTGATAATGATGAGAATAAAATTGATAGTGCTTCTTCTAAGTATGATTGTGTTTTTATTCATGGTGATGCGACTATTAGAGATACATTGAAAGATGCTGAGGCTGATAGGGCTGATGCTATTATTTCAACTACTGCCGATGATCCAGCTAATATGATGGTTATGTTGAATGCACAGGATTTTGAGATTCCATCCTTAGTAAGTATTGTCAATCACTCAACTCACATTAGGTACTTTCGTGAACTAGGTGCAAACGTAATAGGAGATCCTGATGAATTAATCGCAGAATACTTATACAGAGCAATGCAAAAACCATCGGTCAAGAACTACATGAAATTAACCAAAGGAGCTGAAGTATTTGAAATAACAGTAACTGAAGATTCACCAATAATTGAAAAAACTCTAGAAGAAGCCGCTAACAGAAATTTAATAGATGAAGAAACTATAATTCTTGCGATTGATAGAGAAGGAAAATTATTAACTCCTAAAGGAGATACTAAATTCTTAAAAGGTGATCTTGTAACTGTATTCTCGCAGAAAGGAGCCAAAAAGGAAATAACCAAAGTATTCACAGGAGAAGAATAAAGAATAACCCTCAATAATATTACTAATATTCTATTTGTGGTATTTTTTTCTTTTTTTGATCTTTAGTTTTTTATTCAAATGAACCAGAACTCTTAAAAGAGTAGGTGGTTAATTCTTGAGCGCTGGGGGTGTGATGTAACCTGGCATCATGACGGGCTCCAGAAGTTAATGATGATTTACGGGTTTACTGAGTCCTTAGTGACGACTAAGGACAATGGTGACCTTTTTGGAGCTCTGAAACCCGTTTTACTGTGGAAACCCGTATATCGGGGTTCAAATCCCCGCACCCCCACCAAACAAC
>JAZKSW010000067.1:0-2975 GCA_036625875.1 Minisyncoccota bacterium
AGGCGCTTATCTACATCCTCTTTAGTAAAGGTTGCCTGATACCAATCAATTAAAGCTTCACCGTAGGCAACTTCATCAACTTCGCCACCAGTTTTATAATCATCTCTTTGGGGCATTGTTGACATGTTAATTGGAGAACCGTCCCGATGTGTATAATTATCAACTGCCGTGTAAGTGGCAAGACTATTATTCCATCCGCCAGTATTGGTTGAACGATTTCCATACCGCATATCATACTCGTTACCCAGGCCAGGTAGCATAATTTCATCTATGGCAAATATAACTTCATCGTTATATTCCCATTTAAAATTAAATAGCTGATAATATTCCGGATGTAAGGCATATTCATAAGGGGAAGACATCAGATTTTCAAACACATCTGCTGCATCTTTATAATCCTTATCATATAAATAGGTTTTTCCGAGCATTGCAACAGCAGCACCTTGCGTTACACGTCCTCTATTGCTCTCTTCATAGGTCACGGGTAATCTGTCCCTGGCATCCTTAAAGTCACTAACAATAAGTTTTTTAACCTCTGAAGCAGGAGCTCTGGCTTTAT
This sequence comes from Minisyncoccota bacterium, assembly GCA_036625875.1. Taxonomy (GTDB): domain Bacteria; phylum Patescibacteriota; class Minisyncoccia; order Minisyncoccales; family JAZKSW01; genus JAZKSW01. The sequence continues at coordinate 560 of JAZKSW010000067.1, forward strand.
CTGTTTCATCAGGTTTGACAGGCTCTTTAATAAGGACGACATCTCCAAATAAGTCCCATAGATAGAAATATCCAAAACCTCTGAAGAACTTTGCTTCTCCAATCAATCTTTTACGTAAATCCTCTGAAATATTAGGATTGTCAGTAAGATTAGCAATAGCATCATTTGAGAATCTGATTATCCTGTACATTTCTGTATAATAAGCTCTATAATCATTTCCTAACCAATTGGAACTACGTGATGTAGAATTGCCTTGTATTATGGCACCTCCGTTGAAGGTTGTTCCATCCGGACCAAAGTTAGAAAAGGCCCACATAAAATTTTGTCCGGCGCTTCGAAAATGGTCCAGGGCATGATAGATGCCATTTACTCCCCTTTGTGCATTAACGTCAGTTTTCCATATATTAGCACTGGATATTGAATCGTAAGGAGATCTGTCTAAAAAATCATCCTCACAAGACATAGTCACTAAAAACGTTATAGCAACTACTATTATATATTTCATATATTTCATATCTTATTGTTTTAATAATTTATAAATTCATATTTAAACCGAATGATACTGTTTTCATTAAAGGATAAGTTTTGTTGCCGCTATTCTCGGGATCTAATCCCGGATAGGAAGTGAAAGTGAAATAATTCTCAAAATTTACATATACACGAAGTTTCTGTATACCATTAACGGATAACAGATTAGACATAAGGTCATATCCAATTTGAAGAGAGTTTATTCTAAAATAACTTGCATCATGCAAATAGTAATCACTTTGCTGATCATTTCTTGCATCATTAGTGTAAAGCTTTGGAACTTCTGTGCTGGGATTTTCCTCAGTCCATGAATTCAAGAATTTTTCGGGATATAAGTACCCATCAGTACGAGGTTGAAGTGAGAAATAATTATCATAAAAATATTTATCCCAGCCTGCAACACCACTAAAGGACGCAGATAAATTCAATCCTTTATAGCTTAATTGTAAACTGCCGCCGAAATTAAATTTAGGAATCGGATTTCCTTTCAGCGCTCTGTCGTCTTTGTTAATTTGTTTATCTCCCGTATTTTCTTCGTACAAGAAATCTCCAGCTCCAGGAGTTCCAGGGCCGAATTCCCAGCCATTATTTACCATTTTTTCAATTTCTTGCCCATCTTGTACAATGTGATCGATTTCGCGTACCCAATACTTTCCAATAGGCTCACCTTCTGTCCATACTCCAGCACCATGCGGTTCAAGGTAATCTCCCTTGTATTTTACAATTTCATTTTTATTATAAGCTCCATTTATTGATGCGGAAAGACTAAAATCTCCGAATCTGTTATTATAGCTCAATTCAGTTTCCAGGCCTTTATTTCTCACTTCAGCACTATTTTCCCGCGGAGCTGCTAATCCACCATTTACAAGGGGAATTGGAGTTCGTGCTAGTATCCCGTGTGTGTATTTATTGTAATAATCCACACTCATACTCATATTTTCATAAAGTTCGATATCGAGACCTATATCCAATACATCTGTTGTTTCCCAAGTGATATCTTTATTGGCGATTGCATTCGGAGCGAGCCCTTCAGCAACTGATCCATTAAAACTATAATTGGCAGAAGCATATACACTTTGCCATTCATAATTACCAATTCCGGCATTACCCAACCGGCCATAAGAAGCTCTTAATTTCAAATAGGTGATATGATCTTCTAATGGGCTCCAGAAATTTTCTTCAGAAACTCTCCATCCTGCAGAAAAGGATGGGAAAAGGCCCCATCTTTGGTCGGGATGGAATCTTGAAGAGCCATCATATCTAACATTTGCTTCTAACAAGTATTTTTCTGCAAAGTTATAATTTAACCTTCCAAAATAAGACCTTATAGCGTAATCGTATGTATTGCCACCAGCATTAGGTTCGCTTGTAGCTGCGTCCAATACAGGAACATCCAGGCTGTAAAGATCATTTTTATTAGCCCAGAACCATTGATTTTTAAAGTATTCCTGGTTAAATCCTCCTACTGCATTTAAATTATGCCTGCCAAATGACTGCTCGTAATCTGCATATACATCAACAACACGACGCTGATTTTTTGAGTTAGAGTTGGACAGTGTAATACGTGGATTAACTGCACCTCTCTTCATTATGACATCATTCTGAAAATCCCATGTATTAGTAGGTTCTTGACTACTCCATGTATTATTATTGTAGTTATCAATAAAATAACTAGCTTTAATATTTAAACCTTCAATCGGATTTAAGGTAGCCATTAATTTACCGGTATAATTTTGTGTTTTATCCTCACCTACATCAGTTTCGATTGTTCTCACAATATTGTTTGCCTGTTGTTCTGCTCCCCCAGTCATTGCTCCGCCATATCTTCCATCAGGATGCTTTGGAAGTAAGCCAGGGGAACTGGCATCCCAATAAGTAAAAATGTCTG
>JAZKSW010000068.1:0-2936 GCA_036625875.1 Minisyncoccota bacterium
AGATGAGGAATACGAATTTTCTTTGAGACATCCTGAAAATTGGGCTACTTACAAAAGTGATGGAGGTACCATTACTGTAGCTCCTCAGGATGTCATTGAGAAGCTTGAACAACCTGGTGGAGTTGGAGGTGGAACTTGGTTAACAATGCAAATTTCCTATGATAAGCAAAAAGAAGCGGTGGCTCAGGAGGGAGAGAAACTGGAAGAACATACAGACATTGTTATTGATGAAATTCAAGCTGAAAGATACAGAATTAGACAGACTAAGGGCTTGCCCGGTATAGAACAAGGAGATAAATTTGTTAAAGTTATTATTCCTCATCAAGAGCATTATCTAGATTTAACTTTATTGGACTATCAACAACTCAAAACTTTCGAGCAGATCTTGGATACCATAGATCTATCAAATTAAAGAAAGAGTTCCAGTCTCTTTGAAAATGTGAGTTGTGGGTGGTTAGAAGCAATATTGCCCATACCCACTAAAAGATAATTTTATAAATCAAATAACTACTTAACCATGAACTTAAACAAAGGAATATCAACACCAATTGCCATTTTACTCATTGTAGTAGTTGCTGCTGTAGCGGGAATAGCAGTGTGGCAATTTACAACATCTGGGGAAGAGCCTGGGCCTACGCCTAAGCAACCAGGTAATTACACTACCCAAGCAGATTGCGAAGAAGTAGGTTTTTACTGGTACGAAGAAAATTGCCACGAAGAGAAGCAGTCCGAACCAACAACTAAACAACCTGGTGATTACACCACTCAAGCTGCCTGTGAAGACGCAGGTTATTATTGGTACGAAGATGCTTGTCATGAGAAGCAGCAATCTAAAACTGCTGATTGGAAAACCTATACAGATAAAAAGTATGAGTTTAAGGTAAAATATCCCCCTCAAGTAGAATTGGATAGTCGGCGTGGCCTGAACACGGATTACCGTTTTGTAACTGGTTGTTGTCAAGAACCAAAAGGTATAGACTGGGAAGATAAGGAATGTCTCTCTCCACAAGGGAATACTTATCTAAGTTTTTTCATTAAGGTAAAGGATAATCCTGATGATCTTTCGCTAAGAAATTGGGTTAAAGAAAAGGAGGCTTGTGGTGGATTATCTTCCGAAGAAAGCTTAGCTTCTTATTCTCCTGAGGAGATAACTGTAGGTGGGAGAAAGGCGCTGTGGCTGAAAGACGTAGGAGGTTGTCCACCTGGAGGTAGTGCGATGCTAGATGGTGTGTGGATTAACAAAGGGAGAAGGATGTATGTGATTCAAGCTAGGTATGAATCAAGTCCTCCTGATGAAGTGTGTACGAAGGAGATTCGCTCGACTATCGAGAGAATACTTTCTACTTTTGAGTTCACCGATTAAGGCTGGCGGTTTTAATCTTAGCCTTTTATGTTAGAGAAAAGAACGGCAAAAATTAAGAGGCGGCGGAGAGAAAAATAATTTTTGCCCGGTTTGCTTGTAATAGACTAAATCTTAGAATTTAGCGTCAGGATTTTCTTTAAAATAAGTTCGAACTTTATTCAGCAAACGCAGCATTCAGGACACCTTGACATTTTTAAAGCATTATTCTATTATAAAAGAGGCTGTTCAGGTCAAGTAGCACATTAAAAATAGTTAGAAGTAACTTCTATATTTTCTCGAAATGAAGCTTAATACATGGGAGGTGACGAAGATGTCTAAGTCGTTACGGAAAGGAAAGTTGGTTACGCTTGTCCTTTTGATGCTTTGTATAAGTATTTTTCCCGTTGAGGTTTTAGCTTCTGATGGAGTTGAAACAAGTGAAGTAACCTTTCTTCCTCAGTCTATGGAATCCGGGTGGGGTTTAGAAACCATTCGGGCTCCTCAAGTATGGGAGAAGTCTAAAGGAGAAGGCGTAGTAGTTGCGGTTATTGATTCTGGTGTTGATTTCTCAAACGAGCTTCTAAAAGAAAATAAATGGCACAATAAAAAGGAAGTACCAGACGAAAAAGATAATGACGGAAATGGGTACGTGGATGATCTTAGTGGTTATAGTTTTTCTGACGAGGAAGGTCCTCTTTATTATCATGGAACTTTTGTAGCGGGGGTTGTTGCTAAAACAGCTCCGAAAGTGAAGGTCATGGATCTGCATCTTCTTCATTCGGGAGGATATTTCTTTGCAACCGAATGGAAGAAGCTGATTGAAGCCATTGATTATGCCATTGACAACGGTGCTGACGTGATAAATCTTTCTCTTTACTTTAGAGTAGATCCCCCGTCTGAATTTTACAGGGTAGTTAAGAGAGCGTATAGAGCAAATATACCCATTGTGAGTATTGCTGGAAACAACAATAAAAAAGTTTCCAATTTCAAAGATCACAAGGGTATGATCGTAGTTGCTGCTGTAAATCGGGATCTTAAGAAGGCCAGTTTCTCGAATTATGGAAAAGTAGTTGATGTTTTTGCTCCCGGAGAGGAAGTTGTTTCTGTGAATCCTGATGGGGAATATGTGATTGATAGTGGAACTTCTCTTTCGGCTGGTTATGTGAGTGGCGTCATCGCTCTTTTATTATCATCAAGTCCTGATTTAACTGTGCCAGAGGTTAAAGAAAGTATTTCTAGAACAGCAAGAAAGTTAGAGGGTAAAAAAATTGATCTCAAATTGATAGATGCCGGGGAGTTACTTCAAAAGAAATCACAATCGTGAATTTTAGGCGGTGCTTCATGCACCGCCTTTTTTATTGTTATAACTTAATTTGGATTGAAAAAGAATGATCTGATTCTGAATTACCAATGATCGGTGAGGGTAACCCCTCGGGTCTTTGGTTGATAAATTGTATTAAAAGGTTGTTTTGACAATTATATTTATTAGTGTTATGGTTTAGATAAATAGCATAAGGAGTGATTTTGATGAACAACAGAAAAACTTTTTCTGAAGAAGAGTACGATAGACTTAAGAAACTGGTGGATGAAATTA
>JAZKSW010000069.1:0-2921 GCA_036625875.1 Minisyncoccota bacterium
CAGAAAAAGAATTTGATCTCGAAGGGAAAAAGGATAAGGCTACCGTACAGGGTGATCTTGAAAAAAAGTCTACACAACTTGAACTTGTCCTTCGTGATCTAGTTGGCCACAAGAAGAGGGCATCACAGACTGTAATTTTAGATCAAAAGGCGCCTGATTTGGATGTGAACATTAATACTAAAACGAAGTTGAATGCATGTAATGGAAAACCAATAACAAATAAAGATCAAGTACCGCTTAGAATTTCAGCGAGGGATTCAAACTTCGCCTATGTAGAGTTAGAGGATGAAAAATTAGATTGTACAAAAGAAAACGATTATCACATATGCAAAACAAAGGCAGATCTAAATAGTGGAAAAAATAAAAAATCCGTGACTGCGGTAGATAAAGCGGGCAATGAGTCAAAAGGATACCAAAGACTAATTTTTGACAAACAAAATCCTTCAGTGGAGCTTGCAGGAGAGTTATCACCTTCTACCGCTAAATCCGAAATAGTAATTCCTCTAAAATTTACGGACGATTGGTGCTTGAACCAGGTCGTTATCGAAAGCGATAAACTCGATCTCAATAAAACGGTAAATCTGGAAGGAGAAGAACAAGGGATCGAGCCAAAAATAAGTCTGGAAGATCTCGAAAAACAAATAACTCAACAGGATGGAGTCAGTGAGATAGAAGCTGAAATACAGTTTAAGCCCGAAGACAATGCTGGTAACATCGTTGATGTTGATGAATGTGATGCGTGCACTAAAACAGTAAAATATTCTCCAGGAATTATTAATAAGGATACCGACGAAACTTATTCCGATCTCCATAAAGCAGTTAATTCCGCAAATCCTGGTAATACAATACAAATAGGCGAAATGGATGTCACCGGAAATATCGAGATCAAAAAAGAGTTAACTTTGACCGGTCTTGGAGCTGATAAAACAACGCTTGAATCTGCAAAGATGGGTGTGCCGGTGCTTGAGATTAAAGGTTTGCCTTCCGGCGTTACCATTAAAAACCTGCACGTAAAGTCGAAAAGGAGTGAATGTCTCAATTCTCAGAAAGATATCTGTCCTTATGCAATTTCTATAAGAGGGAAAAGCAAGGTTAATATAATAAACTCAGTTCTGTCCAATTCCTCTATGGCCGCAGTTAAAGTTAGTGGCGAGTCTCAAGTCGAAGTTTCTAGTTCCGAGTTGACCAGAAGCAAGCATGGCTTAGTGGCCGCTGAAAGTTCCAAAACTTCGCTAACTGATACTACTATTAACAATAATACCTCCCACGGAATTGTTATCCGAAACAATTCAATAGCAAAAATCAATGACTGTCTCATTTCGGATAATTCAGGTGCAGGTATCCGAATAGAGAGCCCCGAGGAGCAAACTGTCATGGATTCTGAGATAAAGAAAAATAGTTACGGAGTCGTCCTTACCTCAGACGCAGCTCTACTACTGGAGGGAAATAAATTTTGCACTAACGATCAGTATGACCTCGCCACTTTTTCGAAAGAATGTGGGTTTGATCGAGAAGCGGAAGAGTTCTCCGGTGAAATCAAAAACCAGAAAAACTTAACCTGCAAGGAAGGAGATAATGATAAGTTATCGGCATGCCCATATAATATTTTAAAGGAGTAATTACACTTTAAGTCTGGAGGAAAGAGTATTAAAAATTCAAAAGAAACGGAATTACGGTTTCTTTTAGACCAGAGCGGGGAACCTATTGACGGAGAGGTATTTGCGGAAGACACTTTGTTGGATTCAACTAACAATGGAAGCCTTCAAGTCTCTAATAGGGAAATCATTAACTCAAAGATTACCTTTAAGGGTAAATATCAAAGCTCCCCTTTCGAAGTAGAGTTCGATCTTTCTGACAGTGATATTAGGAATTATTCGGTGATGAGGCTCCGCGTTTCCTCAAAACACCTTAGGCAACAGAGAAAATATATTTGGTCTTATAACAAAATTTACGCTATAGAAGAATACCTATCTAGATCCGAAAGGGCTAAGATTTCGAAATTATCTAGCTCGCTTCAAGGTGGTTCATTAAAAGATAGTGCCTGGAACATATTAAAATGGGAAGAACAAAACATTGATTATAACTATCAAAAAAGAGCAAAATCAAAGCACCAGGTCCAGAAACCAGGAGAGACAATTAAAAAAGGAGATGGCATCTGCACGGATTATGCAGTTTTGACCGCCGGGTTGCTCTTGAATATGGATTATCAGCCAATTTACTTATTTGATATAGATTATAAAAGTGGTGGAAATGGTCATTCAACTGTGAGTATAGAACTTAAAGGGGATTACTATACTATTGACCAAAACCCCCCAGTCAAGAACCTGGGGTCGTTTTACCAATACTGGAGCCAACAAAGAGAAAAAACCACTCAAAGGCCGAATAAAATCATTAAGAAAGCAACCGTCTACGGAATTTCAGTAGAGAGAGGTAATACAGAGGCAAGTGAGGTTGAGGAGCTTGAAGCGAAAGATTTCCGGACAAATGAGCATCGAGTTAGCGAATCTGATCTAAACAGGATTAGAAAAACCCTTGCGAATACGTTGGTCAAGGATTTTTCCTTGGAGCACGACATGAAGCTAGTAAATCTTGACATGAAAAATCAACTACCCAGAAAGTACAGAAGAGGGAAGTATTATTCTAACCTCTTCTATAACTGGGGTGGGAGCTACGCCCCAATATTTCATAATAATTACTGCGATTACATTTATGAATCCCTTTTTGATGGCCGAGATCTAAATACTATACTTGAGAAATACAAAAAATTCTCATTCGATGTCAATAAAGAAACAGATGATCTCAAAGTAAAATTGAACTTAGTTAGATGAGACCCCTAAGTTATTTTAATCAGGGGTGTTAAGTTAAGCCTAACTTACTTAAAAGGTCTTAGCCAATAAGACGGTAAGATTGCTTTTCAACCG
>JAZKSW010000070.1:0-2903 GCA_036625875.1 Minisyncoccota bacterium
AGCCATATGTGTAACATTTAATTTTGTCTAAAAACAAAAAGTGCGCATAAAGTATTTTCCGAAATTACTTAGGTTATTTGCTAAATGTTTCGTTAAATGTATAAAATTAACGAAGTTTCGCCCAAACAAACACGTAACGCATTTAAAGGAGTGCAAGATTCAATCGGTTAGGAGGAGGCTATGCTATGTCAAATGTCCTAATTTTTAAAATTACCCAGTTTTTAGTAATTGTTATTTTTACCCTCTATATCTCTGACCTTCGGAAGAAAGAAGGATCTCAGCCCTTGATGGATAAAAAATATATCTGGGTGATGAAGTTCAGTTATGTAATTCCAATTGCCATATATGGCTACACTTTAATTACAATGAACGAACTCTTGATCTTTGATTACCTAGCCCTTTTATTGACTATTCTCGGAGCGAGTATTGTTATAAAGTCCAAAACAGACCTCGGTGATTATCATGTTTGGACGGGATATAAGCGGGAAAAGACAAAATTAGTCATCCAGGGTATTTATAGGTGGATTAGACACCCACTGTACGCTGGAATTTTTGTCTTTATATTCGGAAGTTTCTTAACCATATTTCCACACATCAAATGGTCCCTCCTTATTCCTTTTTTAATTAGCCTGTCTTATATCAGTGTGTTTCTAGTTATATCCTCAAAAAAAGAAACAGCCTTTTTGAGGAAAAAATTTGGTGACAAATTTTCCCAATATTGCGAGCGAATTCATCCATTCCTACCGCTTCAAAAGTATGAAGATTAATCGGGAATTTTAATCGTTCATGTAACACCTTAAGTAAGCGTTTAACACAGAATAGAAGGGACTCTTCAAGGTAAAGTCATTTGTCAAACTCTTTCAAATTTATATTCTAATTAGGATGGTTAATATGTCAGACGACTGGCTAGTTATACTCGGCGCAGGATTTTCAAAAGCATTTAGCGGTAACATGCCAACAATGGCTGATTTACATCATGAAATTAGGTCGGAATTTGAAGGAGATGAAATCTGGGAAAGCAAACCCTTTCTAGATAACATAGATAACTTTGAGCTCCTACTCAGTTACTTAGGTTCAAACCAACCCTGGAAATCTATTTCAGAGGATTATAAAGATAAAGCTTTATTCAAGAAAATAAAGGAAAGGCTTGCAGAACACATAACAGAGTTAGGATGGGAGGCTTTCTTCGGTGATATTCCAGATTGGGCTAATAACTTTGCCTTGTTGCTCCATGAGAAGAAAATACCAGTAATAACTTTCAACTATGATACCATTTTAGAACAGTTGCTGTTATATAGACGTGACGGTGAATGGACAGGCAGATTCCCCATGGAAAATCTTTACACTATCCCTCTTAGAGATATTACCCAAAGGGATGTATTAACACCAAGCTACTCAAATTCAACCTTAGCTACCTTCGACCTTATTAAGCTTCATGGATCAATTAATTGGTTTTACTCTGGAGAAGATAATTTTCCTGGCGAACAAATCTACTATCATGGACTTACAAGTAAGGAACCAGAAGAAAAATCATTTAGTACCCATCCTATTCTGGGAGGAGAATACTCTAAGGTGTTAAAAGATAAACAACATCTAATAATTCCACCAGTAATGGAGAAATCTCAGTTCTATTCGAATAAGTTAATTAAAAGCTTATGGGAAGATGCACGAACAGAATTATCAAAGGCTGACCGTATTCTCTCTATTGGTTATTCTCTGCCTCAAACGGACTTGACTACCAGGATGTTAGTGAATTCTTCCTCACCAAACACGGAAGAGGTTTTCGTTGTGGATAATGACCCAAGTAAAGAGGGAAAACTAAGGGAAAACTATAATAAAGCTTTTCTTGATGATACCGATATTAATACTGAATTTGTTTATAAGGGAAATCCAGCTAGCAAAGCCGTGGCATTTTTAAAAGAGAATGTTAACTCTTGATTCATAATTCACGTCCACGGGAACAAAAAGTTTTTACAACCAAATGTACCTGGTATTTTTGGGAACTTAGGAATCAAATACTGGCCAGAATTTGTTGGATTATATAGTTTACGGCTAAAGAAAAACCTTGATCAATGCCTGTATCTTTTATCTCCTTTAATACCTTTCCAAGCGTTGCCTTGTCTGGATTAGCTTTTTCCAACTCTTCTTCCAGCTTATCTATCCTTTCCTTCAGCTCCCCTTTTTCCTTTTCTTCAAGCAGATCAGATTCGGAAATTATACTCTTTATCTGATTTTTAGTAATTACCTGCTCTTGAGATATATTTTCACCTACTGCAACTTGGTTACCATTGATGTTCTCCACATTAATATTGTATTTCTCTTCATTTGATTTACCTTTTCCTTCCAGGAAATCTCTTCCGTCAGCGGTTACCTTAAGCCTTTTTAGTTTACGTACTGATGATCCCGAATCCGCTGCAGGTTTTGATTTAATGTATCCTCTATCTGACAGATCTTCTAAAGTTATATTGACCTCCCTCGGGTCCTCATTAATTTTTTCTGCAAATTTCTTTGTGTCAATTCTTAGAACACCGCCTCCTTGTTCAGTGATCATATCATCTATGTGCCTAAGTACTTTCTTCCGAAGTTTATCATTAGTCACCGCAAGACCACCTCACTGCCTTATTTTACAAATTTTGGAGAAGATATACAGGGAACTCTTAAATTAATACCGCAACATCAATTCCTCAGAATTTCTCCCGCCTACAGGAATTTGTTTTATAACCAAAACTAACTTCAAAAGAATTAATATCTTTCGTGGCCTTTTTAGGCAAGCTTCGAAGCTGGTAAATACCGTTTACCCTTTTTATTATCCTATGGTCAGTCAGTTCCAATTCGAACCAGAAGAGGAGTTCATATATCTCTTGCAAGTTAAATACTGTCCTGTTAATTTTGGTATCGGTTAA
>JAZKSW010000071.1:0-2874 GCA_036625875.1 Minisyncoccota bacterium
ACAAGTATAAAATTGAAGAATACGGACTGGCTGCTTATAAATTGAAACAATAAAATATTCATCTAATTAAATATAACATGTTTATTAAAACTTTTTTTATCGCCTTTCCGGTCTTTTTGGCTATTGATATGGTGTGGCTGGGTGTAGTAGCTAAAAACTTTTACCGAGACCAAATTGGATTTTTAATGAAAAGTAACCCCAACTGGAGTGCCGCCTTTATTTTTTATGCCTTATTCGTGGTGGGGTTAACTATTTTCGTTATTGAACCTGCACTGGAAAAAGGTTCCTGGGTTAGTGCTTTGTTACTTGGAGCTTTGTTCGGTCTTGTTACTTATGCTACTTACGACTTCACCAACCTTGCTACTTTAAAGAATTGGCCCTTGACCATAACTATCGTAGATTTGATTTGGGGTGCAACGGTCGCCGGTTCGGTTTCAACTATCACTTACTTTATTGTTAGTAAACTATGAACTACTACTTGTTATTGGGCTTCATACTCTTCGCCTACATGAATCTGTGGTTTCTTGTTTCTTTAATCAAAAATAAGAACGATGTTGCGGACGTAGCTTGGGGGCTGGGCTTTGTAGTTTTAGTCTGGAGTTCTTTTTTGACAACCGACTCCTTCAATACCAGAGTTTTATTAATAAACAGCTTGGTTAGTATTTGGGGTCTACGATTAGCCGCTCATATTTACCAACGCAATAAAGGCAAAGAAGAAGACTTTCGCTACCAACAATGGCGAGAAGATTGGGGTAAATGGTTTTATCTGCGCTCTTACCTACAGGTTTTTATATTGCAAGGTCTGTTGTTATATGCCATCGCCTTACCGGCTTTGCTAGTTAACAAAAAGTTGGGAACCGGACTGGGATGGCTTGACTTAGCAGGTTTTATAGTGTGGCTGGTTGGTTTTTTCTTTGAAGCCGTTGGTGATTGGCAGCTAACTCAATTTATTAAAGATCCCTCCAAACAAGGAATAATGAACGAGGGCTTGTGGCGTTACACCAGACACCCGAATTATTTCGGTGAGGTGACCCAATGGTGGGGTATCTTTTTAATTGCTTTGTCTTTACCGAATAGTTGGTTCACCGTTATAGGGCCCTTGACCATAACCGTTCTGGTGGTTTTCGTTTCCGGGGTTCCACCAGTGGAAGAAAAAATGAAAGAGCGAGAGGATTTTCAAAAGTACAAGAAAAAGACGAATAAATTCTTTCCGGGACCAGTAAAAGATTAAAGTTAACTATTAAAAATTTGATATTTTATTCTCTTGTAATATCATTAAAGTAGAAGAACTATTAAATTGAATAGGGCGGTGTTATTTTGAATTACTTAAAGCGATGGAGTTTTTCTTGTTGGCTAGCTCTAGTATTGGGTGTAAGTGCAGTTATGAACTTAATTTATTTGGTGATTTTCTACAGAATGGGAATTATTAATTTACTTGTGTGGAACCCTTGTTTTCTGGTGGAAAGCCTAGCTGTGTTGGCTTTAATCAAAAAAGATCCCAAAATAGAAAAATTGTCTGTAATCAGCTTAATGATAGTCGGATTTACGGGCTTATTTATTTTAGAGTGGAATGGCCTTTTACTGAAGGGACAGTTTGATCACTTACTGATGATCGGAACGGCAATTTATCTTATTAGAAGCAAAACAATAAACAAGAGCTTCGCCATTAGAGGAGTTTGGCTGGCTGCCTTGACCGTAGTCATTTTTAATTATGTTTTGGTCTTTTAGAAGCGGAGTTGCAAAAATAATTGCAACTCCGCTTATCATTAATCTTCTAGTTTAAAATGGATTTTACTATTCAAAAACCGGAAATAAGTATAGAGGAATTAGCTCAACAAATAGGGTATGAGCCGCAGTTTACGGATGACAGTTACATAAGACCAGTTGCAGAGAACAAGAAGTTCCACTTGTTTGTTGAAACCCAAGAAGATAAACTTAAGTTCAAATTACACTTGGATAAAAATGACGGTGAAGACCATGATTGTGAGTATGAAAGTGAAAGAATAACAAAAGAGGTTAATAGAATAAAAGAAATAATATTTAAAGATATTTTCAATAAATGAAAAAATTACTAACTACAATCTTTTTGATTTTTGTAATCACCCTAATGGGTGTGACTTTTACAACCACTCAAGATTTTTCCGGAATAGTAAACAAGTTATTCGAGTACAAGAGAGTAAAAGAACAAATAAAACAAACCGAAGTTAAAATAAATGAAGAAGAAGTACAAACTGAGGAAGAAAAACCTGAACAGGAACCTCAACCGAAGCAAGAAGTTAAAGAAGATACAAACAAAAAGCAAGTCAACTATCAGTGGCGTTACAATAAGCAAAAGTACGAGTTAAGTGCCACATTGCATGAATCAACTTACAATTATTACGGGAATCAACCCAAAGAGTATACTTATACGGGAACTAAACCTAAGAATTGGAAAGAAGAATACTACAACGCATTTTTACAAACGGCGGAAAGCGATAATACTTTTTCCGAGCTAACCTCCAAATTAAAGGAATTGGGCGAACAATCCGATCTAAGTGAAGATCAGGTGGTAGAGTTGACTGTCTCTTTCGTACAATCAATACCTTACGACGAGAAGAAATCCCTGGAGGAAACCTTTAAAGCCAGTTACCCCTATGAAGTGTTGTATGAAAAGAAGGGTGTTTGTTCCGGTAAAAGCTTTTTAGGCGCCCTGTTGGTAAAAGAATTGGGGTATGGTGTGGCTTTATTCAGCTTTGAAGAAGCCAACCACATGGTAATAGGAATAAAATGTCCGGAACAGTATGATTCTTATAATAGTGGTTATTGCTATACGGAGTTAACAACTTCAGGTTGGAAAATAGGAATAGAAGATTTTCAAGACATTGAAAATATTTC